>CAITKI010000034.1 GCA_903892905.1 uncultured Microcaldota archaeon | reverse complement strand
GAACCCTGAGGGCTCAGCAGTAGTCTCCATCGGCAAGAGCCAGGTGATGGCAGGCATAAAGTTCGACGTTGCCAAGCCGTTCCCTGACAGGCCAAAGGAAGGCGTGCTCTCCACATCGGCAGACCTGCTCCCCCTTGCATCGCACCTGTTCGAGACAGGCCCGCCATCCGACGAGGCAATCGAGCTTGCGCGCGTTGTCGACCGCGGCATCAGGAGCGCGAACATCATAGACCTCAGCTCGTTCTACATCGACGAGGAGAAGGTGCTCGCAGTCTACATCGACCTCTTCATCCTCGACCACGACGGCAATCTTATCGACACTGCGGCGCTTGCCGCAATGAGCGCGCTCCTGTCAGCGCGCATGCCAAAGGTGGAGGAAGGCAAGATTATCCGCGGCGAGTTTGTCGGCAAGGTGCCAATCAAGGAGAAAGTGGTCACCTGCACATTCGGCAAGCTTGGCGACAAGGCATTCCTCGACCCCTCGCTTGACGAGGAGAAGGGAATGGACTGCCGCCTCACGCTTGCCACCACGCCAAGCAGCCTCGTGGCTGCGCAGAAGGGCGGCTGGGGCGCGGTTAACGATAAGGAAATAATGGAGCTATTCGACATTTCGCTTGAGAAGGGCAAGCAGTTGCGCGCCCTGCTCGGCGACTAAACACGGTGATTTGATATGTCAAAAAGAGACGTAAGATCCGGAGCAGAGCTGCGAAAGCGCGCGGACAGCATGGACACGCTGAGGCGCACGCTTTTCGTGTGCAACGCATGCGGCAAGAAGAAGGTGAAGCGCCAGGGAAACTCCCTTTGGGAATGCAAGTCCTGCGGCGCAGTCTTCGCAGGCGGCACCTATTCGCTCTCCACGCCCTCAGGGGACGTGGCGGCGCGCCTGATAAAGGAATACAAGACGAGGTAGTTTGATGTACGTTTGCCCAAAATGCAAGAAAAGGATTGAGACTTTGGACACCAAGTCCACGCGCTGCCCGCACTGCGCGCACCGCGTGCTTTACAAGGTGAGGGAGCCTCTTGCGCGCGAAGTCAAGACAGACTAGAGAAGGCTGGCTCAATGGAAAAAGGGAAAGTGTCAGGAAGCGCCGTGCTTACCCTCACCTTCCCTTCTGCCAAGCCGGCAAAAGCAGCGTACGACGCGCTCTTGTCTGAGGCGGATTTCTCGCACCGCGGAGGCTCGCGCGTTTTTCTTTCAGGGAAAAGCGTGCGCGTGGAAATAAAGGCGGACGACCCCGTGTCGCTTCGCGCCTCGCTCAACTCGTACCTGCGCCTCATGCACATTATTAAGGATGTCGAGGAAAATACAGACTGAAGGAGGAGATGTTTATGGCTGAGCAGCTTCGCAATGCGGACGAACTTCAAAAAAAGCTGATGGAATTCCAGGACCTGCAGCGCCAGCTGCAGATGGTTTCGGGCCAGAAGCAGCAGCTCATCATGCAGTCCGAGGAGATAAAGATGGCGGAGAGCGAGCTTGCCAAGTCCGACAAGGGCGGCATCTACCGCTACATCGGCCCGCTTCTTATCGAGACGAACAAGGCAGATGCAGCATCCGACCTCAAGGACAAGCGCGAACTGTTCGAGATGCGCGTTTCCGTGCTTGAGAAGCAGGAGACAAAGATGCGCCCGAGGTACGACGAGCTTCGCAACGAATTGGAGAAAGCCCTCAGAGAGGGAAAGCTCAGATAATTTGCCCGCGCAATCAGTGTTTTAAACTTCCCCTCAGTTTCACTAGCGGGAGAAAATGGCAAAATTTCCAGCGCCAAAGGCAAAGCGCATCATAATCACATTCCACTCGCTAGGCGACGTGGACGCAGTGGGCGGCGCGATTGCGCTTTCCCGCGCGCTTGGCAAAAAGTCCCTCATTGCTGCTCCTGACAAGCCCACTTCTGCCGCGCGCAAGCTCCTTGACTACACTGGCACGCCCTACACTCTCTTTTCCGACCTCAAGCGCGCCCCGGGCGACTTCATAGTTGTGCTTGACTCCTCGTCTCCTCAAATGCTGCCGCACCTGGCAGGCATCCAGCCAGACCTGATGATAGACCACCACGTGCGCCTGGGGGGCGAAGTAGTGGCAAAGAAAGTGATAAACGACCCATCCGCTTCTTCGACGTGCGAAATCCTTTACTTCCTGCTTTCTCCCAAGGACAAAATTTCCTGCATCGCGCTTTTGCTAGGAATTATTGCGGACAGCGCAAATTTCAAGTGCGCCACTCCTTCCACTTTCAAAGCTGCCAGCGACCTGCTCTCGCGCTCCAGCCTCTCCTACTCTCAGCTTCTCTCGCTTTCGCACGCGCCCGAGGCTTTCACCGAGCGCCTGGAGGCAGTACGCTCATGCTCATCAGTGTCAGCAGAGCGCGCAGGCGAGCACATCATCGCGCTTGGCATGGCAAAGTCACATGAGGCGCATTTCGCAGACATTCTAACCTCGCTTGGGGCAGACGTCGCCTTCGTGGGCTGCGAGGCAGAGAGCGGGCGCATCTCCGCGCGCATGCGCGACACGCTCAAGGGGCGCGTGAAGCTTGACAGGATAATGTTCGATGTGGGCAAAGTGATGGAAGGCAATGGCGGCGGGCATGAGATGGCTGCTGGCGCAACAGGCGAGAAAGGCAGCGTGCGCGAGGCAATGGCCGTATGCAGGAAGCTTGCCGAGCAGCAGATACTGGCAAGTGAGCACGCGAAAATAAAGAAGATAGAATGGTGAGCGCATGGCCGACTACGACTCCATTGCAAAGCACTACGACCTCACGCATTCTACACGCATCCTTCGCGACAAGAAATTCTACATCTCCGAAGCAAAAAAGGCAAAGGGAAAGGTGCTTGAAGTGGGCTGCGGCTCAGGGCGTATCTATCTCCCGCTGCTTGCAGCAGGCGTGGACGCATATGGGATTGACATCTCTTCCAAAATGCTTGCCGTGCTTGAAAAAAAAGCAAGGCAGGACGGGCTTGTGCCGCATGTTGCGCTTTCTGATATGCGCACTTTCAAGCACAAGGAGAAATTCTCCCTTATACTGGTGCCATTCCGCGCCTTTCTCCACATG
>CAITKI010000033.1 GCA_903892905.1 uncultured Microcaldota archaeon | reverse complement strand
TTCACATAAAAGCCGCATATTGCCATGTCGCGAAGGTTTGTGATGTCCCATATCCTATGGTACCCCTGCATCTTTTCCGGGCTGTTCTCCTTTTCATTGTCAATCAGTACAAAGTGGTCGATAAGCGGGGTTCCATCTGCCTGCGCCCTGGCTACAGCAGTCACGTCATTCGTGAGCCAATTGGTCGCCACAATGACAGGCACATGCACTGGATTGTTGCCAACGAATGTTCCCCACCCGTTGTCCGTGCATCCTGGGCTTGCCACTGTCCTTTCCATGCAGTTGAGGCACCGAGTCTGCCTTGTGACATTGCATCCGTTCGCATCCACCATCCTCTTAAGCAATGGCGCTTCAGTGAGGATAACCGCGCCATAGGAATCGGCAACGCTTGCCACGCTGCCGTTGTTGTAAGGGCTCACAAGCACATATTGCTTGATATTGCCGGTGTTGACTCCTGTCACCGTTCCCGAGGCCGCTTCCACCGCGCTCTGCGTGCTTATCTCATTTGGGTACAGCTCTGTAATCGGCCCGAAGAACCAGCCATTGCCCTCTATGTCCGTGCCGCTCCCAGGCGAGGTCGTGCTGTCGTTCATCAGCCTTGGCGCGACATTCGCAGGCTCGTTGTATGCGTCCTGCTTGAAAATCTGCTTCTCGGTTGCCTGGTCCCGTGACACCCTCCTGTGCTCCATGTCATCCCGGCTTATCATGGGGTCCAGGAAGCCCGATATCGGGAAGCTGCTCTCGGCGTGCATTGCCTTGCCCTGGCGCATGGTGCCCTCTGCATCCGTGATGTTCATCTCCATGTCGAATGAAACGCCCACTGTCCAGGTGTCAATCTGGTAATACCTGAAGTTCTTGGCATCTGAAAACTGGATGTCGAATCCCATTGCGTTTGCAGCCGCGTCCGTCTTGTTCTGCCACCCTGCAAGCGTGTATGAGTTTTTCTCTTCTGGGCTGTATTCTATCCCGGGCACCCAATTTGACGGGCTGCTGCCGTTTATCATGAGCCCGATGGCGGTGGACTCCACAAGCCCGGTGTTAGGGTTATCCGTTTCATAGTTGCCAGGCACAGCCCCCAGTCCCTGCCCCTGGTTCGACGTGTAGTTCACCAGCTTGGAAGTCGCGTAGAATGCCGATGCGTTTGCGAAATCAGTGAGCGTCTGGTCCGACAGGCTTGCAAGGACAGATCTCATCGCCTCTCCCTTGAAGCGCTGCGAGGAATTGTAATCCGACTGCTCGAACGTCTTGACCCAGACCTGCACGGTCATCAGCACAAGGGACAGCATGGCCAGTGCCATGACTGCGAAGAAGAAGCCGCTCATTGTTCTCTTTGCTGTTTTTGCCATATTACCATCACGTATAGACTATCAGCCTTACCACCCTTATGGTGTTGTTGCCTGCCCGGAAATTTGACTTTGTGGTGTTGCAAGGCGTAGTGTCGCACGGCTTGGAGCGGGTGGGGTTCCCGTTTTCGCCTATTTCATAGCCTGTGCATCCTGCATGGCAGAAAGGCGACTCGCCAGGCATGGGCCTGAATAAATACACTGACAGGAAGGTGGTCGCGGACGCCTGCAGCTTGGTGTAATTCTTGCCATAGCGGTCGGATTGGGCATCTGCCCCTGCATCGTAAAGCGTCTTCCAGTCCTCCGGCGTGTCAGGCTGCTGCACGCCCTCCAGGTTCAGGTATTGCAGCTTGTAGCCATAGCCTTTCGGTATTATGGGGCGGTAGAATGCGCTGTCTCCCCCTCCTGCCACCCTCCTCATTATGTCCGGGATGTCTGCGGAGCTGTCATCCCTCAATATCCTCTCAAGGTACGTCTGTGCGGGCGCAGTTCCCGTTTGGATGTCTCCGCTCGTGGCAAGCACCTGCAGCGTGTCGTGCGCAAGGATGTGCGCGGACTCAAGCTCGG
>CAITKI010000032.1 GCA_903892905.1 uncultured Microcaldota archaeon | reverse complement strand
TGTTTTCCGCCATGAAAGTGTCCAGCCTTGCAAGCGCGAGCTTCTGCTTCGGGTGGGTGTCAAAGCCGCTCTTCCAGTATTTGTGGAAGAAATAGTGGCGCGCCTTGCCCAGCGCGCGGGTGAGCCTGTTGCCATCATCCATCTTCTTTGCAAACTCAGGATACACAAAATATGCCTTGACTGCCATCTATACACCCCTTATGAAATCCTGTTTGCAGCCGGCTGCCTTGATTTCGCTGCAGGCTGCTGCGAAGCAAGCACGAATGTTTTTCTCTGCGCGCTGCCAAATGCCATCTGGTAAAGCGCGTCGTTCTTGTGCACCTGCATTCCTGTCGCCTTGCGCGGCGCAGGCGCGATTTTCTCCTGCACTTTCTTTCCCTGCCCCTGATTTGCCTCTTTTGCGTGGAACCCTATTACAATTGCGACTATTGCTATTGGGATTGCGATGGCGCCAATGATTGCCGCGCGCACTTTCCATTTGCCCTTTTCATTATTTTCAACGCCGGCAAGCCTGTCTATTGCGCCAATCATGCTCTTTTGGGCGTTCTTGATTTTTCCCCAAAAATTGCTGCCTTCAGGCTTTTTCCCGCCAAGAGGCCGCACCTTCACAATGCCGAGTGTTTCGCCAACTGCGCGGAAAAACGAGCTTACCTCTGCAATCGCAATGGCTGCCTCAAGCGCGCGGTTGGGCTTGCTGTAATCGGAATAGCCGGAAAAACTGTTGTCCCTGAACATCAAACGCACCTCCACACACATTTCCACTTCCCCTTCCTGCCACGAATGTATTTTAAAACTAACTAAAGCGGCGCGCAAAAAAGCAGGTGATGAGTTGCGCTCAGACCTCGTGGAACTTCTCGCGCTGGCGGTAGTGCATGGCGACCATGAACGCCACCCACGAGCAGAAAACAATGATGCTTGCGCACAGTATGGGCAGCGTCACGCCAAAGCCTATTATCACGCCGGCAATGACTGGCGGGATTGCCTGCGCGGCAGCCTGCACGGACTGGTTGATCCCCATTATCTCACCCTGCGAGTCCCTGCCTGCGAGGTTGGAGACCACAGTGGTGGTGTTGGGATACGTTAGCCCTGCGAACAGCGCGACAAAGGGTATGAAGAAGTACACGTGGCTGGCGTCAGCTGCGAAAAGCACCGCGCCCACCGCGATTGCAAGGCCGAGGAAGGAAACCTGCAGCACCTGCTCCGAGGTGAAGCGGCGCGAGACCGGGCGCGTTACCAGCCCCTGCGTGAGCGCGATGCAAATCCCGATGAATGCATAGATGTCGCCGATGTGGCTAGTGCCGAAGTTGAAGCGCTCAATGAGATACACTGACAGGAACTGCGTGTACATGGTGTAGCCGAACATGTAAAGGAATATCACTATGAACATGGTGCGAAGCTTCGGAAGCTGCGCCGCTTTCTTGAGATTGGCAAAGCCCATGGTGAGGCTGACCGGCGTGTGCACGCGCGTTTTCAGCGTTTCCCTGAACATGAACCTGACCATGGCGATGTTGATGAGCGACAGGAGCGCGGCTGCGGCAAACGGCGTGGCGAAGTTGAACCACGGCACCACGGACGGGTCGGACAGCTGGCCCCCGACATAAGGGCCTATGACAAAGCCTACGCCGTATGCCATGCCCACCAGCCCGAAATTCCTCGTTTTGCTCTTCTCGTCTGAAATGTCCGCAATCACGGAATACGCCGTGGCGAGGTTGCCCCCCGTGAAGCCCGCAATCATCCTGCCGAGGTAAAGCATGGGCACGTTGCCCCAAAGCACGCCTGCGGCAAAAGTCACGTACCCGATGAAAGTGCCTGCAAGCGAAATCAGGAGAACGGGCTTGCGCCCGCGGTGGTCGGAGAGCGCGCCGATGATGGGGGCGCCGAAAAACTGCGCAAGGGGGTATATCGCAATAATAAGACCGAGCAGTATGCCGCGCATCTCCGTGCTGTAGCCGGCAGGCAGCACGCCATGCTGCACGTCGAAGAACATGGGTGCAAGTATGGGTATTGCCAAGCCCAGGCCCAATAGGTCTATGAACACCACCAGGAAGATGGGCAGCATGGACTGTGAGCTAGGCTTGCCTGTCATGTCCGGCTTGGTTGCCAGTATTCTTTTAAATCCATCCCCCCTTAACCCGTCTGCTCTTTTTCCAAGAGCCTATGAAACTCCCCGTGCCAAGCATGGGGAATTGAGGTGGAACTATGTCAAAAAGTTACGTGAAGTTTGAAACCCCGGCCGACGTCAAGGCAAAAGCCTTAGAGGCAATCACTGTCGCAGCAGACACGGGGCGCATCCGCAAGGGCGCGAACGAGGCTACAAAGTCCATTGAGTCAGGCACGGCCACGCTCGTGGTCATCGCAGAGGATGTTGACCCCGAGGAAGTGGTCATGCACCTGCCCATGCTTTGCGGCGAGAAGAACATCGCATACTGCTACGTCACGACAAAGAAGGAGCTCGGCACCGCCGCAGGCCTTCCAGTCACGTGCGCAGCAATCGCAATCGAGAAGCCCGGCAACGCAGCCGAGCTTGTGAAAAGCGTCCAGGAGAAGGTCGCCAAGCACGCGCCCGTGAAGACTGCCCCTGCTGCAAAGGAGGAGAAGAAGCACGAGCACAAGCACGAGGAGAAGAAGGAAGCCGCTCCTGCCGAGGCAAAGCCTGAAGCTGCAAAGCCCGCCAAGGAAAAGAAGGCAGGCAAGCCCAAGGAGCCAAAGGCGAAAAAGGAAGCAGCTCCGAAGAAGGAGTGAACGGTGTTTTGAATGGCTATTCAATCAGCAATACCAGTCGAGGTCGTGGAAGTGGTCGTCAAGACCGGCATCCACGGCGAAGTCTACCAGGTCATGTGCAAGGTCCTTGACGGCAAGGACAAGGGGCGCGTGATCAGGCGGAACGCGAAGGGCCCGGTCAAGAGAGGCGACATCATGATGCTTCTCGAGACTGAGCGCGAGGCCAAGGAAATCAAGGCCAAGTAAGCAATCGGTAAGGTGTACATATGGCATATTGTTCGTTCTGCAACAACGAGGTGCTCAAGGGCACCGGCGAGATATACGTGCTCAAAGACGGCACTGCGCTCAACTTCTGCTCAAGCAAGTGCAAGCGCAACTCGCAAAAGCTCAAGCGCGAGGGCAGGCTGATGAAGTGGACAAGCAAGACGCTCGTCCTGTCATCCGACAAGAAGGCCCCCGAGAAGAAGGAGTCCGCGCTTGCCAAGGACATCGAGGCAAAGCTCAAGGCGCAAAAAGAAGCCAAGAAGTGAGGTGCTGAAATGGAGAGGACGCTTATCATCCTCAAGCCCGACGCAGTGCAGCGCGGGCTTGTGGGAACAGTGCTTTCGCGCTTTGAGGAGCGCGGCTTTTCCATTGCAGGCATGAAAATGGTGACGCTTAGCCAAGCTCTCCTGAAAGAGCACTACGCGCACATTGCCGACAAGCCGTTCTTCCCAGGCATCGCTGCGTTCATGTCCTCCTGCCCCGTAGTGGTGGCAGTGGTCGAGGGCAAGGATGCGGTGCAGGTGACGCGCGACATGTGCGGCCCCACCAACGCAAGGAAGGCGCTGCCCGGCACCATCCGCGGCGACTTTTCGCTTTCCATGCAGTGCAACGTGATACATGCGTCCGACTCGATTGAGACCGCGCAGAAGGAAGTGGCGCGCTTCTTCAAGCCCGAGGAGCTTCACAGCTACAAGCGCATGCTGCACGACATCACGTATTCTTCAGACGAGAAGCAGTGAGTTTCTTTCTTATTTTTTATTTCCGGTTAGCTTAGCTAGGATAGCAGCAGCTTTATCGCAAACAGCGGGTCGGATGCCTTTTTCTTCGCCTCGCGGCTTGCAATCATGCCTGAAAGCTCAGCGCGAAGCTTTTCGCTTTTCTTTGCCTTGCCAATTGCAACGTCGAGGAGGAATGGAAGTTTTCCCAGCTTCTGAAGCGCGTAGGAGCTGTCAATGTCATTGCCAATCTCAAGCCAGAGCGCGCGCTCATACTCTTTGCACTTCTCCTCGCCCACTTGCCCTGCCTTCGCCGCCTCTGCAAGAGTTGCGGCGGCAATTGAGGCGCTCAGCATGCCATTGCCAATCCCTTCGCCTGAGAACGGGTCCACAAGCGAGGCTGCATCTCCAATGAGCACAAAGCCATTGCCAGAGCAGGCGCGGTGCGCGGAGGCGAGCGGGATGCTCCAGCCGCCGACTGCACCCTGCAGCTGCGCCCCTGAGAACCTGCTGCCAAACCGCTTGTTTTTCATGCAGTCCTCCAGCACCTTCTGCAAATTCTTCTTGTGCGCAAGCATGTCTGAGAGAAGCATTCCCACTCCGATGTTTGCCTCGTCAACTGATAGCGGGAATATCCAGAAATAGCCTGGCATGCACTCGGGGAGGAAATGTATCTCCACGTTTCCGCGCAAGCCACCCACACCTTTGTAGTAGCCGCGCACCGCGGAGCAGGTGTGCGCTGCTTTTGATGAGAAAACGCCTGCCTTGCGCGCCACAAGCGAGGTCGCGCCGTCCGCGCCAATCACGACGTTTGCAAAAAAATCCTGGAGGCTGCCGTCCGCCATTTTCACTTTCACGCCGCAAATGCGGCTTCCTTCGCGAAGGACATCTGTCGCTTCTGCTCCTTCAATTGCGGTGCACGCCTTTTTCGCGCGCTGGAAAATTATGTTGTCATAGTCCCTGCGCTTGCACACAAATCCGGAGTTGGCGGAAGCAAGGGGGATTTCCGCCTCGCTTCCATTGGGCGAGGAAAAAACAAGCCCGCTGCTTCGCTGGAATCCCTTTTGCCTAAGCTCCTCGGTTGCGCCAAGCCTTTCCAGCACGGAAAGCGCCTTGCCGCCGATTGCGTCGCCGCACACCTTGTCGCGCGGGAAGTTTGCCTTGTCCAAAAGCAGCACTTTCACGCCCTGCTGGGAAAGCAGGCAAGCACAGCTTGAGCCCGCAGGCCCTGCGCCCACAATTATTGCGTCGTAGTTTTCCATTTTTCTCACTCGTGGTTTACGGGCGAACATTTATAAACAAGTTGTGTCAGAAAAAGACTATAAGTGTGTTTGGAGGGGTTATGATGAGCAAATTATTTCTTTTCGCAGTGTTAGTGTCGCTGATTTTCGCGGTGCCGCTTGCGTTTGCAGCATTTTCCGACAGCGCAGCAAGCGACTCGGGCGCGTCAGTGGGCGCAAGCCAGGGCGAAAGCGCTGCATCATCGGGTGGTGCGGCTCCAGCATCAAGCGAGAGCAAAGGGGATGCGGTTTCTGCAGGCGCAGCCGTTTCCTCAACTGACGCGGTTCCCTCCACAGGCACAGCACCCGTTTCATCCTCATCTGAAAGCAAAACCGACATCGCGCCTGCGCCATCACCCGCGCCTGCGCCAGCATTGCTTCCGCCTGCAGACATTGCTCCTGCGCCGGCAGCGGGGCCCAAGCCAACATCTCTCCCTCCAGTGAATGACATTGCTCCTGCCCCCCTTCCGGCAGTGAAGCCCAAGCCGGCCTCGCTCCCGCCTGTGAAAGAGGATTCCGCCGATCCCCTCCCAGCAATAAAGCCATCGTCAAATGCATCCGACACCATTGGCACGCCACGCAATGTCACTCCATCATATTCAGTCTATGTGCTTCCCTCCAGCGCCAACTTGGCAGTTGGGCAGGCGCAGCAGTTCAACGCATACCTGGTGGCCAACGGCAATGTCATTTCTGACGTGCCATTCACATGGTCCACCACAGGCGGCGTGGGGGCAGTGACGCAAAACGGGCTCTTCACGGCAACTGCGCCAGGAACCGGGATGGTGATTGCGACCTATGCAGCATCGGGCGGCAGCATAAGCGGCACAGCAAGCGTGATGGTGGCATCCAGCCCCCCTCCGCCCCCTGGCAACAATTCCACCTCAACATATCTTCTGGTGCTTCCCGCAAATGCCACGCTTAATATCGGCAGCACCCAACAGTTCAACGCCTATCTCGTGGTGAACGGCAGCATCCTGGCCGACGTGCCTGTCTCATGGTCAACAAATGGCGGCGTGGGCAGCATAAATTCAAACGGGCTCTTCACGGCAGCTGCATCCGGCACCGGGGCAGTTGTTGCAACCTATTCCGGCGCGAACGCCACGCTCGTTGGAACGGCATCCGTCACCGTGAACTCCAGCCCGCCGCCACCCCCTCCTGGCAACCAGTCCTACAACATCCTGATTTCGCCTGCGTCCGCAACCCTCATGGTAGGATCGACGCAGCAGTTCGTTGCGCACCTTTACGACCACAACGGCACTTACCTTCTCGACCTGCCCAACTCCGAGCTGTCCTGGATGTCAATCAACGCCTCGGTGGGAACGATTGACGCGCAGGGCGTGCTTGCCGCGCTCTCCCCAGGAACCACCGACGTAAGGGTCCTATACACCGGCACCTTCTACACAAACGTGGCATCCCAGAACATGGCGGCCGTCACAGTGAATGCCGCGCCCCCGCCTGCGAACATTTCATACATATTAGTCACGCCCAACCCGGCAGCTCTCTTCACCGGGCAGAGCCAGCAGTTCATTGCAACTGCATATGACTCGGGCAACCACTCGCTTGGCGTGCTCCCGAATGCCAACCTTGCATGGTCGGTGGACAATTCAGCCGTCGGCACAATCGATGCCAACGGCACCTTTGCCGCTTTGGCATCAGGGAGCGCAGTGGTGGGCGCCGCTTATGGCCCGCTTTTGGCCAACGCATCAGTCACGGTCTCGCAATTCGTGCCCAACCCCATCGGCGGGGGCGGAAGCGGCGGCTCAGGGGGCAACGGCAATGGCGGCTCGTCCTTCAAGACATCCACCACAGCGTCGTTCTCCTGCGCGGGCAAGGCAGGCACGGTGAAAATCATAGTGTATGACTCTGCGGTGAAAAACGCCACCGTGGACATATTCTACATGGGCGAAAGCCTGCGCCAGAAGGTGCTTTCAAAGGAAATAACCGGCACCGCCACGCTTGACTTCACGCCTCCGCAGGCAGGCGACTATACCATGCACGTGAGCGTGGGCACGGAACAGACGAGCGCGAACTTCTTCGTGCCCTACTGCGGCCCGCAGACTGCCAACGTGACGCAGAACATCACGGTCAACCTTGCGCCTTCCCGCGAGCTGGTCTTTTCCAAGCTTGTCTATTACCCTGGCGGCTTCTCCAAGCGCTTCTCGGTGTACAAGACAACCGACGGGCAGACCGAGACGTACGAATCCGACATCGTGCTTTACCTGAACTACACTGGCAACTCCACGATGTATGGCTTTGACATCCTCGACTCGGTGCCATCCTCGGTGCTTGCGCGCGCAAGCCAGGTAACGTTCGCGGACAGGCCCAGCGTGCTTTTCTCCGAGCCTCGCTTCGAGTGGCATGTGAAATCCATCTCCAAGGGAGGCAGGCTCTCGTACGCCTACAGCTTCAGCCGCCCGCTCACCGAGCAGATGATAGCGCTGTTTGACGCGCCCACCATCCGCGAGGCCGCGACAGGCGCGCCTGCAACTGCTGCGCAGAGCGGCGGATTGCTTGCGGCAAGCATTGGCCCGATATTCGGCATCCAGCTTCCGCTCATAGGCGTGGTGCTGGCTTTCATTGTGCTGCTCGCGCTCCTTTACTTCTTCCTGTTCAGGAAGAAAGAGGAAGAGTAAACGCTGTTTTCTCTTTTTAATTTTTCATGCTGGCTAGCGCAAGCTGCACTACACTTTCGCAAACAGGAAAGGCTTCGCACTTGCCTGCACGCGAAGCGTATTTTTCGAGGTGAATGAGCGGAACAGGTGCCCGTCTATGAAGAACTGCGCGCGCTCAGGGCCGTTCATGCGCAAGGTGCAGCGCGCGCCCCGCGCGAGCATGAGCGGGGAGAATGCGCGGCGGAACGGGGAAATTGCAACCGCCTGGAAGCGCGAATCGCTTTTTTTCATCTGCCTCCCGCCGCAGGAGTAGCAATATGCCGGCGAGCCTGTTGGCGTGCAGAAAAGCAGCCCGTCCGCCCTGAAGGCATAGTGCTTTTTCCCGACTGCCAAATGAAGGGACAGGACACGCGGCTCGGGGTTCCTGATGCCTATCTCGTTGAGGGAAAGCGGCATGTTCTTGCCGTCTATGCTGCAGGAAAGCATGAGCCTTTTTTCAGCGTGAAGGGAGTGGAGCGTGCGCGCAAGCTTGGCGCGCCAGTTCGCAAACGTCGACTGGCAGATGAAGCTGGTATTGCTCCCTATTGCAAAATACGGCACGCCGTAATGCTTCTTGTGGTAAAGCACCGTGCCGTCCCCGCCGATGGTGATTACGAGCTGCGGCTTTCCTGAGAGGGAAACGCCCCTGGCAAGCAGGAAGCGCTCCACCTCGCGCCTAAGCGCAGCCGTCTGCGGCTTTTTCCTGTTGGCAAAAACTGCTGCGCATTTCACTTTCATGTTGGCACCCAAAATCAGAGTTTGAATTTTTTCTCAATGAAGCGGCGCGAGGGAAGGGACTGTGCGCCCTTGCGCAGCACCTTTGCGGCTGCAACCGCGTTTGCGAACCTCACGGACTCGAACACGCTCCTCTTTTCCGCCACGCCGGCGATGAAGCCTGCGCAGAAAGCGTCGCCCGCGCCAAGCGTGTCCACCGGCTTCACGACATACGGCGGCACGGTGAAGGACGACATGTCGCGGGTCTTTACGATTATCTCCCTGCCGCCCTGCTTTATCACGCATACCATGTTGTACTGCTTGGCAAGCCGCGCGGCCTCTGCCTCCTCGCGCGAGCCGGTTATGGAGAAAAGCTCCTTGCGGTTTATTATCAAAAATTCGCAGCGGTCAAATATTTGGGCAAGCTTTTTCTCGCCCAGGCGCGAGGCAGCCCTTCCGGGGTCGAATGATATCGGTATGCCTGCCTTGTGCGCCACCTTGCTTGCAGCATCCAGCAGGTGGAATGCGCAGCCGCTCATGTGCAGGAATTTCGAGGAGCGTATGAAATCCTCGTCGATTGCGCGCCGGTGGTCTGCCACGCCCAGGTCCTCAATCACGCGCACCTCGCCTGACGCATCTATTATTATCACGGACAGCCCGCTCATGCCCCTAAATGCGCGCACCTGGGACACGTCCACGCCGCGGGCATGGAGGTCGGAAAGAAGGTACTTGCCATGCCTGTCTGTCGCAACGTTGCCTATCACGCCTGATTGGTGCCCCAGCTTCACGAGGTTGACTGCCACGTTTGCAGCTGAGCCGCCCCCGCTCACCGAGGGGTGCATGCGCATGAGCGCGGTGTGGTCAGGCTCGGGAAACCTCTCCACATAGTTGCGGATGTCGTAGACGATGTGCCCGATGGTTGCGATTTCGTGATGCATGGTGCCAATCCTCAGCCAGATAATTTAAACATTGGTGGCTCTATCCTTGCCATGGCAAACTTGGGCGGCGGCGCTTTGCAGGAAGGAAGCCCTGAGCAGAAACTCTCCCAGCTCCTTGGCAATGCGCTGGAGCAGGCTGTGAAGGAAAAAATCAGTTCATTCGGCGGGCTCCTGGCGCGCGAGGCTGCGGTGCAGCTCTTGTGCCTGGAAAACGGCATCTCCACTGAAAAAAAAATGCTGCTTTCCGAGGCGCGCGCCACCATGCTGCCATTCTCATTTTCCGCGCGCGTGGACAGGGTGTTCCCCATCCAGCAGTTCCCAGGCGGCACCATGAGGACGGTGCGCCTCCACATATCTGACAAGTCAGGCGAGGCCACGCTCGTGCTTTGGAACGAGCAGGCAAAGATTGCAGAAGGCGGGATTTTTGCAGGCGACGAAATAGAATGCAGCGGCGCATATGTGCGCGCAGGCGAGATTTCCATCGGCAGGAACGGGGGCATTGCGCGCGCAGGGAAAAGCAGGATGCCCGATATTGCAAGCCTCAAAGAGGGATTGTGTAATGTGCAAGGCACGGTGGAAAAAGTGGAGGGCGCGCGAAGCTACACGGACAGGCGCAGCGGAGAGAAGAAACAAATGCTCCCGTTCACATTGTGCAGCGGCGGCAAGTGCTGCCGCGCGGTGTGGTGGTCCCCGCCTGCCGAAGCGCCTCAATTGCGCGAAGGCATGGAAGTGGTGCTGGAGGGCGCAACTTTCCGCGAAGGAGAGCTCCACCTGAACAGCTTTTCGCACGTTTCAGCGCAGGGCGCGCCGGGCGGGCTTGCCGGAACGTTCAAGGGCATTTCATTCGAAGGCGATGATGCAGTAATCGAAATCAGCGGAGAGAAATTCCGATCAAGCATTGCCGATGCCCTCCTGCTTTTCAGGCTATTCCCTGCAGGCGGCGTGCTGCCCCAAACGCTTCTTTCAATAAAGGCAGCGGCGCTTGCTGGAAGGACGGTGGCTTATTCTTCGGATGGCAACAAGATCTCCTCGCTGGAGCTTGAAAGCTAAGCTAAGGGGAAATAAATAAAAAAGGAAAAAGAAAAAAAAGGCGGGCTGCTTACACATACTTGCCAATTAGGTTCTTGGTGCCGTATTCCTTGCTGCTGACGCTGTTTGGCGTGGTGTATGTGATGTTTACCTGGAGGTCGTAGATGGCTCCAGATGTGCCGTTGGTGCAGCCAGACAATGATAGCGTCTTTGTTTCCCCTGCTGCAAATGTTGCTGCCGCCGTGCTATTGCATGTAACGGCCCCAACTGCAACTCCGCCGATGGCTATTGAGTAAGGCCCGTTGGCCTCCACGTTCTGGAGCACCAGCGTCCCGGTTGTGCCGGTCAAGCTGTTCTCAAGTATCGCAAAAGGCCTTGCCTGGCCGCGCCAGTAAGATTGCGATTGCGTAATCCTGGCGTCAGCCGCCATCCCCGGGAAGAAGCCCAGGAGCGCCACTGAAACCAGCGCAACTATCAAAACCTCTGCCAAGAGCACTAGGTACTCTGTGGCTCCTTGCCCACGAAATATTCCCATAAAAATCCTCCGTTT
>CAITKI010000031.1 GCA_903892905.1 uncultured Microcaldota archaeon | reverse complement strand
TCGTCCCCGAGGATTACCATGGCATGCGCCATGGCAAAGCAGTCGCTGGGAACATACACTGTCAACTTCAACATGAGGAACGACTCGCGCGGGCATATATTATACTATCCGCAACAGCCGCTTGCCCAGACCAAGGCGTACGGCCTTTTGGGATTTGCGGAGCGCGCAGCAGGGCAGAACTTCGTGGTTGCAGTTACAAGCTCGTACGGATACAATATCGGAGACGCAGTGGTCATGAACAAGAACGCGGTGAACCGCGGGCTTGGAAGGTCGGTCTTTTACAAGACGCATGACAGCGAAGAGCGCCGCTACCCAGGAGGGCAGCGCGACAAGTTCGAGATTCCTGCAGCAACGACGTCGGGCTACCGCGAGGAATCGGCTTACCGCTTCCTTGGCGAGGACGGCATCATCTCGCCTGAGTGCGAGGCAGACTCGAGGGACGTGCTGGTGGGCAAGACATCGCCGCCCCGTTTCCTTGAGGAGATTACGGTTTTCGGAGTGACAGAGGAGAAGAAGAGGGAGAACTCGCTCACGCTCAAGTCGGGCGAAGGAGGAGTTGTAGACTCTGTGCTTCTTTCGGACTCGCTTGCAGGCACGCGCCTGGTGAAGGTGAGGATGCGCTCCATCAAGGTGCCTGAAGTGGGCGACAAGTTCGCCTCAAGGCACGGGCAAAAGGGAGTCATTGGAATGCTCAGGCCCCAGGAGGACATGCCTTTCACGAAGGACGGCATTGTGCCTGACCTTATCATCAACCCGCACGCCATCCCCTCACGTATGACAATTGGGCACTTGCTTGAGATGCTGGGAAGCAAGGCTGCGTGCTACTCGGGAAAGATAGTGGACGCCACTGCATTTGAAGGCGACACGGACGAGGGCATGAAGAAAATAATGAGGGAGCATGGGCTTGAGGAGTACGGAGAGGAAGTCCTCTACGACGGCTTCACAGGCAAGGCTATCAAGACAAAGATATTCATCGGCGTGATTTACTACCAGAAGCTGCACCACCTTGTTTCAAACAAGATGCACGTCCGCTCGCGCGGGCCTGTCCAGCTGCTCACGCACCAGCCGACCGAAGGCCGCTCAAGAGAGGGAGGTCTCCGTTTCGGAGAGATGGAACGCGACTGTCTCATTGGTTACGGCGCGTCCATGCTCATCAAGGAAAGGCTGCTTGACGAGTCTGACAAGACCACGCTGTTCGTTTCCTCAAAGACCGGGGCAATCGCAGTGCAGGACCACACGAAGAACCGCCTGTACGACCCGCTTGACCCGTCAGTGGACGCAAAGGACATCCACGCAGTGGAAATGAGCTACGCGTTCAAGCTGCTGCTCGACGAAATAAAGGCGCTCGGCATTTTCCCGAGGCTGATACTGAGGGATAAGGCTTAAGCAGGAAAAATTTGCCAGGTGTTCAAATGGTTGTAACAAAAATGGTTGACCGCGTGAAATTCTCCCTCTTCTCGCCGGAGATGATAAGGAGGGCATCGTCAGTGAAGATTACGGTGCCGGATACCTACAATGACGACTCCTACCCGATTGACGGGGGGCTGGTTGACCCCAGGATGGGCGTCATCGACCCGGGCCTGAAGTGCAAGACATGCGGAGGCAAGATTCGCTCCTGCCCCGGCCACTTTGCGCACATCGAGCTTGTGAGGCCCGTCATCCACCCCGAGTTTGCCAAGCAGATATTGTTCATCCTCAAGTCCACGTGCCACTCGTGCAAGAGAATCCTTATCTCGGAGGGCGAGATTGAGGAGCTCATGGCGCACATTGACGCGGACATCGAGGAAGAGATGAGGAACAAGGCGAAGAAGAAGCAGCAGAAGTGCCCGCACTGCCAGGAGAAAATACCTGAGATAAAGCTGCTCCGCCCCACCACGTTCTCAAAGGACGCGGCAATGATGCTTCCAACCGAGGTTCGCGACTGGCTCGCATCTGTTCCTGACAAGGACCTGAAAATGCTTGGCTTTGACCCGCAGTACGCCCGCCCCGAGTGGATGGTGATAACTGCGCTTCTTGTGCCGCCGGTGTCTGTGAGGCCTTCAATCACGCTCGAAACAGGAGACAGGTCGGAAGACGACTTGACCCACAAGCTTGTGGACATCATGAGGATAAACCAGAGGCTGGAGGCGAACATCAACGCAGGCGCGCCACAGCTCATTATCGAAGACCTTTGGGAGCTTATCCAGTATCACGTGACAACGTACTTCAACAATGAGACGAGCAACATCCCGCCAGCCAGGCACAGGTCTGGAAGGCCGCTCAAGACCCTTTCGCAGAGGCTGAAGGGAAAGGAGGGGCGCTTCAGGTACAACCTGTCAGGAAAGCGTGTCAACTTCTCAGCCCGCACAGTCATCTCGCCCGACCCGAACATCTCGATTTCCGAGGTGGGCGTGCCGCAGGAAGTGGCAGAGGAGATGACCATCCCCGTCCGCGTGACATCGTGGAACATCGAGGAGTGCAAGAAGTACATCATGTCCGACACCTACCCGCGCGCTGAATACGTGGTGAGGACGGACGGCAAGAGGATACGCGTGACCGCAACGGCGCGCGATGAGATACTTATTGCGTTTGGCGCAGGCTATGTGATAGAGCGCCAGCTCATAAACGGCGACTCCGTGCTTTTCAACAGGCAGCCCTCGCTCCACAGGATGTCGATCATGTGCCACTCTGTGCGCGTGCTCCCGGGAAGGACATTCAGGCTCAACCCTGTCGTGTGCCCGCCATACAACGCCGACTTCGACGGGGACGAAATGAACATGCACGTCATCCAGTCCGAGGAGGCGCGCGTGGAAGCGGAGACGCTCATGAGAGTGCACCACCAGATAATTTCGCCGAGGCACGGCCACGCAATCATCAAGCCCCAGGAGGACTATGTGTCAGGCGCCTACTATTTCACGCGCCACGACACCGTGTTCGAACGCGACGAGGCATGCCACCTGCTTGCAATGGCGAACATTTCGCGCCTGCCCAAGCC
>CAITKI010000030.1 GCA_903892905.1 uncultured Microcaldota archaeon | reverse complement strand
TTATGCAGTCCTGCCCAGCTAGGCAGGAAACGGTTTCGCCCCACAATGCCATTTCGGTGCAGGTGTGGAATGATGACGTGTCGACGCATTCAACAGCGCCGGGATTGCAGCCCAGCGCGAACGCCGGGGCGGCCAGCAGAAGCAGCAGTATCGAAACATGTGCAACAAATCTCATAGCATACCTCCCGCCGCAAATACACGCGCCATAATTATAAACCATTCGCAAGTAGTCTGAAGCATGAGAAAGCATGCGCAGCCTGCTGCGCCCGCGGCGCTTGCCTGCGGGCTGCTGGAAGACGGGGAGCGCGCGCTTTTCCTTGCGAGGAAGAACGTGCTGGGCGAGGAATTGCTTGAGATGCCTTGCGTGGAAGTGATGGCTGGCGAAAACCCAGTTGCCGCGCTCCATGCGGCGTTCCGCGCGCAGACAGGAATAGACGCAGAGGTGCACGACATACTTTTCCAGCGCAGGCACAATGCTGGGACGCGCAAGAGGCGCGCAATCATCCCGGTGCTTGTTTTCAAGCTCACTGCGAAAAGCCATGCAGTGAGGGCCTCGCCGGAGTTTTCAGGCTACAGATGGCTGTCGCCTGGAGATATGGGCGGCAAGAAGCTGTCGAGAAAGAGCGAATGGCTAAGGCAGTAGAAAAAGTTGAGGCAGTGCGGCTTGCGCGGAAAAACCTGTTGCTGAAAAGCGAGTGCTGAGAAGCAGAGGGCGTGCGGCTTGCGGGGAAAAGTTGCCGCAGAAAGGCGGGATGCTAAGTTTTTGAAGTGACTGGAAGCGGGAGGCAGTATTCTCCGGGCGGCTGGAAGCATTTTTGATTTGCCTCGCACCAGTAATAGCCCTTGCTTGAATCGCAGCCATGGTTGGCGCTCATGTTAAGGGCAAACGATGGCACGGGAACAGCCTGGTTGCCGGAAGAAATATTGGGCGCAGATGCAGGCAGGGGTTGCGCGGATGCATTCCCGCTGCCAAGAGGTTGTGGCAGGGCAGATGAGGCCGAAGTGTTGCCAGTCGTTGAGGGTGGGGCGGGCGCAGATGCATTTCCCGCGTTCTGCTGCGGCGCGGGGGTGGAAGGCATGGACGAGCAGTTTTCATCGAACGGGCGGAAGCATTTCTGCGTCGATTCGCACCACACATAACCGTTTGCAGGAATGCACCCATGGACATCAGGGACGGCTCCGGGCAGAGATCCATTTGCAGGGGGCGTCTGGGCGCCGGGCTTGCCATTGCCAGGTGGCTGGGCGCCAGGCGTTGGCTGCTGCGCGCCGAGGAAAACGAATGCGATGGCCACTGCAGCTATAATCACAACAGCCGATATAATGAAGAGAAGCGCGCTGTTCTTGTTGCCTGTTTTGTACGGTTTGTCCATGGCATCCATCCCCCTACGATATCATGAGCATAAATGCGCAGATGTTGCCCCTACTGTGAGCCATTCTGCGGCACTGCCTGCGCGGTGCCATTGGAGGCAGTGCAGTTTTCTTCCCAGCTGCGGATGCACTTCTGCTTTGCCCCGCACCACGAATAGCCTGCCGCAGTGTAGCACCCGTGCACGTCTTTATCGCCGCCTACCAGAGTAGGGGGCGAGTTGCGCCCGAGCGCAGAATCGCCGCCGATAAGTGGCGCGCTGTTGTTGGCAGCCCCCGTGGCATTGTTGGCAGGCAGGGTGGAATTGCTTGCCGATATAATGGAAGCATTGCCCGCCATAGAAATATTGCCCGCCTGTTGCTGGGAAGCGTTGAGCGCCCCCTCTGCGACAGCCGCATCGATGGCTTTCAGCGTTGGGCAGCTTTCCTCCCACACGCGCAGGCATTTCTGCTTGTCTTCGCACCATGTATAGCCCTCAGACGGCATGCAGCCCTTTGAGTCTGGCTTTGGAGCAGACTGGGAAGCGTCGGCAGAAGCAGGCGCATTGGCGCCAGCTGTTGCAGCCGAGGCAGCAGGGGCATTTTGCCCGGCATCGCCGCCTGCTTGCGCGTGGGAAGATGATTGCGAAGGCTGCGCGCCGAGGAAAAAAAATGCAATGGCTGCCAAGGCGACAACCGCAACGGCTGCGGCAATGAATGGGAGTGCGCCGGTATTGCTGGCCTTTTTTTTCATACGCTCACCTCTCAGTAAAACATTCCGCCCATATCATGCAGCCATCCATATCATGCGCAATGAAGCTGGCGCTTGTCAGCCGACACAAAGGCCAAAAAGGCACAATTTGGCAGCAGCAGGCGGAGGCGAATACGCGCCTGCGCCCTTGCAGCAGTACATCTTTGCGCCTGATGTGCCGGATATTTCAGCAATAGGATAGGTGCCTTCTGAACATGCAGACATGCCATTTGACGCCATGGCAACTCCCGATGCGCCAGCGCATTCATCCGCGCTCATCATCGGCGCCGTGCTGTTTTCCCCAATTATCGGGCTGAGCCCTGCGTCGCATGCCTCTTCCCAGCTGCGCAGGCATTTCTGTTTCGGTTCGCACCAAGCGTAGCCCGCAGAGGCTATGCAGCCGTGCGAGTCGCGGTCGGAGCCGACCGCTTGCGAGGGAAGCTGCCCGGCCAGGCAGCATGTCCTGTTGATGCCTGATGGGTCAATGATATTGGCAAATGGATAATAGCCGTCCGCGCACGCGCCGCCATCCGCTATGATGCCGTTGGCGCCGGTGCAGATTTCCGGGCTCATGGACAGCGTGCTTGGGCCAGGGTCGTATTCGCATTTCTCTTCAAGAATGTTGAGGCATTTCTTCTTCACCTCGCACCAGAAATAACCGGATGCCTCCTTGCAGCCGTGGGCGTTGGCGCTGTTGCCCAGGAATATTTCCTTGGGCGCAGGCGACGCAGGGGCAGCAGCATTCCCGTTTTGCCCTCCCTGCTGTTGCACGCCTATGCAGCCAAATGCGAAAACCATGGCTGCAACGGCAAGAAGTGCGAAAAACTTGTTCATATTGCCCCACCGGCATGTGAAACGCATCATTATTATATAAGGTTTTTGCCCCCCCTACACGCATGATAGCATGTCTTTTGCCCCAATCCCGAGCAATTCCCTTTTCCCACACCCCCACATGCGGGAAGGGCAGCGCGACTTTTACAATGACGCAAGGCAGGCTGCTGGCGATGGGAAAATACTTTTTGCAAACGCGCCAACGGGCATTGGCAAGACCGCGGCGTCGCTTTGCGGCGCGCTGGAAAGCGCGCTTCCCGCGGGAAGGAAAGTTGTGTTCCTGACGCATCGGAACTCGCACCACATACAGGCAATGATTGAATGCAATGCCATAATCAGGCACCGCGCGGAAGCGCTTGCTGCTCTGCGGCCTGATTCCCCAAGCGGCGGGAAGCTGCGCGTGATAGACAAAATCTCAAAGCACAGGATGTGCCTTCTCCGCGCGCGCGACCCTTCGGACGACTCGCCCTACCTGCTGTGCGAAATCGCGCACTGCAAATACTCGCGCCCTGCCCCGTCCGTGCCTGAGAGGCTGCTTGAGGACCCGATAAGCGCGGCGGAGAGCGTGCGCAGGTCGATGCTTGAGGAGTATTGCGCGCACTATGCGGCGCTTGGCGCAATGAGGGACGCGGACGTGGCGGTGTGCGACTATTCCTACCTGTTCGAGCCGTCCATACTTGGCCTGTTCCTGATGAAGCTTGGCAGGCCGCTTTCCGAGTGCGACGTGATAATCGACGAGGCGCACAATTTGCCGGGCAGGATAATGGACATCAATGCGCGGCAGATAGGGGAGAAGACGCTGAAGAACGCGCAGCGCGCGCTTGCGGATGCGAGGAAGCAGGCCGAGGATGCGCCTGAGATGCTCTCGGAAATAAACCTCGTGTCAGGCTACATCAAGAACGCGCTGGCGCCTGCGCTGAAGCGGCTGGTGGATGGAAGCGACGCTGCGAAAGAGGAGAAGAAACTGTCAGGCGAGGAGTTGGCGCCTTTCCATCCAGACAGATTTTCAAAATATGGATTGTCTAATTTGTTCGGCGGCGACAATGGCAAGCAGCTTTCGCATGCGCTTCTTGATGTTGTGGAGTTTGTGAGGATGGAAGCAGTGAAAGCCGGGGAGGGGGCGCACCTCGACATTGACGGGCTTTCTTCCCTTTCGGAATTGGCGGCATTCCTTGATTCTGCCGAAAGGGCCGCAGCAGGCAACCCTGCTTATGGAGTTTTCATAAAAACATCGGAAGACAGGGAATTCTTCAGGGTGAGGACCGCGCTTTTTGACCCGTCGCTGGTTGCAGCAAGCGTATTTTCCGAGGTGCATTCTGCTGCGCTCATGAGCGGCACCTTGATTGGAAAGAAGGGCATCTGCGACCTCCTTGGGATTGAGACGGCGCGCGCAATGCGGCTGGATGAGGGGGCGTATGTTTCGCCATTCGACGCGGGCAAGCTGCGCGCGAGGGTGTGCAACTGGGTGTCCTCGCGCCAGAGGGAAAGGCTGGACGGCAACAGGGTGAAGGTGATGGCTGCCATCATAGACGAGGCTGCGCGCGCCTGCGCGCCGCATTCGCTTGCCATCTTTTACCCATCATATGAATACCTCCGCATGGTGAAGGACGAGCTGGTGCTCTCAGGCTTCCATCATGAAACAGAGATGCGAAGGGAAAAGCACCCTGCCATCGAGGAGAGGAAGACGAGGATAGAGGCGCGCACCTTCGAGGAAAAGCCCGTGGTCTTCCACGGGGTGATTGGCGGCTCGTACTCTGAAGGGATGGACTTCCGCAACAATCCGTTCAAGCTCATAATAATCGCGGGCTTCCCATTCCCAAAGCCGGACGCGCGCCATGACGCATATGAAGAGTACCTTGCGAAAAAATTCCAAAGCAGTGCAAAGGCTTCGGAATTGGCATCAGTGCTTCCTGCCTGCATCAAGACAGTGCAGGCAATGGGCAGGGGGATTAGGAAGGCGGAGGACTATTGCTATTGCCTGCTCATTGACGACAGGTTCGTGAAGTACAGGGACTATTACCAGCCAAGCCTGAGGGGGAAAGTGGAAGTGATTGCAGGGAATGAGAAGAAGAAAATCTGGGAGGACGTGAGCAGGTTCATCGAAGGGATGGACGCGCAGGCGAAGTGATTCCAAACAGCTCTTCGGCAAGCAGCAGGACGTCATGCACGTCGCCTTCCAAATAGCGCTCGAAGTCCGGGTTGTGCGTGCGCCACAAGTCGTAGATTACTTTTCCCTTGTTCTCCTGGTCCGTGCCGGCTGCCAATTGCTTCCGCCTCATCAGCGCCACCTTCTCGAAACGCGCGTGGGAGACAACGTCTGAAAGGGACTTGTACTTCGCAGTCGTCTTGTCATGCTCCGCTATTGCGTACCGCAATGGATGCATCATGTCAAGCACGTATGAGCGCGTGAGCGCGTCTTTCAGCGCCCAGTACTCGCGCGGGAACACGGGCCGCTCCCCATCTGGCACGCTCGCGCGGAGAAGGTCATCGTGCCACTTGAGCTTCATGTTCAGGAGCGGATAGTCGTAACCGGCAATATTGTAGCCGAGAAGGATGAGCGGGCGCACTGGGGCGAGCCAGCGCGCGGCTTCGTAGAGAAGTTCGACCTCGGCCTCGTCGCTTTCATCCTTTAGCGTGAATGTTTTCACTTCCACGCCCGTGCCTGCCCTGCGCGCTAAGCCTATGGCAAGCAGGCGCTCGCCTGTGAGGAAGTCGGTTTTCTTCTCTATCTTCGTTTCCAGGTCGATTGAGACCGCGCGGTGCCAGGCGGAGTGCGCGCGCACTGCCTCAACAGCGGAGGCGGCGAATTCATTGTAGTCGAATTCCATGATACCAGCAAGGGGATTGGGCATGAGGCACAATATATAATAGTTGGGTGCGTTGTGCTTGCCATGGACCCGGAGATGACGTTCTTCATTACCTCATTCATCTCGATGATGGTCATCATCAACCCCTTCTCCACCATAGCCACGCTCATCTCGCTCACCAAGGGCGCGGCAAAGGGCGAGCGCGACCGCGCGGCGTTCATGTCAAGCGTGGTGGCGTTCTGCGTGCTGGTGTTCTTCGCGCTTTCGGGCTTCCTGGTTTTCCAGCTCTACTCAATCACGCTGGAGGCTTTCAGGATTGCTGGCGGCATGATACTGCTCCTCATAGGGCTGAGGATGTTCACGCCTGACGACAAGAAGCCGAAGCACGCGGCATTCGACAAGCACAGCTTCGTGGTGCCCCTTGCCATCCCCATGACTGCGGGGCCAGGGGCGATAACCACCGCAGTGGTGCTTGCCAGCCAGGCAACGACCGCATGGCATGCAATCGCGCTTTGGGCGGCGATTTTCACAGCCTGCATAGTCAATTACGTGGTGCTGCGCTTCTCGGATGCCATCCAGCGCGCTCTTGGCGTGGACGGCACTGAGGCAATGACGAAAATAATGGGCCTGCTTGTGTGCGCGGTGGGCGTGCAGTTCATAATCACGGGTTTGAAAGTCGCGTTCCCGCTGCTGGCTTGATGGCTGGCGCTGAAGGAAAGAAAAACAAAAAGGGAAAAGAAAAAAGAAGAAATAGAGTGCTCACTCGAGCTTGCCGTCCAGGTACTTCTGGTAGCCGCCCAAGTCAAGGAGGCCGTGCCCGCTGAGGTTGAACACGATTGTCTTTGCCTCGTTTCTCTTCTTGCAGTCAAGCGCGACATCGATTGCAGCCTTGATGGCGTGCGAGCTTTCGGGTGCGGGAATAATGCCCTCGGTGCGCGCGAATGTCACGCCTGCCTCGAACACTTCCTTCTGCTCGTATGAGCGCGGCAAGACCGCGCCGTCGGCCACGAGCTGTGAGACAGTGGGCGCCATTCCGTGATATCTCAGGCCCCCTGCATGTATCGCCGAGGGAATGTAATCCTTGCCCAGCGTGTACATTTTCATCAAAGGAGTCATGCCCGCGGTGTCGCCGAAATCGTACTCGAACTTGCCCTTGGTGGTGGACGCGCAGGATGCAGGCTCCACTGCGATGAACTCGGCATTGTTCTTCCCCTTCATCTTGTCGTAGATGAGCGGGAAGGAGATGCCTGCGAAGTTGCTTCCGCCGCCGATGCAGCCAATCACGTAGTCAGGCACCGCGTCCTCAAGCGCGAGCTGGGCGCGCACTTCCTGGCCGATGACGGTCTGGTGCAGCATGACGTGGTTGAGCACGCTTCCAAGAGAATACTTGCTCTTGTGCGACGGGTCGGTGACGACCTTTTCAATCGCCTCGGAAATCGCAATGCCCAGGCTTCCGGTGTGGTCCGGCTTCGCAGCGAGCACTTTCCGCCCGTACTCGGTGTGCGGGCTGGGCGAGGCATGCACCTTGGCGCCGTAAGTCTCAATCATCGCCTTGCGGTAGGGCTTCTGCTCGAAGCTCACCTTCACCATGAAAACCTCGCACTTCAGGCCGAAGAGCATGGCAGAGTATGCAAGCGCGGTGCCCCACTGGCCTGCGCCGGTCTCGGTGTAAATAGTCTCGGTGCCTTCCTTGAGGTTGTAGTATGCCTGCGCAATCGCGGTGTTGGGCTTGTGCGAGCCGCACGGGTTCATGCCCTCGTGCTTGAAGTAGATTTTTGCAGGTGTTTTCAGGTGCTTCTCAAGCCTGGTTGCCCTGAAAAGCGGCATGGGCCTGCCTGAACGGAGAAGCGCATCGCGCACCTCTTCTGGGATTGGGACGAATCGCTCTGTCGAGTATTCCTGCCTCACCACCTCTTTCGGGAACAGCGGGTAGAACACCTCAGGAGGCACTGGCTCGCGCGTGCCCGGATGCAGCGGCGGCGCAAGCGGCGTTTTCAGGTCTGCCGCGATGTTGTAAAAGTCCTTTGGCACGTCGTCCTCGGCAAGCAGTATCTTCACGCGATGGGTTTCCGACATAGTTTCACCTGCTGGTTTTCTCTTCACTGAGGCCATTGTTGCCTGAAGGTTTTATAAAAATATACATAAATGTATAAATTTGTACATTTGGAAAAGAAGCGAAAACAAGGCGCGGCGGCAATGATATAAACCTTATCGGAGTTGGTTATGCGGTGGTGTGATGGCTGCAAAGAAAGACGTGAAAGCTGCACAGAAATACAGTTGGATGCATGACTGGATGCTTCACGACCCCGAGGACTGGGTAATGCTCATTGTCGCAATGCTTGGCTTTGCAGACTTGATGCCCAGCGTGAACTTCGGGCAGCCGTTTGCATTTGCCTGGCCGATAATAATAACCGCGATTTTCCTCTACAAGTTCGGGAAAAGAAAGTACCCGGAGTAAAGTGTGCGCAGCCGCCTTCTTTTTCGTTTTTCTTTTGCCTTAGTTCATCGCCTTTCGCTTGCAAGAAGCGGCCTGAAGTTCTCAAGCCCGTAATGGGAGAGCGAATTCCACAAGGTCATGCGCCACGTCTTCCCCTCCTTTGAGAAGACAGACAGCCCGCAGTTTCCAAGCCGCAGCCTGCGCCAGTTGGAGACAGGCATGCCCAGCATGTGGCAGGCGAAAAGCACAAGCGGCCCGTGGTGGGAGACCACCAGCACCTGGTCCTCGGGGGAATTCAGTATTGTCTTTTCGAAATATTCGCACACGCGCCGCTGCACGTCCTCGTTGTTCTCCCCGCCCGGTGCGCGCGCCGACGAGTCAAGATGGTACTTTTCGTATTTTTTCTCGTTCTCCTCCCACTTCACGCCCTCAAGCTCTCCATAGTTCTTCTCGCGGAGCGCCTGCGAGTATTCCACAGGGCATTTGACTGAAATCGCCTCAAGCGTCTGCTTTGCGCGCAATAGGTCCGAGCAATATGCCTTGCCGATGGGCTCATGCAGCAGCCGCCGGGAAAGCAGAAGCGCCTGTTGGTGCCCAAGGGGTGTGAGGGGGACGTCTTTCCACCCTGCGAAGAAGCCGCCTGCGTTCGAGTCCGCCTCGCCATGGCGCACCAGGTATATCTTTTTTGCCATGCGTTGAATGTTGCGCAAGGGTATTTATATGTTGGGCTCATTTGCTTTCGCATGGCAAAGACTCCCAAGAAATCCGACTTTGATTTTTCAGGCAAGTGGACGAGGAGAGACGTGGCTGGCTGGCGCAAGCAGCCCACCATCTACCTGTTCCGCCATGCGCAGACAGTTTTCAACAAGAACCATTATTTCACAGGCTGGCTGGACTCCAAGCTCACGCCATACGGACGCGTGCAGGCAAAGGTGGTTGCGAGAAAGCTTGCGAACATGGAGATAGACGTTGCCATCTGCACGTCGCTCTCACGCTCGCGCGACACCCTAACCGAAGTGCTCAAGCGCCACCCAGAATGCCGCGCGGTGTTCGTGGACGACAGGATGATAGAGCGGAGCTATGGGAAGCTGTCAGGCACCTCGCACGCGAAATACGAGAAGGAGCACTCGGCTGGAGAGCTCCATAACATCAGGAGGAAATACGACTACCCTCCGCCGGGCGGGGAGAGCATAAAGATGGTGGAGAAGCGCGTGCTGCCCTTTCTGCGCGACCTCATAAAGTACATGAAGAAGAACCGCGTGAATGTCGCGATTTCCGCGCACGGGAATTCCATGCGCCCGTTCCGCAAATATTTTGAAAAGCTCACCCGCGCGCAGATGATGAAGCTTGAGAATCCGTGGGACGACTATTTTGAGTACAAGGTGAAGGTTTAAGCGCGAGTGGCAAGCATTTTAAAGAAATCCAGCCATATCATCTCAGAGAGTGGCAGATATGATTTCCGCAAGCAAAGCAAGCAACCTTATGATGAGCATTGATTTGTCTAGCTTTAGCGGAGAGTGGGTTGCACTTGAGGGCGCGAAAATAATTGCGCATGGAAAGGACCTAAAAGGAGTACATGCTCAACTCAAGGGCATTTCCCTTTCCAAAATTCTATTTACGAAAGTGCCAGGCAGCGAAACAATGATTCTATGAGTTATACTTTCAAGTACCTGACAGTGGAACGCACAGGATTTCCGCCAGCAAAAGTTCCGCACCTTATTGTTACGCTTGTCGGCAAGGAAAATCGCATCTTCAACACCGCGGCGCTCGTGGATTCGGGCGCAGACACCTGCGCCATGCCAAAAAGCGTGGCAGAGATACTTGGCTTTGACCTTGACAAGGCAGAGGAAACCAAGATTGCCTCGGCAAGCGGGTTTTTAGATGCAAAGAAAATAGATGTAACAATAATCGTCAACCTCATGCGCGAGAAAAGAACAATCCTCGCGCCTTTCAATGTGATAATGGGCGATTTCGAGCCGCCAGTCATCCTTGGGCGCGCGGGCTTCTTTGAGAATTTCCATGTCTGCTTCTCGGAAAAGGAAAAGAAGTTCAGCCTGAAGCCGGTTTGATGGAAAGAGCGCAAAAGGATAAAAGCTTCGCCCCCCCCCCCCGCAATAGGCATGCGGAATTGTAGAAATTATCGCGGACAGGGTGCCACACAGTCGTCTTGTGAGACGACTTATTGCCCCTTGCGCGGGCAAGGGGCAACCGAATACCTCGTTCTTCTTGCAGTCGTGCTCATTGTCGCGCTTGTTTCAGTTGCGCTGCTCGGCTTTTTCCCCGGAATGGCAGGCGACGCACAGGCAACGCAGTCGAAGACCTATTGGGCAAGCGCGAGCCCTATTTCCATAATTGAATGGGACGCACGCCTGCAAGCCAGCACTGGAACTAATGTTTATGGGTATATCAGATTGAGAAACAGTGGTGCATACCCGATAAGAATAACCAGTTTGATTGGCGGAGACGGCTTAAAAAGCCTCAACTTTTATACAGATGGCAGTACGCCATCATGCGTACCAAGCGGCGGAAGCGGCGTATTCAATACAAGCGATTATTATTACATGGCGCAGGGTGAGGAAAAGTATTTTGGAACCAGTTATGTGCACGGGGTTCCTTGCAGCATGCGGATATATTTCATAGCTGGAGCAAGCACAGGGGGTTATGTTGGCGGCACAGGTTCCATCTGCCAAAATTCCACAACCAGCCCAGGAACCGTGTCAATCAATAACTTTGGCTTTGAGTATATCGCATACATCGACAATCAGCAGATAACCAAGCGCGAAATCGGCGCAAAGCCGCTCATTATAAAATGCCGCGAGCCTTACTGAAGCGCCAACCCATTTTCAGGTAAAGCCCCTTTAAATATGCTACGACGAAAGGGCGCAGCATGTCCAAAACCTATAGGCTGGTAGCCACCGCCACGCTTGCCGCTCTCGCTTTTGTCCTGCAATATGCCAATGGCGCGCTGGGGCTGCAGACCGGCTTTGGCATGACGATTGACCTTGTCGCAGTCCCAGTGGTGCTCGCGCTTTTCATGTTCGGCGTGGAATCGGCAATAGAGGTGCTATCTGTCGCCACCATCTTCATCGCGCTGTTCGCGCAGACAGGCCCGATTGGCGCGGCAATGAAATTCGCGGCGACCGCGCCCACCATAGCTGTCTTTGCTGCATACTTCATAATGCGCGGCAAGGGCACGGGCGCGCCTGCAATCGCGCTTGCGGCGCTTGCGGCAATTGTATTCTCAGTGGGGCTTTTCGCAGCAGGGGGAATGATGAACAGCGCGCTTGGCGGCAATGGAGGGCTGTTGTTCGGCCTGCTGCCCATATTGCTCATGCTGCTCATCACATACGCCGTGCTGAAGTACTTCGAGCGTGAGAGGAAAATCAGGGATGCCATGCACAAGCACTCTGCATTCGCAGATGCAAGGACAGTGGCACTGCTTGCAGTCGCAGTGATAATAATCCGCGGCGCAGCAATGGTGGTGTCGAATTTCTATTTTGCCGGGCCGCTTTACTTCAAGATAAGCCCCGAGCAGTTTGTCTCGTTCGTGAATTCGTCCGACTTGCTTTTCTTCGGCAAGGGCGCGGCATGGTATGTTGCGATATTCGCCTTCAATGCGCTGCAGGCCGCATTTGAGATTGCGATTGCATGGCTCATTGCGTACAGGTTCGGCTTTGCAAAAAAATATTCGTCCTAGGTAGAGATATGGCAAAAAAAGAGGTTCTCAGGCTGGAAAATGTTTCGTTCTCCTACGCAGGGAAAAAGGAAAAGGCAGTGGACGGCACCAGCCTGGTTTTCCGAGAGGGGGAATTTGCGGGCATCATAGGCGCGGTCGGCTCGGGCAAGTCCACCTTGCTTTATTGCTGCAACGGATTGGTGCCCAAGGAAATCCGCGGGAAATTCGCCGGCACCGTGAGGCTTTTTGGCAAGGATGTTGCAAAGATAGGCTTCCCCGAGATTTCGCGCGAGGCATCCATGGTTTTCCAGGACCCCAATGACCAGATATTCAACCTCACAGTGGAGGAGGAAGTGGCATTCGGCCTCTTGAACCGGGGAATGGCGCGCGAGGAAGCGCTTGCAGCTGCGAGGAAGGCCGTGGCGCGCGTTGGCTTGTCGGAAAAGCTGCACGATGACCCGAGCGAGCTTTCTGCCGGGCAGAAGCAGAAGGTGGCAATCGCGTGCGCGCTGGCAGCTGACAGCAAAATCATTTTGCTTGACGAGCCTGTGTCCAGCCTGGATTGGAGATCGTCGCAGGAAGTTTATGCCATTCTCTCCGGGCTTGCGCACGAGGGAAAGACCGTGATTGCGACCGAGCAGGACACCTGCCTGCTTTCAAGGCATGCCACGCGCATAATCGTAATTGATGGCGGCAAGGTAGTGAAGGACGGCGGCGTGGAAGTGCTGTCGTCCAGCCTTATTGAAAAACTTGGCTTGAGGCCGCCCGGGCCCATGAGCTGCGGAGCAAGGAAGTGAATGGGCATGCTGGGGTACCAAAGGAAAAAATCAATTGTGCATTCCCTTGACGTGCGGCTAAAGCTTGCGCTGCTCGCGCTTTTCATGCTGGCGCAGGTTTTCGCGCCGCTTTCCTTTGCGCCGCTCTTTTTTGCAATCACGCTTGCGCTGTACTCTTTTGCGAGAATTGATTTCCTGGAAGTGGTGAAGAGCAGGAAGGCTTTGCTACTGCTTCCGCTCATCCCGTCGCTTTTGCGCCTGCTGTTTGAGAAGGGCAGCGTGGCAGTGGCGGGCATGCTGCTGCCCGCAGGCATGGTGAACGGCACGCTGAATCTTGTTTTCCTCTGCTCGCTCGTCTATACGCCGCTCCTGTTCGCGCTCACCACCGCGCCCTCGCAGATAAGCGGCGCGCTCCGTTTCTACGGGATGCCGAAGAGGTGGGCTTTCATTTTCTCCATTGCGTTCGTCTCGGTCGCCTACATCAGGAAGAAAGCTGAGCGCACGCTTGCCGCGCAGCGCGCGAGGGGATGCAGGAGGAATGCGCTTGCGCTCATGCTTCCTGTTCTCCACACGTGCTTCCGCCGCGCGCGCACGCTTTCGCTCTCAATGGCATCGAGGGGATTTGATGCGGACGCGGCGTGAATCGCCCTGCGCGCTTCCGCCGTGGATTTCGCGCGCAAGCATACACTCTTAAAATTCCTGCTGCGTAGTTGATGATATGGATCCAATGAAGCGCCTGCTTTACTGGCTATTGGAAGGGACAAAGGGAGGGCCCACGCGCGTGGCCCTGCTCTCGCTCCTTTCGAAAAAGCCAATGAACATGAGGCAGCTTGCGCTTGCAGCGAAGCTGGATTACAAGACAGTGGAGCACCACGTGAACTTGCTGATGAAAAACTCGGTGCTGGAGCACAGCGGAGACGGATACGGGCAGGTGTATTTCATATCGGACATCGCGCTTGCGCAATCCGAGCTGGGGAAACTGATAAAGGGTGGTAAGAATGGCAAAAAGCAAAATTAAGGACAACTCGATGAAAAACGATAAGAAAAGCGCCAGCAGGAGCGCCGGTCTTGCCATGCTTTACACCGCTGCACTTGTAGTGGCGGCACTGGCAATCATAGCGGCTTCATCCTTCCTCGTGCCGAACTTCGGGCCTGGGATGCGCGGGGGCATGATGGGCGCGGGATTTGGCGCCCCGCCGCCAGAGGAAGTGGGCAGGGCGCTGGACAGCTTCACTGACATGCGCTCCGCGCTCGCCATATTCAACATAATAATCGTCATCTACCTGCTCTACATACACATCAAGGACTACCTGCGCATCAGGTCAAGCTTCACGCTGGGCCTGGTGGCGTTCCTTGCCTCCTTCCTGATGTACGCGATTTCCACGCTGCCCGAGATGCACCTGCTGCTCGGCTCGTACGGAAGGGCGGCGATGATTTCGTTCGTGCCCATGATGTTCTCGGCGATTGGGCTGCTCATATTCGCGAAACTGAGCAACGAGTGAGCGCAGGCATATGCATGGGCGGCGCAAAGGGCGATTGCGCCTGCGCACGCCGCAGGCATCGCATTGCCCAAATGCGGCGTAATTTGGGTATTATTTGGGCGCCATTCCGGGAAAACTACTTATAAGGGGCCAGCGGAGGCATTAGCAAAGCATTGGCTGGCGCACGCGGCGCCGGGTGCGGGAGGGTGAGAATATGGACAGGAGAATAATGTTTGTGATTTTGGGCGCAGCGGCTCTTGCGCTTGCAGGCCTAGCGTTCGCGGCAGGAGGGCAGGGATGGAACGCGACAGGCTTTGGCCCGCAGGACTGGAACAACACGCGAATGGCAGCGTCCGCCGGCGAGAACGGGACCTTCAGGGGGCATGGCATGATGCGCGGCAACAGCACGCAGGAGCAGGACAGGACTGCGCGCGAGGAGGAAATGAAGCAGTTCGAGCAGGCTGTGCTGGCGGATGATTATTCCGCTGCGAAAAGCCTGAACACGCAATACGGGGTCGGCGGCCCGATGTTTGGGAAGCTGAATGAGACCACGTTTGCGACGTTCTCGCAGATCGCCGTCCTTGAAAGCCAGCTGAGGCAGGAGCTTGGCATGAATGCCACGGGCATGATGCCGCCTTTGATGGGCGGGCCTGAGTTTGGCAATGGGCCGGGCATGAAAGGCGGGCGCGGCATGATGGAGCCTGAATTCGCAAAAGGCATGCACAAGGGAATAACCCAAAATACCAACCAAACAGAAGGACAGTGATGAGAACCCCACAGGCTGAGGGCGGGCGCAGGCGCGCCCGCCTTCATTTTTTTCTTTTATCGGATGTTTTGAAGCCAAGAGGAGATTGCGATGGAAAAATGGATGGAGATTGCTATCATACTTTTGCTGGCGTTGGCAGTTGCATGCACCATACTTCTTTCCGGGTGCACCGCACCAGCAGATAGCCAGCAGTATGCAGGCGGCAATGCACAGGCTGCGTCTGGAAACGGCCAGCCGCATGCAGGCAATGGAAGTACGCAAGGATTTGGAAACCGAAGCGGCATGATGCGCAATGGAAACAACATGACAGGGCGAGGGGCAGGCGCGTTTGGCAACATGACTGACGCGCAGAGGCAGCAGATGGCACAGGCATTCGCCACGGCATGCGATGGCAAGGCAGCAGGCGATGCGTGCGCGGTGCAGGCATCGTTTGGCACCGCAGGTGCGCGCGGGGAAATGAACGGGACATGCAGCGCGCGCAACGGGACGCTTTCCTGCACGCCATCAGGCATGATGGGAAGGCGCGGCGCGCCCGGGAATGGAACCGCGCCGCAGCAGAATCCTTGATTTACGGCGTAATTTGGGTACAATTTGGGAATGGTTCAGGGGATTGAATATAAAGAGGGAAGGGGCATGATAACCATGGCAAAGCAGACGGAGAGTGTGCTCAAGCTGGAGCGCGTATCCAAGCTTTACGATGGAGCCACCCCATTTTTGGCACTGGACGAGGTGAGCCTGGAGATAATGAAGGGCGAACTGGTGTCCATTATAGGGCCCTCGGGCAGCGGCAAGAGCACGCTGCTTCACATGCTGGGCTGCCTGGATAGGCCCACAGGCGGAGAAATTTTTGTGGGCGGGAAGGAAATCTCCAAGATGGGAGACGACGAGATTGCGGATGTCAGGAGGGACACCATAGGCTTTGTGTTCCAGTCATTCAACCTCGCATCCACGCTTTCGGTATTCAAGAACGTGGAGCTGCCGCTCATGATAAGCAACATGCCCAAGGCGGAAAGGCAGAAGGTGGTGGCGCGCAACCTGCAGCTTGTCGGGCTCACGGACAAGGCGGGAAACCTGCCCTCGCAACTGTCAGGCGGGCAGAAGCAGCGCGTGGCAATCGCCCGCGCGCTTGCCAACAGCCCGAAGATACTGCTGGCCGACGAGCCCACGGGCAACCTGGACTCGAGGTCCAGCAAGGAGATAATAGACAACATGGTGCGGCTCTGCCGCGAAGAGGGGATAACAGTCATAATAGTCACGCACGACCCGAACATTGCTGAAAGGACGGACAGGATGGTAAGGATTATGGACGGGAAAATCGAGAGCGACACTGATGAGAGCAAGCGGAGCCGGAAGGGCACTGTCAGCATGCTTTATGGAAAGGCTGACGAGGGCGCCGGCAAAAAAGAAGCACGGAGGCGAGAGAAATGAGGATGGACAAACAGAGAATGACGATTGCGTTCGTTGCGATGATTGCGCTTTGCGGCGCTGCATTTGCAGACCCGATACTGCAGGTCGCGAACTACACCACGGTGCCCAGCACCATTTACCCCGGCACCACGGGCTACCTGCAGCTGAAGCTGTCCAACACCGGCGACTCCACCGCGCTGTCGGTCACCTCGCACTACAGCATAAACGGGCTGGACAAGACAGACTCTTATGGCGACATAAGTTCGGGCTCGTACGAGCAGGTATCTGTCCCGTTCATGATAGTCCAAAGCTCAGTGGGCAGCATACAGCTTGTCAACATCAACATATACTATACTGCCGCGTCGAGCTCGGTGGGCACCGCAACCACAAGCTACACGTCGAAAAAGACCTCGCTTTCAGTTCCCCTCATGGTGCAGCAGTACAAGCCGCTCCAAGCGAAAATCGTGGGAATGACAGACGTCTCAATATCCCCGGGCGAAACACTGCCGCTCACCATCCAAGTGACCAACACCGGCGGCGTGGTCAACAACCTCATGCTCTCCATGCCCACGAACTCCACGTTCATCATTGGCGGCGAGACCGAGAAGCAGATCGGCACCATCGCCCTCAATGATTCGGCAAACGTCTCGTTCACGCTCGTCTCGTCCTCGGACACCAAGACAGGCACGTATTCCGTGCCCATACTGCTTACATACCAGGATGCGCTGAGCCAGCCCACCACCGAAACCATGTACATAGGGCCAGTGAGCGTGCTGGATTCGTCCACGCAGTACAGGCTCACGCTTGTGCCGCTTGACCTGCCAGTGGAAATCGGCTCGGACGAGCCTTTCCTGCTCACGCTGCAGAACGCGGGCAACGCCCCGATATCAGGCACGCTGGAAATCAACACCACCACCGCATTCACCCCGCTGGGCGCACAGAGGCTTTACTTCAACGACGTGCCGGCAGGCGGCTCGCAGAGCATGAATGTCTCTATCGGAGTGGGAGCCACGCAGAGCGCGGGCTACTACACGCTTCCCATAAAGCTCACGCCCAACGCAGGGCAGGCAGTGTCCTACAACATGGGAATCACGGTGAGCGCAACGCCCGAGATAACAGTGGCGCTTGACTCAACAGGAAGCACGGTGCAGATATCGAACACCGGCAACTCGCAGATACGAAGCGTGTATGCCAGCGCCACCACGGCAGGCTCGCAGACCGCCTCGGAAAGCTTCATGGGCACGCTCAATGTGGATGACTTCGCCTCGCTCACCCTCGG
>CAITKI010000029.1 GCA_903892905.1 uncultured Microcaldota archaeon | reverse complement strand
GTGAGCTTCAATGGAAACAAGCATGGTGCCACTAATAGCCGGAATTCTCGTGTTTCTCGCAAGCATAATCTCGCTTCGGCTCGGCATATCTGTTGCAATAATCGAGCTGCTGCTCGGCGTTATCGCAGGCAACTATTTCGGTTTCCAGGCGGAGCCCTGGATGACTTACCTAGCAGGCTTTGGCGGCGTGGTGCTTACCTTCCTTGCTGGTGCTGAGGTCGACCTGCCCCTGCTTCGCTCGAAATTCAAGGAGAGCATACTTATCGGAGGCGCGTCATTCCTTGTGCCTTTCGTTGGCGCATTTGCCTATACTTATTTCCTTTCGGGCTGGACACTCGACGCCTCGCTTATTGCGGGCGCCGCGCTTTCCACCACTTCTCTTGCAGTTGTCTATTCCGTGCTTGTCGAAACCGGGCTTTCCCGCACAAGCCTGGGCAAGCTTCTCATGGCATCGACATTTGTGACGGACATTGGAACCGTGCTTGCGCTTTCAATACTCTTCATAAAACCGACTTTCGGCACGCTTGAATTTGTTGTAATCTCAGTAATAGTCATCTATCTTGCCGTAAAGCACTCGCGCCTCCTTTTTGGCAACCGCGCCTACAAAAACAAGGTCATAGAGCCTGAAATAAAATACCTGATGCTGTTGCTCCTAATCTTCATGTATTTTGCCGCAGTCGGTGCAAGCCAGGCGGTCTTGCCCGCGTTCTGCCTCGGGCTTTTCATGTCGCCCTATTTCACCGAGCTTTCGGACACGAAGGAAATCAGGAACCGGCTTAGGACGGTGGCTTATGCGCTCATCACGCCCTTCTTCTTCATAGTCGACGGCATGAACGTTTCGCTGCCGCTTGTCCTTAGTGCATTCGGGTTGTTTGTCGCACTTTTCGCAGTTAAGCAGGTTTCAAAATTCATAGGGGTGTACTTCCTTGCCAGGAAATACATGCCAAAAAACGAGATGTATTCCACGCTCCTGATGAGCACCGGCCTCACATTCGGCACCATTTCAGCTGTATTCGGCTATCAAACAGGCTACATAGACAAGACGCAGTTCTCGGTGCTTATTGCCGTGGTGGTTGCGTCAGCAGTCATTCCAACGCTAATCGCGCAGAAGTGGTTCAAGCCAGTTCACATGGAAGATATCATGAACGGAAAATAGGCTTGGCAAGAACGGGTCATGGCTCAATGAGCGCTGGTGAGCAACAATTAGAGGTAGTACTTGAAGTTCTTCTCAAATAGCGCCGTGAACTTCTTGTAGTCAGCCGGATGCGCCTTGATTTGCCCATCGTAAAGCGAATTTACTAGGTTGTACGCCTTTTTCTGTTCCGAGGTTAATGTGTCCAAAAGCACCGGTTTTCGCCTGTATGCCTCCGTCTTCCAGCCTATTGAGAGAACAGCGTCCATGAGTTTCCAGGTTTTTTCCTTGCTTACTGACCCGATGCGCACTGCGGGCTTGATTGGAGTTGCTTCGTTCGTGGCAGAAAGGAAATGGTAGTTGAACTTTGAGCCCACCAACTTGGAAAACTCCAGCGAGCTGGTCACATTCCAGATTCCTGCCGAAAACGGCGTAAGGAACGGGTCGTTGACCAGGTTGTGGCGTTCATCATAATGGATAAAATATTGGCGCCAAATCGCTTCCAGATTTGCCTCAGTGAGATAATACCAGAGGATGGGCGAGCCGTGGAATAATTCTCCCCCCCCCAAATCAAGCTTTTCAATTGAAAGCAGGTTCTTTTTGCCCAGCCTCTCAAAGCGATCGCGCCAGTGCTTCTGTCCGGCGGATTTAATCCCCAAAAGTCGGCCAATCTGGCCTTTCGTCATCTTGTTAGGCATGGTCCAGATTAAGGCAAGCAAAATCTCCTCATCGGTGTAATTGGCGGCTTTTGGCATTGGGTTCACTTCCTAATGTGGTTTCTTATACGCTATTACTTTATTACTTGGCAGTTCAGAGTGCATTCCATCCTCAGACTTCAAGGTCTGTCCTGAGTGCATTTCATCCTCAGGATTTGTTTCTGAGACGAAGGCGAGTTAGGCGATTGCCTGATGTTAATAAAGGGCTGGCAGAGGACATTTCCAAGGAAAATTTAGGAAGCCAAGCAAGCTTTATATAGAAAAGAAGGGGAAGATTAGCATGCTCGACGACCAAGCTCTTATTTCACAAGAATGGAAAAATCCTGATTCTGGTAGCCACAGCAAGCTGCACACCATGTGCAGTTACATGGCTATGTTTCCTCCGTCAGTGCCAAGCCACTTTATTGAAAAATACACCGACCAGAACGATGTGGTTCTTGATCCTTTTTCCGGTAGGGGTACGACCCCGCTAGAAGCGTGCATGCATAATAGGATGGGAATTGGAAACGACCGGAATCCGCTTGCGTATGTGCTTACTTTTGCAAAAGTTATGACACCCTCGCTAGGGAGAATCAACTCAACGATTGATGCCCTGCAATCTGAATACGAAAGTGCTGAAAGTGGCATAGATATTTCATCAGAAGATTGGTTTATACGAATGCTATTTAGTAACTACACTCTTCGCCAACTGCTTTTTCTAAAAGAAAACCTAAATTGGGAAACCCAGAATATTGACGCTTTTGTCACTGCAATGACACTTGGGATTCTGCACGGTGGCTCGGAAGGCTATCTTTCAGTAAGTATGCCAAACACGTTTTCGATGTCTCCAAACTATGTACAGAACTACATCAGAACGCACGGGTTAGTTAAGCCAAAGAGGGACATATTCGAGCTTCTTAGAAAAAAGGTTGGACGATGTTATGATAAGCCACCTGCAAGAGGAAAAGCGTATCGCAGTGACGCGCGAAGCCTCTCGAAAATAAAATCGGATTCGGTTAGGCTGCTTATGACGTCCCCGCCCTACACTCGTGTGATCCGATACGGGGCTTTCAACTGGATAAGGCTCTGGTTCCTCGGTAAAAACGCTAAAGAAGTAGACAAAAAGCTGCTTTGCAGCCAGTCTCTTCCGGTTTATAAAGAATTCATGACCGGGGTTCTTGAGGAATCTATGCGGGTTCTCAGGTCAGATGGGACAGCCGTCTTCGTAATTGGCGATGTTAGAAAGAGGGAAAATGAAGAGATAATAAACCTCGCAGATTTTGTTTGGAAAAACTGCGCTCAACCATTAGGCTTCAAACTGAAAGAACCGATTCTCGAAGATGTAATCCGAGATAGTGAAAAAGTTTCTAAAATCTGGGGAAAGACTAGGGGAAGAGCGACCAAGATAGACCGGATTCTTGTTCTTTCGAAAAACTAATTTTCGTGGCTCTCTTCTGGGGGCACATCCTGCATCTGTATTTCTCTGAACGCAAACATGGATGAGATAGTCGCTACACGACACCGCTCCCTCCGCTCATAATCATCTTCGGTTGTTGCATTTTCCCCTTCTGATTGGTGTATTCCCTCGGTTTTTGCTTCAGATTCATTCTCTTGATTTAGCAGTAACGAATGAACAGCTAGCCACACCTCGTATCTCGTTTTGAATGATGGGACGAGCGTGGGATTTCGTTGCTCAAGCGTAGCTTTCTTCTCAGCATATTTTGGATAAACCGTTGAGTAATAGATATGGAGGGTGCCATTATCCATGATGGCAGTTGAAGCCACTTTGTCATATTCCTGGGGCCATTCAAGTGTATTCCACATGGGGTCCTCAGGTGAAACGGGAGACACCTCAAACGGTGGTAGCGAAATACTCTTACCCGTGGGGTGCGCCGGTGGCTTTTCGACTATGACGCATGGACGCTCATCCGATAGAACAGGTAACCCTTGTCGAACAAGCTCAATGCGTATAGTTCCTGTAGAACCAACTGCGCTTCCTTTTTTCCCTTCAAATATTGCACGCATCCTACCTGCGTTCAATGCAGTCGAGCCGCAGAAGGATACGCCATCGCCTACGACCATGATGTTGATTTTCGAATTAGACGCGTCATTGGGATCGTGATAGCTACGATTAGCGTCAGTTTGTACTCTTATGTAGCGTCGCTGTTCTGGGTAGAAACCAATCGGTTTGCCGTCATCCCATACCAATTTGATATACGTGGGAGGCTCGTGTATCTCTATCGGTTGCACGGGTCGGTTACCTCTAGGTCTCGGGGAGGGTGTAGAAGTTTCGTCTCCACCTCTAGATGCCGCGCTAGAGGCACCTACAACATCAAATCCCTGTATTTTCAATATTCGTGCAACTTCATTTCGCATTTGTGCCACTGCAGATTCATCTCTAGTCTGCATGTTCTGAGCCTTGGCTTCATTATTTAGTCTGGTCAGTTCGTCGTCCGTTTTCAAGGCTTTTACGAATTCCTGCTGTATTAGGTCATATATCGCTCCTTTTCTAACATCTTCACGGTTAGAAACAAAGAAAGCCCTCTTAGCAGCTGGAGATAGCGCATTGCAATCTATATGGCCGATTAATCTCGATGACAAATAGGGTAGTTCCGCATCCTTTTTGATAAGTTGTCTGGACATCTCAGAGTGCGACTGTCCATTCAGTGTCAAAACAATGGGTCGACTAGGATTAACGAATGAGGCTGATGGTGTGCCTCTGACTTCACCTTCAGGTCGGTCTAGAACCCAGTATTCGATACCAATTCTGCCAAAATCGCCTAGATCAGGGTAGAACATGGGTATGTGGTGAGATAACTTCGGGCCTCTGCGGTCTTCATCTTCGTCATCTACTGCACCGTTCAGCGCATTTCTTGAGCCTTTAATGACACGACGATAATTATGAATTTGATTGTCTAGCCAAATGGGCAGAATCGGATCAAAAAGAATAGCGTTTAGCAAACCGTAAATGCTGTTTGGACCCAGAGGTGATGGATAACTGGTCAGATCGTATCCGAAGTGCTTTATTTGGGTGCCAGGTCCGAATTCTGTCTGGGCAAGTTCTACCTGCAATACTGCGTCGTTGAGAGTTAGATAGACATAGTGCCCCGTTTTAAACTCATCCGGAGGGAGGTCGAGATAGCGAACAATCGTGAATCCAACCATCGCATTGGAGTTAAATCTCGAGGCGATTAGTGCATATTTAGAAACTGCAAAAGTACTTGAGCCGCCTTGCCCATAAACGCCAGCCACATAATGTTTTCTGATTTTATTTCCTTCGTTCAGGCTCAAAATGGTTGTCGGCATCAGTTCGGGCGTTATACCTGTTCCATTGTCACGAATTTCGACTATCCTAGAGTCCTTTCCTGCCCCGGGCAATAACCTAACTACGACTCGTTGCGCTAGTCTTCTTCTCTGAGCAGCTTCAAGGCCACTTAAACTATCTGTAGGGATATTAAGCCATGCACTTGCAGCTTCCTTAGGGCTCCGGCAATCAGGAAGCCCACCGTGTGAGTCGTGTTCTGCCTCAAGAACTGCATCTATTCCATTAGTTATTCGTTCCACTAAAGAACGCCCGGGATCTGCCGAAGCATCAATCGCCCCGCGATTGTTCTCTCGATTACCAAACGCAACCCACTTGAGATTTTCCTGAGGCGTTGACTCAAACGTGCTGAGCGCACGCTCAACATCATCAGTGCTGGCGGCATTTTGAAGTGCTTTAAAAAATTCATAGACGTTCGTGTGAATCACCTTTTTCTTTCCAACGAAAAGTCTGTCTTTGGCTTGTCGAACAAGGACTTCACTCGCTTTAGCTCCTTATCCAAAGTGGAGAAAATTCTGATAACATCGTTCTCATCATAGCCATAAGCACCCCGGTTCGCACAATTTCCGAGCAGTCGCAAGTCCTCTAAAAGTCTGAGTGTGCGCGCAGTTGCTATCCGTTTGAACTTCTCCTCTTTCGTTTCGCCCTCGAAATGCGGTTTTACCATCCACACACCGAGTCTATTTATGGCATACAGTATTAAAATAGTAACGCTTATGGATTTTACAGCTCTCTAAAGCCATAAGAAAAGCCTAGGCAGTTCATTCACTTGTTAGAAATCGTTGTGCCAACCGAGCCGACAACGCCTAGATTTCAATTTTCTTCTCCTTTTCCGGAATCAGGACGTTCTCGTGGAACTGCCTGAAATCCTCCGCATTCTGCGTGTGCATGGGAATCAGCAATTTTGGCTTGATCGTCTTCACTATCTCCTCGATGTCCTGCCTGCTGGCATGACCCGAGCAGTGCGCCTTGTGGAACCCGACATTGAAGTGATGCATCCAGTTGTCAAGCACGGTTTTCTGTCCCTTGTTTTCCTCACCCTCTAAAAAGTGCTCGGACTGTGAGTAGATATAATCCGCGTTCTTAGGCTGTATATAGACCAGCTCCATCAACTTGTAGAAGGTTATGTGCATTACAAACTTTTTCTGCGTCTTGGCAAGTTCCTTGTAGGTAATCTTCTTGTTCCAATATTCCCTTTCCCAAGGTGTATAGTCCATCTTGTCGAACTTGCAGCTTTTTGAAAGCCTGTAGTACACGCGAATATTGGGATCCGTCCTTACATCCGGCAGGCCGGATATCTTGTCCTTCAGGTTGTCCAGAATATAAGCGAACTTAGTGTCCACCACCAGCTTTCGCTTGTTTTTGACGGTTGCGCGATAGAACGACATGAAACGGTCGACATTTGACATGGAGAAGTTGGCAAAAACCATTCCCTTTGACTTGTTGATTACCGCTTCGACCATCGCCTCGACTTCTTCTTCGGTGTTATTGTGCTCCTCATCGCCGCCCATTCTTGTTCCTTCGCATAGCATGGCATAGGGCTTGGCGGCGGCTGCCTTCTTCAAAAACTCCCGCGTCATCGAGCTTTTAGGTCCGTGGAGCCGCAGGTCGCCAGTGTAGACGATTGCACCCTTGCTGGTGTGCACAATAAAGCCGTAAGCGCCAGGAATGGAGTGCTCCACGTGTATGGGCTCGATTTCCAGGTGTTTTACCTTTATCCTGTCCCCTGACTTGAAAAAGCGCAACTGTTCGTGCTCGCCGATGTCGGAAAGACTCGAGTAGAGTTTGGTGTATATTTCGATTATCTTGTGCGTGCCATGTCCCATATAGACGGGTATTGACTCGTCCAAAAACTGGAGATGCCCAACGTGGTCAGAGTGTGAATGAGATATTAAAACCGCGTCAATATCCGACTTTTCGTACTTGAGGTCTGTGAATTCCAGCAATGATTTGCTGTAGAGCCTTGGCACCTTTGGCATGAGCCCGAACTCAAAGAAGACTTCCAGCCCGTTGGCGGAGCGCGGGGACAAGAACTCGTAGAAATACTCGTCTCCAAAGTCGAAGCTCTCGCCGAAGTCAAGGTATATTTTCGCGCCTTTGTCCTCCAAGAGTATCTTATTGCCGCCTATTTCGTTCGCGCCGCCGTAGAAGGTTAGAGAGACCATGGTATCACCTGTATTTCTTAGCTTTAACATAATTATACTCGTCGATTACCTTTGCAAGGCACCGGAATTTTCCGCCTGTTTTTATATTTTGAAATTTAGACCTGGAATATTTCAGAAACCGCACATAATCCTGCCCTGTCGGCTGCTGAGGGATCTTCTCGCCTCGCACAAGCTCTTTGTTGTACATCTTTCTAATTGCCACGTCCCACATCACAAAAAGCCCAGAGTTTTTCAATGCCATTATTTTCGTTGCCCCAGTGTATTCCACGCCCCCCACGTTTGCAAGGCTATCATATATCTGGGCAATGTCTTTGCTTAGCGAGTCCAAATCCGCGGTTTCGAACCTTTGCTTCCTTAGCTTCCTAAAGACGGGGTTAAGGTGTTTTAGCAGCTTTTCAAAACCGCCAAGGTCAAAATCTATTAATGCATACCTGAAACGAGCAAAGTTCCACGTCGTCAGAATTAAAAGATAGGCATCCAAGTCGTAACCTTTTTTCAGAAGCAGTTCTGCCCGATACCATATTTCATCGCGCGTATCTTCCATTTTGCTGAATCGTTTTACGGCATTTCTGAACTCTTTTTTATCCACTATGTGCATCAATCAATCGCCTCGGTTGTGTCTTTCACTTCCTACATCTTATAGGTATATCTACGTACGATATTCTGTAGTGTTCCTCGGATGCTTTTTCCACAAACTCCGTTTCTTTTCCATTGATGAATGCGTACTTCAGCGACCGCTTGTCTAAGTTTGGCTCGCAGTGTTTTCGTCCTGTCTTTACGCACTCGTTAGTAACGAACAGCAGCGCACGGCCGTGTTCACTCAAATACTTCCAGCGTTTTTTCATCTTCCCCAAGTTGCCCATAGGCGTGTGAGCCGGGTTGATGAAGATGTCGGTGCCATTAATTATTGATTCCAGCTTCGCTCGTGATTTTTTGTCGTCCAGTCTGAAGCGAACCGCATTGCCATGGGATTGTATATTGCTGAGGACGTTGTTCTCACCACAGATAACCAGGCGAACCCGTTTACCGCTGACACTAAAACGTCTCTCTTTTTCCAGCCTAATCAGATAATTTTCTATGAGATTTTTTTCATTATTGTTGGCTTCTTCGCTCGTAGCAAACCACTGTTTCACTGTCGAGAGCTTGGGCTTGCCACCTTGAATCACGTAAAAACCCGCTGGGGACTGTGGTTCATCGTTTGTATCATATCCACTGCCGACTTCCAAAATGAACGTCGGATGCGGTATGTGGAGGCCATCAATCACGCAGTCCAGCTCGTTCTTGTTTTCAAGCGTCCAGCCAGAGAAGAGAACCAAATCCATATCTTTGGTGTTTTTCAAGACTTCCAGCACAAGTTCAGCGCTGTTCGGTGTTCCCTTGCCGCGTTTGCCTGTGCCAGCTCGTTTTGGCTTGCCTGAACTCCTGCCATCTTCGCGCCTAACGAATGAAACCACTGCACATTTCATATG
>CAITKI010000028.1 GCA_903892905.1 uncultured Microcaldota archaeon | reverse complement strand
GCGGAGGCTATTGGGGCAGCGGTGCGTACGCCGGTCCGTTCAGCGCGGACCTCGGCGACGTTCCGTCGTACTCGAGCAGCTACATTGGCTTCCGCTGCTGCAGTGGTTCCAATCTGGGTTCTGGAATCTCGACAATCAGCAGCGTTTCGGATGCGTACGCGGGGTTTTCCAGCATAAATTAACGAGCAGCCTGGCGTGCCTGGCGGGTGCAAAATCCGCTGGCAGGGGCAATCTGGAATCTGAAAGGCCGGGAAGCAGTTCCGGACCGAAGCGATAATCTGGCAACAAAGGTGAAAAACATGCTTGAGGACATGGTGGTATTCCACAGGACCTACGAACTTGTGAAATGGATGCACGGGCTCCTGAACAATTTCCCGAAGTCGGAGAAATACACCCTCGCGCAGAGGATCGAGAACACCGAGCTTTCCGTCCTCGAAGGCATCATCCAGTCCAACAACGACTTTGACAAGCGCGCCGCCATAGAGAGGACGATTGTGGAGCTTGACAAGCTGCGCATCTTCTTCAGGCTTGCAAAGGACCTGCAGTTCATCCCGTTTGCGCAGTACGAGGAGGGGGCGAAAAGGCTGGATGAAATCGGCAGGCTGCTTGGCGGCTGGCGCAAGAAATCGCTGCCAATGCGGCAAAACGCCGCGCCTGCGGCGCAAAAATTCCCGGCGGCGCATTGCGCCACTGATGCATCTGTCAAAACAGCCAGCCCTGCCCAAGGCGGCGAGGCAACCGGAGCAGGCAAACCAGCGTCTGCCGCCCCATCAGGCGCGGATGCCACGGCGCCCACAGCAGGCGCACCGGGCGCGCAACAGGCGCAGGCGGCGGGCAACGCCACAGCAGCGGTCCGCGCCGTTTGCAACGCTTTGCAGAAAATTTGAACATTCATCGTCCATCCGGAAGCAGGGCTTCCGAAGACAGGAAACTCCAGGGGCGCATCCGCGCCCCTGTCTCTCCGGAAGAGGTGCTTCCGAAGAATGGACTGGGCTGGACCCGGAACACACGCGCGCGGTCATCCGCGGAGGCAATTGGAACAACGGTGCGAACGCCGGTCCGTTCAACGCGAACCTCAACAACGTTCCGTCGAACACGAACAGCAACATTGGCTTCCGCTGCTGCAATAGCTCCAAAAAAACGGGGTGGGGGCAAACCCCTTCCCACGCCGGATCCGGCGCGCCCAAGGGCGCGCAGGACAGTGCGATGGAACTACAAGGGTTCCCGCCCAAGCATGCCATCCTCCAGGCGGAAGGAAGAAACCTCCCTTCCGAAGGGGGGAACGGCGGCATGCTGAATATGGAAGGAAGCACCGCCCGGCTGGTAGCCGGGTGCCTGTGCGCCGCGAAAGCAGCCACCTCGTCGGAACAGGCATCCGTGTCGAACGCCGCGGCGGTGCAGATTCTGATAGATATGCTTCGGGAAACAGGGGCGCGGGATAATGAAAACGCACAAAAACCTCATTGAAAAGGTTGCAGGCTTCGAAAACCTCAATCGCGCCTACCTGAAGGCGCGGAAGGGCAAGGGCAGGTCGGATGAGGCGCTCCGCTTCGGATACAACCTCGAAACCGAGCTTCTCAGGATGCAGCGCGAGCTTCTCGGCGGCGCATTTTGCACCGGCAAATACCGCAACTTCACGGTCTTCGAGCCGAAAATGCGCATGATCTCCGCGCTCCCGTTCCGCGACAGGGTGGTCCATCACGCAATCTGCGCGATAATCGAGCCGATTTTCGAAAGGAAATTCATCCAAGGCAGCTACGCGTGCAGGATGGGCAAGGGCACGCACAAGGCAGTCGGAAAGCTGAAAGCGTTCATCTCATCCGCAGGAGTCGCATGCAACCCCGCGGGGGCTGCCGGAGGGCAAGCGCTTCGCGCAAGGCAGGGCAGTTCCTCGGGCGGCTGCGGGGCAAAATCCCCCTACGTCCTCAAGTGCGACATACGGAAATATTTCGCAAGCGTGGACCACGGCGTCATGAAAGGGCTGCTCCGCAAGAAAATCGGCTGCCGTGCGCTGCTGGCCGCACTGGACAATATAATAGACAGCTTCCCGCAGGGGATTCCCATCGGAAACCTCACAAGCCAGCTCTTCGCCAACATCTACCTGACCGAGCTCGACCATCACATAACCGGCACTCTCCGCCAGCGCCGCTACCTGCGCTACATGGACGATTTCGTGCTCGTTTCCTGCTCGAAAAAGGGGCTTCACGAGGCAAAGAGGGACATCTCCGCCTTCCTTGGAAAAAAACTCCGGCTGGCGCTGCATGGGACAAAGGCGGTGGCATTCCCCTCCGCGTGCGGCACGCCGTTCCTCGGCTACGTCGTGCGGGCTACGCACATAACCCCTAAAAGGCGGACCGTGATGCGCTTCGTGCAGGGGGCGAAGGCGAAAATCAGGGGCTACGACGGCGGGCGGCTGCCGTTTTCCAAGCTCCTCGAATCGTTCAATTCATGGGAAGCGTACCTTTCGCATTCGAGGAGCTTCCTGCTCAGGCAGAGCATATGCGCGAACAATTTCAGGAATGTGATGTGACTTGGGTTTCCAATCTGGCCATGTGGTACGATGCTAAAGTTGCAGTGCATATTTGGATCTAAATTAGGAAAAATAGGCTCGATTTTTCTACCAGGTCAAAAAAGGTCTTTAGGCTGCCATTCTCATAGGCTTCCAGGGCTATCCAATTCTCCAGTATGGCGTCCCTCAAGCAAGCCAGGCGTATGTCAAGTGCCATGCCCATATTGATAGGGCGGGGATGTCATTATAGCTCGTGCAGAATTTGGTAATAATGAACCATATTCCGCTTGGAAGATGTTTGCTAGTGTACAATTGGGCGGATATTGCCGATAATGCTTTAAACCTCGCCTGCGGATTGTCCCTTGGTGATTGGATGGGCGACTTGCAAGTGCTTTCGGTGCTGCTTGACGTGGCGATAGTGGCGCTGTGCGTAGGGGGAATGTTCTGGAAAAAGATGAAATACCTGGCAGGGCTGGCGGCAGCGTTTGCAGTCTATGCGCTCATAGACGTCTCGCGCCTCTACTCGCTTGTGATTTCAGACGTCATCCTGGACTCGATGCACCTCCTTGCCACGTTCTGCGTGCTTGTCGTGGTGTGGCAGTTTTACTCCGGCATGGTAAAGCCGGAGGATGAGGCGCATTCGGCAAGGAAGAAGTAGGCGGCATGCGGCCAGGAAACCATCATTGAAGGCTTTCCCTGCAGTGCAAGCTTCGCCTCCGAGTGCCCCACCTGCGGCATTGTGGAGAAAAACAGGGGAAACCGTGCTTGCGGTTCCCGGGGAAAAATGAAAAACGGCGCCAAGCTCGCCTGATTTTCGCAATTGCTTGCACGGCTTGGCTAGAAAAAAATTAGTAAGGCGGCAAACACTTCACTATCCAGTCCTTGCCAATCTGCCTTTTCGTTATCTGCTGCCCTTCGATGTACTGGATATACTCGAAGCCAATCGACTTGTAGTCAAGCGTGCCTGGCGAGTCCGATGAGTTCTGGCAGACTGAGGAGGCGCCGCCAAGATAAAAGGTTGTGGAAGGGATGGTTTGCGCGTAAAAATACCAATTACAGGCAGTGCCAAAATATGATAAAGCTGCCAAATATTTCTCCTCACCTGGGCCAAGATAAAAGTAATCGCTTATGTTTACTGCGCCAGATACTCCGCAGTTTGAGCCAACAAACTGTGTCATTTTTGTGCCATCCCCGCCAATAATTGCAGATATTCTTACTGGATAAGTGCCTGTGTTTCTAATGCGTATGTATGGATAGGTCATGCCATTGGTAGATAGAGCTCTCGCTCCACCCTCCACAATCGATATCGGGCTTGTGCTCCTCCAATACATCTGGCTCTGCGTGATTTGCGCATCTGATGCCATGCCCGGGAAGAAACCAAGCAGGGCGACGGAAACAAGGGCGACAATGAGCACGACTGCAAGTAGAACGAGATACTCTGTTGCACCTTGTCCGCGCAAATACATACCTATTGCGGGGGGGGGGCGAGACTTTTATTCCTATGTGCGCTTTCCCAGCCATCAGTTGTAATTATTCATGCACTGTACAATCAATGGTGCAGTGCCAACCTGCCTTTTCGTTATCATTTGCCCCTCAATTGTTTCAGTGTATTCAAAGCCGAAATTATTCACAGTGAGATAGCCATATGGGGCACTGCGCGAGCACAGGCTGGTGGCGGCGTTCATGAAGTTGGCGTTGTAGCTGGTGGCGTCGCTTCCTGAAAATGTGAAGAATGAGCGGTTGCCCGATCCCAAATCCGGCACGCCTTGGAAATTGATGTTTCCAAACATAAACTCCTCGCCGGGCGCCATCCTTACTCTGCTGCTCAAAAGCGCTTCAGGATACCATCCGCCTGTCCACATGTAAGTTATGCTCGTGTTGCCTGCAAGTATTTTTGTGATGGTTATTGGATAGTTGCCATTGTTCCTGATGCGGAAATAAGTGAACGTATAATTCCCGCTGCCGCTGTCATACACGAACCTTGCCCCTGCCTCCAATATTGCGACGGGCGACGCACTTGACCAGTATGTTTTGCTTTGCGTGAGCTTGGCGTCGGACGCCATCCCCGGGAAGAAGCCCAAAAGCGCAACGGAAACGAGCGCGACGATAAGAACTACTGCCAGAAGAACCAGATATTCTGTGGCGCCCTGAGCCCGCAAAGATGACATAATCACGTTATGGGGGGGGGAATAAAACACTTTCTGCCTTTCGCTAAGTTGGAAAAAAATAAAGAAGAAAAAAAGGAAAAAGAAAGGAGGGCAGGCGGCTTACACATACTTGCCTATCATGTTCTTGGTGCCGTATTCCTTGGAGGTGACGCCGTTTGGCGTGGTGTAGGAAATGTTCACGCCCAGGTCATACACTGCTCCTGACGTGCCGGCTGTGCAGCTTGCCAAGGTTATTGTTTGCGTTTGCCCTGCCCCAAATGTGAATGCCGTTGTGTTGGTGCACGCGGCAATCCCCACACCCAATCCTGACGCGGTTATGGTGTAAGGCCCGTTAGCCTCCATGTTCTGGATGACCAATGTTCCAGTCGTACCAGTCATGCTGTTCTCAATTATCGCAAAAGGTCTTGCCTGGCCGCGCCAGTACGATTGTGATTGCGTAATCCTCGCGTCAGACGCCATTCCCGGGAAGAAGCCCAGGAGCGCAACCGACACAAGCGCGACTATCAATACCACTGCCAGGAGCACCAGGTACTCTGTCGCTCCCTGTCCACGAAACATTCCCATAAAAACCCTCCATTTGTTTTCTCCTATTTTTTTTACCCTGCCACTCATACATACTTGTCCACCATGTTTTTGGCGCCATACTGCTTCACTCCAGTTATGCCGCCTGGCGTATTGTATGTTATTGTGACATTGTACTCATAAAGCGCACCAACAGTATTTGTCCCAAACCCGGGCGTGGTCATGTACACATTCTTTATCTCGCCAGGAGAGAACGTTGTGGCTGTCAAGTTGGTGCTGTTGATGGTGCCTACCACGATATTGGTTATGGTGTACTGGCCGCTTGCCTCCATGCTCTCCATTGTCAGGACTCCTCCGCCGCCAGTGGCGTTTATGGTGGAGTCTATGATTGCAAAGGGCCTGGCTGCCCTCCAATAGCCGGAGGATTCGGACATCTTGGCATCGGCTGCCATCCCAGGGAAAAAGCCAAGCAGCGCAACTGAAACAAGCGCGACGATAAGCACTACTGCAAGAAGAACCAGATATTCAGTGGCACCTTGCCCTTGCAAGATGCCAGCAGTCGTGCCGCAGCACGACTCAATTACCCCCTGCCTGCGCAAATACATACCTATTGCGGGGGGGGGGGGGGAACTTTTTATTCCTATGCGTCTGCCATCAGTTGTAATTGTTCATGCACCGCACAATCAGGGGCGCGGTGCCCACCTGTCTTTTCGTTATCGTTTGTCCTTGTAGTGGAAATTCTATAAATTTTCACTGCGGACAAATTTCCAGAGAAATTTGCTCACAGCGTTGGAACATTTCTGCTTTACAAAACCAAGATGCATATTTCGTAATTCTTTGACGATGGTTTGCTCTTGTTTTAGACAGTTATAAGCCATAATTTCCGCGGAAATGAGGTGTGTCTGGCGGTCTATTTAAAACGAGATACTACCACAATTGCTGGGTGAGGTGAATGGCGGAGCCGTTTGTTCTCGCGGACAGGGCGGAAGGCGACGGCATAATCGCAAGGGAAGAGGTGCTCATGCCTGAGCACTACCCGTCAGGTCTACTGCACCGCGAGGCTGAATTAACCGAGATTGCCGATGCCGTCAAGCCCATGCTTGACAACAGGCAGCCCGAGAACCTTTTCATATATGGCGATTCGGGCACTGGAAAGACCGTCTGTGTTAAGAACGTCGTGAAGAACCTGGGCGAGCACTCTTCGCGCGTCAAGACTGTATACGCAAATTGCTGGCATCATTCCACCAGGATGGCTGTTTATTCCCTTGTAGCTGGAGCGCTGGATGTGATGATCCCAAGAAGGGGGCTGGCTACGGACGAGGTCTTCACGAGCATAACGCAGGCCATGGAGGCTGAAGGCACAAAGGTCGTTCTCGTTCTTGACGAGCTTGAAGGACTGTTCTTCCATGGCGAGGAACAGCTGCTTTATGATTTGGCGCGCGCTGGCAGGGGAAAGCCCTTCTTTGGTATAATTACCATAGCAAACGACCCGTATTTGCTGGTCCAGAAAGACATGAGGATAAAAAGCTCGGTGAGGCTTGCGGATTTCCAGTTCAGGCACTACACCAACGCCCAGATGGTGGATATACTCACGGAAAGGGCATTTGCTGGCCTTGCGCCTGGAAGCTGGGATGAAGACGTGATAGGCGCCTGCGCGGCAAAGGCAATGGCGAGGAAGAGCAATGTGCGCGTGGGGCTTGAGCTTCTATGGAGGGCTGCGAAGCACGTGGAAAAGAGCGGTAGGCGGCACATCACTCCTGAAGATGTGAAGGGCGCGGACGCGAAAACCAGCTACGAGCCAAAGAAAGGCAGGCAGATGACGATTCCAAGCTTCGAATTCAGGAATACAAGCCTGGGCGATGAGGAAAGGATAATCCTGGACATATTGAAAACAGGCGATAAGCAATCATCGGAATTTTACCTTGCCTTCTGCAAGAAGCTAATGCGCACAAAACGCCAAATCAGGAACTACCTGCACGAGCTTGAGGCAAAGAAGCTCATCAGGATAGAAGAGATGCCGGGAAGCAACCCGATGCTCAACGGCAAGAAAATCAGCCTAAACGTGGGAGGTGCCGCGCAATGAAAGGAGACAGCCTGCTGTCAAAAAGCACAGTCAGGATTTTTTTGAAAAGATGCGGAATGCGGGTCGCGACGGAAGCCTTCCAAGAGCTTGAGATAAGAGCTGCGGAACTGCTTGAGCGCGCTGTCAGCCGTGCCAAGAAGAACGGAAGGCGCACCATAATGCCGCAGGACCTGTGATTTTAGCGCGGCTTTTGCACGGGGGGTTAGCCTGCGACCTACCGCGCAGGAGTATATAAAGAAATGACGCGGCTTTTGCGCGAGATTTTGCGCCCTTCACCGAATAGGAAAAACCAGAATTCAACCCCCTAAAACGCCTATGAATTATTGTCTGCTACTTGAAGAGCATGCCTATAGTGCTGATTACATGCGTCCGTGTTATTGTTTTTAGCCCAGTTATGCGCGCGTACTTGTCGCGCCTGAGCCGGTCGGTGACTACGATTATCACCTTGTCGTAGTTCTTTTTCCGCTCAGCCATCCTTTGTTTTACGTGCTCGGGACCAAAGCAGTCCAGGCTTTCCCCCGTCTCGACCTCAAAGCAGATTTTCCTGCGATTAATCACGACCGAAACATCCGCGTTGACCGTGGCGCTTACTTCCGGCTTGCCATTGTGCTTCCTGATTTCGTCAGCAATAGCCCAGCAGATGAGCGCGTGCTCCGAAGACTCGTTGGAGCGTCTTTTTACGAGGAATTGGTGGCTGCCGCTGCTGCCCAGGAAAAGGCTGCGGTGGAAGGCATATCCCTCCTTGAGAAGAGCGTCTCGCTGCTCTTCGCTGATTTCGTCCTGCAGGTAAAAGCCCCTTGTCGTGTCAATTTTCTTTGCTTTTGCAGAGGCTTTCTCTTGCTTCATTATCGGGGCTTTTTTCTCATTGGGGTCGGTAGTTATCAGCGCGTGCATCCTGGGGGACGCTTTTACGGCGAACTCGTACCTGCCGTGCTCGGTTATCAGCAACCCCTGCCCCTTTTCAGCCCGAAGCAGGTAGGTGCGTTCCTTGTCGTTCAACGCGAGGCTCTTTGAAATAAGGTCAAGGTTGCTCGAGTTCTGCCTCAACAATATCTTGGTCGAGGTCGTGTTAAGGATGCTTTTCCCTCCCTCGCTCCGAAGCAAGTCCTCTATTTCCTGAGTT
>CAITKI010000027.1 GCA_903892905.1 uncultured Microcaldota archaeon | reverse complement strand
TGCAAAAATAGATTGCCCGAAAGATTTTATCGGAAAAAAAGTTTATGTGTTGGTTAGAAAAGATTGAGGATATGCAAATTTAGCAATGCTTGGCATAATTATGCAACACAGCAATTCTCAGCCTTGTTCTGGCAAATAATGGCAGCCATCGTTCTCCCGTTTTTTATTCTATTGCCACATATTTATAAAATGCTCGCCGTGCCGCCTCAGTATATATAATATAGATAAGAAGCCTGGCGCGCACCAGCCTTATTTTGCAGGTTTTGCCTGGACAACCTCTGATTGGTGGTTGTACGGCACTTTAGAAGCAGTATCTTTGTTTATCGTGTCGCCCATCGGCGCGGCATCCGCAAATTTCCTCAAGCCGATTGCCTTGAACGCCGTTTTCTTAATGGAAGTCGTGTCAACCGGCTTCTTGCCAATAAGCTCTCTGGGGTCGATTTTCTTGCACGAATAGAATAAGGAAAAAGCAACAACTGCCGTCGCCAGCACAAGCGGTTTCCACGCGCGCCTTATCTGCATGACATGATATATGCAGAAAACAATATAATATTGTTCGGCGCGCGAGCCGAACGAAAGTGCCCATATTTATATACCTCCTTGCGCTTACCCATTGCAGGTGATTCGAATGGCAGGAAAAACTCCCGCATCCGCAGTTGACATGGGCCCGGTTGCACTGGCGCTGATAATCGCAGCAGTGCTTTTCTCAGGCGCGCTTTACTACTCGCCTTCCAAGACAACATTCGTGCAGTCCCAGCCTCTCCAGCAGCACATGCTTTCAGTCTCTGCCGACGCGCAAAAGGAAATTGCGCCTGACAAGGTGGAAATGACCTTCTCGGTTGTGAGCCGCGGCAAGGACCCCTCTGCGATACAATCTGACAACGACGCGAAGCTGCGCGCGATAAAGGACTCGCTCCTCGCGCTTGGCATCCCGGACGCCAACATCCAGACAGTCGGCTACTCCCTTGACCGCTGGCAGGAATACAACAAGACAAGCGGCGGGTATGATGACTTGGGCTACCAGCTCACAAACTCGCTGCGCGTGGTGAGCTACGACGTCTCGCAGGCAGGCGACGTGCTCAAGCAGGCTGTGGCAGGCGGCGCAAACGATGTGTCAGGCATCAGCTTCGGGCTCTCCGACAAGCTGCGCGACAGCACATATGCCTCGCTTCTGCAGACCGCAACTGCGAGGGCAAAGGCCAAGGCAGCCGCCATGGCATCATCGGCAGGCGTGAGCATCACCTCCCTTGATTCCATGAACGAGGGCTACAACTATGTGGCGCCCATGGCAAACGTGAACTACCGCAACTCGGCATTTGACGCCACCGGCGCAGCCATGAAGGACGTCTCGGTTTCGGCAGGCACGGTGATGGTCACCGCGTCCGTGAGCGCGGCCTACGAAGTCTCGGGCTGATCCCCTTTTCCTTCTTTTTTCTTTTTGTTTTTCCATCGCGAGCGCCAGCGCGCTACTCTCAAACGACCATGGGTCGGTTAAAAAGCTTGGCAGCCCGTTTTCATCGGTGATAAAAATGGGATACTTCCAGACAGCAATACGCGTAAGGGATGTGAAAAAGGCGCTCGCGTTCTACAAGTCGCTGGGCATGAAGGAGACAGACAGGAAAAGCTACATGCCTGGCGAGACTGTAATCACGCTTTACAGCCCCGACACCAAGGCGTCGCTGCGCCTCATGCACTACACGAAAAGCTGCAAGCTTTACAAGCCGTATGAAAAGGGCGACGAGATGGACCACCTCACGTTCATCGTGAAGGACGCGAAAAAGGATTTCGACAGGCTGGTGAAAAAAGGCGCGCCCGTCGCGTTCCCAGTCTGGGTCGGCAAGGAAGTCACAATGGGAATGGTGAAGGACCCCGACGGAATCTGGATCGGCTTGCGCAGCATGAATAAAGGCAAAAAGAAGAAGTAGATTGCTGCTTTCTTTCCATTTTTTATTTTCCGCCGCGAGCGCAAGCCCTGCCAAACATATTTAACGCTTGCCTGCGAACACCTGCCCGAGGTGTTCCATTGGTGCATAAAACAGCAGTCCTTCTCGCTTTTGCTCTCCTTTTAGTCCCGCTTTCATTCGCAGTGGGCTGCAATCCCGGCGACAGGCAATGCGCGGGCAGCACCAATTACCAGGTATGCAACTCCTATGGATTGTGGGACGACTCGGTCGACTGCCCGCCGCTGCAGGGCTGCTCCAACGGCGTGTGCCAGGGCAGCGCGATAACCTGCATGCCTGGCGACCGCGAATGCGTATCGAGCACATCCTATCGCTCCTGCGATGCCAACGGCCAATGGTACGCCGCCACCATGTGCGGCAGCAGCCAGTACTGCGCCTCAGGGTACTGCTACGCAGTGATGCCGAACTCGCAATGCACCCCTGGCCAGCGCGTGTGCACAGGCTCCAGCACCTACAAGCTATGCAGCCCTGCGGGCAAATGGTATCAGAACACGGCGTGCGGCAACGGCAAGACATGCAGCAGCGGCAACTGCGTGGGCGGCTCGGCCCCTGTGCAGCAATGCAAGCCGGGCGCGCATGAATGCCTTTCAAGCAACACCTACCGCGAGTGCAGCTCAGCAGGCACCTGGTATGCACGGACATCATGCAACAACAACGATGTATGCAGCAACGGCTGGTGCGTGAGCAGCTCGGTTTGCGACCCGAGCGCGCGCGAATGCGTTTCCGACACCGTCTTCCGCCAATGCGATGCCAACGGGCAGTGGTATGCCAACGAGGCATGCGGCAACGACGAGTTCTGCCTGAACGGGCAATGCCTGCAGGCGCCAGCGCCCGAATGCACGGCAGGCGAGACTCGCTGCCAGCCTGACCGCAACGACGTTGTCCAATTCTGCACTGACGGCGGAAGGTGGGGCAACGACATGTGCGCCAACGGCGCGCTCTGCCAGGACGGCGCATGCGTTGCGCCTGCAACAGAGTGCACAAGCGGGCAGACTCGCTGCAGCGCAAACATCGTGCAGAACTGCGACAGCGGCAAGTGGGCGAATTTCACGGACTGCACGGCAAGCGCTTCCACATGCGCGCTCGCAAGCGGCAAAGCTTCCTGCGTAGCAACTCCCTCGCCTGCGCCAACCCCGTCTCCAGCACCATCACCCGCGCCGGCAAAAGACAATGGCTCCGCCACTCTCCTGGTTGCAGCAGTGGCAATAATAGCGGTGGCTGGCGCTGCGGCGTATTTCCTGGGCAAAAAGAAGAATTAACTATCCAGTTATTTTTCCTCGGCGCTGGGCTCCTTGCCGTCCGTCCTCTCAGCTTCCAGCCTGGCTTTCTCATCCGCATTCTTCTTCATCCCAACTGCGGTGGACGGCCAGATTTCCTCGCGCGCAACAGTATCGCTCATGCCGCCTGCGCGAAGCTTCCTGTAATCCTTCATCCTGGAAAATTCATTTTCTTCTGCTACAACTGCCATAAAAAATCCCTCTGGTAAGCGTTAATCCCTCAAAAAAGAAGAGAAACAGCCATTCCGCACCTATTTGGGCGCAACTGCATATAATAGGGTCAGTGCGCCTACCTTGCCATTTCAAAATCCACAAAACCCTGCCGCGGGTCAAGGTTCACAAGCCTCACGCGCACTTTCTGCCCTACTCTCGCGCCTTTGACAAAGTGCACCAATCTTCCTTCCACTGGCGGGGCAAGCAATCGCGCGTAAATCCCCTTTTCCGACGCGCCTGTGATGATGGCGTCGAACGTCTCGCCCACTTTCCCGGAAAGCAATGTCGCTGCTTCGGACTTCACCATGAACCTTTCCACGCGCTTGGCAGCCATTTCCCTGTCAGTGCACCAGGAAGCTGCATCTGAAAGTTCATTTCTTCCATAAGGCGAGCGCACGCTGGCAAGTGTTGCCTTGATGAGCCGCTGTATGATAAGGTCGACATATCTCCTATTCGGCGCAGTGCCGTGCGTGTAGTGTGTCACTGCAAGGCAGAAGTGCCCGATTGGCGCCTCCTTGTCGTGCAGCACATACTCGCCCGCGCCAATCATCTTCACAATCGCCAATGAGAGGTCGGGGAAAGTTTCAGGGTCAGCTGCCTTCCTCTCCGCCAAAAACTCTGACAGCGCTTTTGCAGACGGCTTGGCAGGAAGTGAAAATCCCTTTGCTTTTGCCAAAAGCCTTATGCCGTTCCAATCCTTGGGTTCCCTCACCACGCGGTGGATGGAGGGCACATTCCTCTTTTCCAAAAAGCCAGACATCACGCCGTTTGCGCCAATCATGAAGTTCTCAATGATGTGCATTGCCCTGTTCTCCTCGACAATGGACAGCCCCAGCACCTGGTCGTCCTTGATGACCGCGCGCGCCTCCATGGACTCAAGCTCCAGTGCACCCATGTTCATCCTATGCTTGCCCAGCCTCTGCGCAGCCTTGTCCTGCAGGAAAATCTGCTCCTCCATGCCCGGGACATCTGCAATCCTTGCGGGTATGGGGCCAGTGCCGTCCAGCCACGCAGCCACCTGCTCATAAACAAGCTTTGCCTTGTTTTGCACAATTGCGCGATAAATATCCCCTGGGCGCACCACGCCGTTTGGAAGCACGGTGAATTCCGCAACCACTGCCAGCCTGTCCTGCCCTTCAGGCAAGGAGGACATGTCCTTTGACAGCCTGTCCGGCAGCATGGGAAAAGTCTCAATGCCAGTGTAAACAGAAGTGGTGTTCCCTCGCGCATGCTCGTCCGAGGCAGAGCCTTTTGGCACGTAAACGTCCACGTCCGCCACGCCCACCCTCACATTTATCTCGCCGCCAATGCCTGCCTCGCAATACTCTATCTGGTCAAGGTCCATGGTATCGTAATTGTCAATCGACGACCAAAGCACGTCCCTGGTGTCGCGCACGCCCTTTCCCTCGCGCAGGCTCACGCGGCTTTTGAGCGCCTCCACCTCGCGCGTCACCTGCGGAGGGAAGCCTGCCACGAATCCGTATTTCTGCATTGCGTTGTGCGCAATCTTGTGCAAGTCGATATTCTCAAAACGGTCAGGCTTGCTGCTTGGCGACTGAGACTGCCCTCCTCGAGCTGCCTGCTCGACGGGGCGCCGCCCTTCGGGCGACTGCTGCCTGAACGCCGGCCTCTGGGCTGTTTGTGACGTGTTATTTCCCCCTGCACCTGTTTGCCTGAAGCCTGCCTGCCTTTGGCTGCCGCTTCCTTGCTGCCCTTGCCCGAATTTCCCGCCTCTTCTTTCGCGAGAATGCGATTGATTGCCCCTGTTGCGTCCCATGCCACAAATACATTAGCCAGGATTAAATACCTGATGCTGCTGCGCGGCAACAGATAGAATATTAAACAATGCATAGTGAATATTTGCATGGGAGAAACAAGCCACGTTCCGCAAAAAGTATTTTTCACGAAAGGGGTAGGCACGCACAAGGACAAGCTCACGTCGTTCGAGCTTGCGCTGCGCGATGCAGGGATTGCAAAATACAACCTTGTCACAGTGTCCTCCATCCTTCCCCCGTTCTGCGAGAACATCTCCAAGGCAAAGGGAATTCCCATGCTCAACGACGGCGAAATCGTGTTCGTGGTGCTCTCCAGGAACGAATCAAACGAGCACAACAGGCTTATTTCGGCATCAGTGGGCGCTGCGGTGCCTGCGGACCGCTCGCAGTACGGCTACCTGAGCGAATACCACTCATTCGGCGAGACAGAGGACAAGGCAGGCGACTATGCCGAAGACCTCGCGGCCTCCATGCTTGCATCCACCCTTGGCATCGAGTTCGACGTGAACCAGAGCTGGGACGAGAAGGAGACGCTCTTCAAGATGAGCGGGAAGTTCGTGAAAACAACGAACATCACGCAATCCATCGTCGTTGACAAGCAGGGCGAATGGACATCCGTGCTTGCCGCCGCAGTTTTCATCCTCCACGACTCCGACAAGGACGCGCAGGCAAACGGCAAAGTGGAAAATAAAACCGGCAACGAAAGCAAAGCGGACGCAGGCAAAACCGGCGAGAAGCCTGAAAGCGGCAAGGCAAGCGGTGACAAGCCCGCGCAGGCGGCTTCCGCTGAGAAGCAGTAGCGCATTTTTTCTCATTTTTTTCCATCTTTCACCTCGTAGCAGCCTCGCAAACCATTATAAACCTCGCGCCAGTATTACCTCGCGTGGGTGGTATTTTGCGCATTCAATCTACAGTAACACTTAGCGTAGCTTTTATCTTTCTCGCGCTCTGCGGGTCGGTGTTTGCCGGTCCTGTCTGCACTGAAATTGGGCAGGGCAATGTGCCCGCCACGCTCAATAGTGCCAACAGCGTCTATTGCCTGAATGAGAACGTGGCAGTGGCTGGCACCATTGCATTTTCCATATCTGCCGACAACGTCACGCTGGACTGCAAGGGCTACACGGTAACCGGCTCCGGCAGCATCGGGGCATATGCGTCCGGGAGGTACAATACCACGGTAAAGAATTGCAACATCACCGGCTTCGGGGCAGCCGTGCTCTACGAAAGCGGGAGCTACAGCACAGTATCGAACAGCACGATTTCCGACAATTACGACGGGATATGGCTCAACGGCGGCAGCAATTATGCAATCAACTCCAACAGGATATCGTTTTCGCCATCCAAAAGATACGGGTTGATTTTCGATGCGAGCAACAGCGTGTTTTACAACAACACCCTGATAGGGACCACGAGCGACCAGATGTACTCGGACTCAGGCTGCAGCAACAACACCTTCTACTGGAACAACTTTACCTATACTGATAGCGCCAATGTGGTTGACCAATGCACTGGCGACAAATGGAACGGAAGCGCATACGGCGTGAACGAGGGCAACATCTGGTGGAACGTGATGGACGGCACGGTGCATGTTTATGGCGCGGCGTCCTCTGGCTTTGGCACGGGCCTGTATGCAGGCTCAAGCGGCAGCGGCTACCCATACAACAACGCGAACTCGGGCTACCATGTGGGCGGCTTGACGGATTATTCGCCCCTCACGCCATCTTTCGGGTGCGGGCCCCTTAACACGGCGGGCGCGACTTACACCCTTTCATCGAACATTTCCATTTCCGGCGCAAACTGCTTCACGGTGAATGCGGCAAACGTCACAATTGACTGCGCGGGGCACAGCATAACCGGGAGCAGCAGCACAGGGTATTCCGGAATATACACAGAACAGGCCAACACCACGGTGAGAAACTGCACAATCACCGGATTTGATTACGGGCTATATCTTAACGGGGCAACGAACGGGATCTTTGACAATATCACATCCCGCGACAACAATGTCTACCAAATCTACCTCAGGTCGGCGTCAGGCAACACCCTTTCCAATTTCAGGGCAACCGGCAGCATGGATGGGATTTGGATGGCTTCCTCACCGAACAACGCCCTGCGCAGCTTCAATGTGATTTCCACAGGCAACTACGCCTTCATCATCTATGGCTCGAACAACAACAACATCTCGAACTTCAACTCCTCCTGCAGCTCCAGCGCGTTCATGATGGGCGGCTCGAGCGGGAACGACATACGGGACTACCGTATAACTGCCAACACCACCGGCATGTACTCGGGCATGGACATACGCAGCTCGTCGAATAACAACAATTTCACAGGCGGTGCAATCAACGCGGTCACAGGCACTGCAGTCGGGGTGTTCGATTCTTCCACCGGCAACCTGTTTGCCAACAATACGGTGTCCGCGTCAAGCATCCTGGTTTACCTGGATCCGTCCTCCGGCGGCAACACCTTCTACTGGAACAACTTCACAAATACCGCCAATTCGTATGCGATTGACGATAGCGGCTCCAACATCTGGAACGGCAGCGCATACGGCGTGAATGAGGGCAACATCTGGGCGGACGTGATGAGCGGCAGCGTGCAAATATCCGGGGCAGCCCGCTCAAGCTACAATCCGGGCCTGTATGTCGGCAGGAGCGGCACGGGCTACCCATACAGCAACAGCACCAGCGCAAAAGTGGTTGGGGGCGTGGCCGACTACTCGCCCCTCACGCCATACCCAACGCCGCTATGCGTGGGCGCGCACAGCTCGTTCGCCTGCGGTGAGTCAGTCACTGAATCATGCACCCTCAACAGCGACATGTCAATCTCAGGAGGAACCTGTTTCACAGTCGGCGCGGCAGGCGTTGCCATGGATTGCGCGGGGCACAGCATAATGGGGGATGATACGAATCGCACATATGGCATAAGCTCAGGCGCATTCAACACAACGATAAAGAACTGCATAATAAGCGGATTCAGCACAGCAATATACTTCAGCGGTGCAACCAACGGCACCATACAGAACGTCACCGCAAACACCACCCTCACCCAGTGGGGCGGCGACGGCTCCACCGGCGACGGAATCGCATTTGAAGGCGCAACTGGCAATACAATCATGGGCTCGCGCGTGCACTCCCAAAACAGCTACGCCATCAGGATCTACGGGGGCAGCAGCAACAACACAGTCACGAATTCAATCTCAACAGCAAACTACAATGCAGTTTACGTCGAGAACAGCCCAGGCAACACGATAGCAAATTCAACAGTGTCCGCAAACGACTGGTCCATAGACATCCGGAGCTCATACAACACCGTGATGAACACGACTTTCCTCTCGCCCGGCGGCTCGGGGCGGCTGCTGATGGTCGACAGCGGCGCGAGCGGCAACACCTTCTGCTGGAACAACTTCACAGCCACCAGCGGCGCCTACGTGGAGGACGAGAACGGCGCCAACCACTACAACTCCTCTCTTTGCAATGGCGAGGGCAACCTCTGGGCTAATGTGCTTAACGGGAGCGTGGATGTCCGCGGAACCGTGCATTCAGTTGGCTTCCCAAGAATGTACATAGGCTCGAACGGCACAGGCCTTCCGTACAACGATTCCACATCCGGCGGCATGACCACGGGCGTGTCCGACTACGCGCCAATCACCCCGACACACGACGGCCCGACTTACCTCGGCGATTGCGCCGTGATAGCCTCGCCTGGCGACTACATCCTCAACCAGTCGATTTCAGGCGGCTACATGTGCATCGATATTGAAGCATCCGATGTCACGTTCGGTTGCCAGGGCAACACAATAACCTCCACCGGCTCTTCCTACCTGATGGCCATAGGGTATGTTTCAAACGTCTCAATCCTGAACTGCAACTTTGCGGGCGGCTCCCTCTATACGTCATCCTCAGCCACTTCCGTGCTGATGGAGAACGTCAACATAACCGGCGCCCCTCTTGCCGGCTTCTACTTCTTTGACTCGACCTTCAATCATGTTTTCGTGAATACAAGCAGCGGCGCGGCATTGCACCCGTATGCGATATACAACTCAGTGATCGAGAATTCCACCTTCATCTCCGAGACCGGCTATGCCCTTGATATAGCCACACCCGGCCGCGGGGACTTCAACGGCATCACTGTCATCAACAATACTTTCGTCGCCGGCGGCGCTGCGGTGCTGAACCTCAACCAAGGCGGCAACAACATCTTTGCGCTCAACAACTTCACCTGCACGGGCGCATGCGGGCTTTACGTCAACGACACGGCGAGCAACAACCAGTACAATGCGACCGTGGATGGCGTCAACCAGGGCAACATCTATTCGAACGTCATAAGCGGCGCGGTGGACGTGAGGGGCGAGATTGCCTCCTCGATTCCCGGGCTCTACATAGGCAGCACAGGCAGCGGCTATCCGTACGGCGGCGACACATCGGGCGGAATGGTCACGGCAAACGTGACTGACTATGCGCCGCTCACCACCAGGAGGATATGCGACCATTACATCGGGCAGGCAGACATCCCAGCGACCCTTTCCAGCCCCAACAGCGTATACTGCCTTAACGAAAGCGCGTCAGCCAGCGGCGCCAATGCAATCACCATCGGCGCATCGAACATCACATTCGACTGCCGCAGCCACAGCATAAGCAGTGGCAGCAGCGGCAGCGGGACGGGGATATACTCCAACCAGCAGGGCACCACCGTCCAGAACTGCAACATCGAAGACTTCTACTTCGGCATCTTTTTCGAGGGCGCAAGCAACGGGCTGATACAGGACACGAATGTGACGAGCATGATTGGCTCGCCATCTTCGCCAGCGCAGGCTATCCGCTTCTACGCGTCCAGTTACAACACCATCTCCAATGTGCAGGCATCTGCAGTTGGCAACGCCCTTGACCTGCAGGCGCAGTCCAACAACAACGTTGTCCATGGCCTTACCGCGACCTCCAGCATCCAGACAATCGCATTCATCGCGGCACTCAACAACGTGCTTTACAACAATACATTTGCCTTAACAGGGGAATCAGGTGCTGAGGCGTACTTTGATCTCGAAGCCCACAACAACACGCTGTACTGGAACTACTTCACCAACACATCCGGCTATTATGTTGACGACACCGACACCAGCGGCGGCAACTTCTTCAACGTGACGCGCGACGAGATTGACGGGAGCGCGTATGACAACTCCCTTGTCAGCCTGTATCGCGCCGAGGGCACTGCCAACGACGAGCTCGGAAACAACAACGCCGCATGGGCAGGGACGCCCGCGTATGCCACAGGCCACTATGGGCAGGCATTCAGCTTTGACGGCACGGGAAGCGGCAACATCAGCGTGCCTGACAGCCCAAGCCTCAACCCGAGCGCGATAACCGTCTCCGCCTGGATATACATCACAGGCTCGCCTGAACCTTACCCGTCCATTGCCTGCAAATCAGATCATGATGGTAGCAAAGGCTACTGCTTGCATGTGATAAACGGGAACCAGGTGAAGTTCTGGATCAACAACGGGGGCAACTATGCGCAAAGCGGGGCGCTGCCCCTCAACACGTGGGTGCACGTGGTCGGGACTTATAGCCAGGGCACGCAGCTGATAAACCTATATGCCAATGGCATTCTTGCAGACAGCAACTATTACACGTCCCCGATAATCACTTCAACCGACTCATTGGCAATAGGCAATTATCCGTATTCTGGAACCGACAACGGCCTGTTTGAGGGCTCAATCGACAACGTGGCAATCTTCAACAAGAGCCTTTCCGCCACCCAGGTCGAGGCGTTATACAATTCCTCATATAACCGGGGCAACATCTGGGCAAATGTCATCAGCGGGGACGTCAACATAACCGGCAACGAGCCATCAGCATACGGCTCAGGCTGGTATGTGGGCAGCGCGGGCAGCGATTACCCGTACAGCAGCACAACATCCGGCGGCAAGGTTACCTCCAACGTGGTTGACAGCGCGCCGCTTGTCACCCACTGCCGCCCCAACATGCAGGTGGCTGGCGGCACAGACCCGGTGACGCTTGACTGCCCTGGCAGCACCTACACGATGCAGGGCGACTTGGACATCTACGAGCAGAACGCAGTCACAATCTCAGCGGACAACGTGACACTGGATTGCAACGGGCACTCGATAATCGAAAGCGACGAGTATGAGTGGTACACCGGCGTATACACCGAATATTCAGGTGTCATTGTCAGGAACTGCAGTATCAATTATTTCGGGACCGGGATCGACGTTGAAGATGGGCCAAACCTTACTGTCTCAAACAGCAATTTCACAAACATCAATGTCGGCGTCTACCTGGAAAACTCTGGCGGCAACAAGGTGGAGGGCAACTCGTTCACATACATCAACGACGGCGTGGATGCATATTCCCCTGGCAACCTGATTCAGTACAACAACTTCACCGAAATCTACGATTACGGCATCTACCTCGACTATTCCGACAACAACGTCATCCAGTACAACAACTTCACGCGCAACGACTACGGCTTCTATGTGTATTACTCGAACAACAACCAGATACTGTACAACACCATCATCAACACCACGGAATACAACTTCGGCAACAGCATCAGCTCGTGCCCGTTCCTCTACCCCTGGAACGGCACCGGCTACAATTTCGCAAGCGACTTCTCCAGCGCAGGGACGCTGGTAAGCTCGAAAGCCCCGGGCGGGACGCCGAAAGCCTACTCCGATTATGCAAAGGTCGAAGGCAGTGCATTCCAGCCGAAGAACAACACCTACCCGCTGCAGCTGACCGAGGAATACGACGAGATTTCCTACATCGACGAGCTTGCGCTCCTCACGGCAGACCACTCGCCGGGTTACGACGTCTACACCGGCCTGCTTGCCGCAAACAAGAGCACAATATACACGGTTGACAGGGCGGCGCTCCGCTCGCCGGTGTCGTGCACCGACGCGCTCGGGCACGGCTGCATGCAGCAGATTTCCGCCAAGGACGGCGTTTACACCCTGTCCTCGACCAACAATACCACCAACGAAATCGACCTGAACCTCGGGAACCTCACAAGCGCATCGCAGGTGAAGCTGGTGCTTGGATATGCGAAGTCCGAAACCGCGCCGTTCGGCATAAACAGGACGGTGCAGGTGAAGGATTCCCACGGCGCCTGGAAGACCGCATTCGCAAGCAAGGACCTCATCGCGCCTGCGGATTCGCCCAGCACCTATGTGCTTGACATGACCGGCAAGTTCTCCGGCGACTATTCTGTCAGGCTGCACATCCCGCAGGGCATGTTCGATTATGTCGCAGTGGACACCTCGCCCCAGCAGCCCGTGACCCTGAACCGCTACTCGCCGCAGTCCGCAGACCTGCACTACCGCGGCTTCTCGGCAAGGGTTCCTGGCGTTACAACCAGCTATCTTTACAGCAGGAAAGTTGGCATGAACGTGACCGAGCCTTCAGGCAACTTCACTGCATACGGTGATGTCGTTTCGCTGCTGAACGCATCTGACGACATGTACGCCATCATGAGCACGGGCGATGAGATTTCAGTCGCCTTCCCGTACAACGCGCCATCAGATGGAGTTGCGCGCGATTTCTTCATCTACGGGCGCTACTATTACAAGCCGGCAGCGCAATTCGCAGGCAACTACAGCGTAACGCCGCTGCCCTTCGCGGCAATGAGCACTTACCCCTACCCTGCAAACCAAAGCTACCCTGGAGACTCTGCGCACCAGCAATACCTGTCGCAGTGGAACACACGGCAGTATGCGCTGGCCAACACAAGCGGCGCAGCAGGCTCGCTGCCATACTCGCACAATAACACCGTGATGGGCAATACCATAGACGGCGGGCCTGACAGCTACGGGCTGTATTTCTATGTTGAGCAGGACTCGTCGGCAATAAACAACACCATCTCGAACGTGGCGTACGGCATCTACCTCTCGGAAGTGTCCAGCGACGAAACCACCATGAACATAAGCGGGAACCACATCTACAATACATCCACTGCCGGCATCTACATGGACTATGGCTATGACGGCGTCCTGATTAGCAACAACACAGTGGACAACTCAATGGTGGGCATGGACATCAATGACGATTCCGAGGGCAACACCATCTCAGGCAATGTCATCCACGCAGGCAACCAGCCTGTCTGGTTCCATTCGCCAACCTATCTCGCGTACGGGCCTGACGGCTACATATATGTCTCCGACGTGAACAATGCGAGGATAAGGAGGACAAACCCTGCCACCGGCGCGACTTCGCTTGTCGCAGGCGGGAACGCCACGGACAACTACGCCGAAGGCATAGGCGCGGCAGCCGGCATTTCAAACCCCGGCGGCCTTGCATTCGGCTCCGACGGCTATCTCTATTTCGCGGACAGCAACAACCGCAGGGTAAGGAAAATCAACATCACCACGAACGAAACCTTCTTTGTTGCGGGAAGCGGGGAGTACAGCTCCGTGGACGGCATAGGTGCGAATGCCAGCTTTGAAAGCCCGACAGGCCTCGCATTCGGCCCAGACGGCTACCTTTATGCCGCCGACAACAACAACGACAACAACGGCATGCTGAGGGCAATCAACGTCACCACTGGCGAGGTCACCACCATCATAGCCTCGGACTTCAGCTATGCCTACAGCATTGCATTCGGCCCGGACGGCTATCTCTACGCAGTCGACACGAACAACGGCCGCGTGGACCAGGTCAACGCCACCACTGGCGATACATCGACAATTGCCAGCAGCTTTTACTACCCCAACTGCGCCATAATCGGCCCGGATGGCTATCTCTATCTTGCCGCCTACAGCGATGCGGACAGGATAGACCTTGCCACGGATGATGTTTCGCAGATTGCCAACGGCTTCACCCATACATTCGGGCTGGCATTCGACACCGACGGCTACCTCTATGTTTCCGACGTCGACAACCAAGTGGTGGACAAAATCAACGTAACCACGGGCGATGTTTCGCTTCTCGCAGGAAAGCCCGGGGCAAGCGGCTATGTTGCAAGCCCCAACCAGCTGGCGGCATTGAGGGTTACCAGCTCCGGCTACAACACGATAACCGACAACACCTTCGTATCAGAATCCGGCCCCGCCACCTATCTTGCCAACTCTCCCTGGCTGGATTTCACAAGCAACACGCTTGAGGCATTGAACGAGAGGGGCCTCTGGGTAGGCGACGCAGTCTCGAACAGCAATTTCGTGGGCAACAACATCACTGCCTCCACCTGGGTGGACGAGGGCGACCCGCTCGGCGACAACTTCAACGACTCCGAGACGGGCAACATCTACTACTTCGCGAACGGCACGCCCAGCTGGCAGGTGTACGACATTTCCTCAAGCACTGGCGGCCACTGGGCAGACCAGGGAAGCGACTGGCCGTTCAGCCAGGCGCTCAACATATCCGCATGCACCGCGCAGGCAGAGGAAACCAGCTGCACTGAAAGCCAGTTCTGGCTGGGCGATGTTTCCGGCGACTGGGGCGGCGAGATAGGCGTGGGCAGCGCGCCATTCGACGATGACTGGGAAACAGGCACGCAGCCAACATCAGACACCGGGTCATTTTACGTGGTCTATGGCATCCAGAGCAGCCACATCAATGCGACAGTGCGCGTGGCAAGCAGCGAGGAAAGCGCCGATTTCCTTGTGCCTGATGAATGCTACCTGGACGGAATTGGCATCAACTTCACAACCGACAAAATCAACTCCCAAATCAACGTGTCCTGCATTAACGGGGAAAGCGAATTTGTGCCGCTGGGGCAAATCAACGGCAGCACCTTCAACGAGCAGGAAATGATGTGGGCCCTCAAGTCGCCGCCGTGGATTGGCGGGGGCGAAGACTGGCACCCATACGTGGGCAGCTCTGCCCCTAGCTGCCTCAACTTGTCTGACGAGAGCACATGGGACGGCAGGATAAGCTATGTCGACGAATGCGACCTCTCAGGGTTTATCTTCGGCTCCTCATATGCCGGGCCATGCTACTATGCCCAAAGCAGCTTTGGGATGTGCCCGGGCCAATATGATTCCTATCCGATGGTGATCAACAGCACCGACACCACCATTGACTGTGCAGGCTCGACCCTCACAGGCAATGGCAGCACGCTCGGCATAGTCACCAACCAGTCCGGCACCAGCGTGAAAAACTGCATCCTGCAGAACTTCACAATCGGAATATCCATCGGTGCGCCTGAGGCGTACACCAGCGGCGACTCGGTTTCCAACACCACCATCAACCTCACCGGAGTGCCGGATTGCAGCATCTTCGGGTCCCTCTGCGCAGGCATGGTGATGGCGAATCTGAACGACTCGAATTTCACCGGGATCATCATAGACGCCCGCTGGTCGGGCCCTGAGCAGTCGGACCTATACGTCCCGCTCGTGGCGGAAGAAGTCGAGAACTTGACATTCGAGAACATCTGGTCCAACTCGAGCTTCAACCTGGGCCTTATTTTCATGGATGCGCCCGGGACAGTGCTGTCCAACGTGACCTCGGTCACCTCTTACGACGGCCCGGGGTTCATCCCATACTACGGCCCAATCGCATTGCTTGGCGCGCCCAACTCGGTCGTCAGGAACGTGACTGGCACCTCAGGCTACATGGGCTTCTTTGACCTGGCGTCCCCCAACACAACATTTGCGGACTCCTCGTTCAGCGGCGCGTCCACGGACTTCCTCATAGACAGCAGCGTGTGCAGCGGCTCGTTCACGAACGTGAACGGGAGCAACGGCCTGCCCATCCTGGTGTACAAAAGCGAAGGCCAGGTGATATCCGGCGTGAACGCATCCATGATTGCCCTCTGCGGGGCGAACTACAGCAGCATAAGCGACTCGGTGGTGAACAGCAGCGGCATCCAGATATACGACACCAACTTTGCCAACATCACCAACGTCTCATCCACCTCCCCGCACTCCTACACGCTCTACATGCAGGAGAGCACGGGCATCTCTGTCGCCAACAGCACGCTTAGGGCAGGCACCGCTGACTGCGCATACTACAGTGACTGCTACCCGGCATTCTACGTCCAGGACGGGTCGGACAACTCATTCCTCGGGAACGAGATTTATGCAAACTACTGGGTGGGCGGCTCGGACGGCGGCGTGACATTCAACGGCAGCACAAGCGGGAACAAGTATTACCTGTATGACGGCACGCCCGCCGCCGCGTTCTGCGACATAAGAAGCTCGACCCTGACTTGGGCCGACGGCGGGGCAGACCTGCCGTTCTCCAGCGAGCTTTCCTGCCTGCTGGACAGCGACAGCAACAGCAGGTGGCAAGGCGACGGCGAGGACTACCACCCATATGTGGGCGCATGCAGCCCCCAGATGGACATTACCTCTCTGCCTGCAAACCTTACTTGCGCCAACTCGGTCTACACGCTGCTGGGCAATTTCACAGTCGAGCCGACTGACACCAACGTCATCACGGTGGTGGCGAATAACGTGACAGTGGACTGCACAGGCAACTCCATCAACGGCTCAGGCAGCCAATACGGCATATACTCCGCGCGCTCAGGCACGCACGTTAAGAACTGCGACCTGCGGAACTTCAATTATGCCAGCATCTACTTCACAGGCCTCAGCAACAGCAGCGTGGAGAACACATACGCCGACGATGGAAAGAGCGGGATTGTGTTTGAAAGCGTGAGCGACAGCTACATACGCAACAGCACAGGCCTTGGCGTGGGCGACTACGGCATTTACCTCTACAGCTGCACGGGCGTGAACGTGACCAACTCCACAGGGACAGTGGCCAGCGGGTCATACGGCATCTACATCGTCAGCTGCAGCATGGTGAACATAACCAACTCCGTCGGCTCGGTCACAGAGAATGGGAATTACGGCATCTACCTGCGTTACAGCGAGGACACTGTCCTCGATGGCTGCACTGCATACAGCATCGAGAATGATGCCATGGACATATACAACTCCCCGCGCACAGTCATGACCGGCTGCAACCTCACCACCGACGGGGAAAGCACGGTTGCGCTGAACATGTATGACAACGGAGAGGACCTGCTCACCGACAACGGCACCTTCACGCGCAACAGCTTCAGCGCAAAGGGCAGCGACTCGGAGGCGCTCCTGCTGCAGGGCATGAAAACAGGCAACAACACCTTCCTGGACAACACGTTCACCTCGGACAGGTGGGTGGTCTCGTATTCTGACGACGAGAACTTCTTCAACAACTCCATGAAAGGCAACCGCTACTACTTTGCCAACGGCACGGGCGCATGGGAAGTGTACAATATTTCCTCAAGCACGAACGGCACCTGGGCAGACCAGGGCAGCGACCTGCCATTCAGCGCAGCACTGCCCTCGCCCGGGACCTATCAGCTCGAGCAAAATGGGAGCATTTCTGGCACCCCGTCCGGCTGGGTGAACAGCGATTATGTCAACGACCAGGACTGGAGCACAGGCTCAATGCCTGAAACCGAGTCTGCGCAGCTGACCAAGTGGTATTTCACGCCGTCATCTATGCCGAGAAACATCTCTGTCAAGGTCGGGACCGACCTGGGCGCAGTGGTGATTCCTGTGCCTGGCGCAGGGTATGACGGAATCTACACCAGGATAGACATCCTATCCCATCTCGAGCCTGCGCAGGTGGCTGTCTATTACTACAACTATTCGGCAAGCGAATTCCAGCTGCTCTACGAGATAAACGGCACCTCGCAGCTGAATGAAAGCTCAATCATCTGGACGCTGGACACGCAATCTCCCTGGTCCGGCAACGATGTGGACTGGCACCCGCACCTGGTGCCGCGCCCCAACGTCTACGGCAACGGCTCGTCCATCCACACGTCCGGAAGCGGCAGCCTCAGCAACGTGACTGCCGCAATCAGCGGCCGCACCGATGTCAACGGCACAGAGCAGGACGATGTCCAGACTGTGAACATCTCAAACAGCAGCCTGCCGCTGTTCGTCTTTGACTACAACTTCACCGGCTCGAGCCTGAACTTCTCGGCAGTGAGCATCGAGCAGGGCACCACTGGCGGCAAGGCATATGCTTCCATCTCCGGCATAAACTCGTCCAACCTGGTGGGCGGCAAGACGCTTTACATGTACAATGCCAACACCTCGATAGCCAATGTCTGCGTGAAGGACGAGGAAGGCGCAGTGTACAGCGTCATCTCAGCTACCTGCACTGCTGCAAACGAGCACAGCGTGGCATGCGACGGCATCAGCCACTCGGGCTACACCTGCACCTACAACGGCACCACGGCGGTAATCACGGGCTTGCAGCACTCAGCTGCCGTGCAGCTTTCCTCCACGCCATCGCCAACACCGACGCCTTCTCCCTCTGGCGGAAGCAACAACAACGGAGGCGGTTCAATCGGCATAGGTCTTATCATGCCGCCTATCAAGCAAACCACTATCTACAATGTGAGCATGGGCAGCGGCAAGACATGCCCGATTTCCATAACGCGCAGCATGAACAGCACCCTCCAACTCTCCACGCTTACAACTATGCTGGAGAACATTGGCGGGAGCGGATGTTCCATGTCAGACTTTGTCTTCACAGACACCGTGCCATCCGACTTCCCGGCGCTCAACACCGTGGCGTTCAACCCGCAATATGCAACCAAGGTGGGCTGGACAGTGGGCTTCAGCTTCCCGACATTTGCGCCTGGCGAGTCCAAGATACTCACCTACAGCGCAAACCAGTGGGTAAGGCCCTCGCTTGCAAAGAACTTCACGGCATACGCGATGTCTGCAAAGGTGCAGCAGGCAGTGCAGCCAACCACGCCTGCGGCCCCAACTGCGCCTGAGCAGCCTACTGCATGGATACCGACAAAGCTGCCGACCGAGCAGCCTGCAACAAGCGCAGCTGCCGTGCTCAAGTCATTGCCGCCTGAAACGCCCAGCATGCTGGGCTTTGCCGCCATGCTCGCAGCGGTTGCTGTTGTGGCGGGGGCAGTGCTCTTCTTCGCGGTTAAAAGCAGGAAGAAGAAGGAAGAGGGCGAAGGTTAGCCGCGCATCTTTTTTGTTTTTCTCTCATATTGCCCAGCGCAGCAGCTAGCTTCAAATAAAAATAACAAAAAGAGAAAAATAATAAAAAAATAAAAAACAGGAATGAAAGGCAAAGTTAGCCCTTCATCGCAGCCATCAGCTTCTTCTCGAATGCCTCTGCTGCGCCTTTGGGCATTTCCTTGCCTGACATCTCCATCCGCCATGCCTCGCGCGTGTGCTCAAGTATGATTTTGGCAACATTGTCCAGGCGTTTCCCGTCGCTCTTCTCAAGCATTGCCTCGATCTTCCTTTGCACCACAGCCGTCCAGGCATCCTCAGCCACCTCGACCATCATGCCGCCGAAGTCATCTTCCTGCTCGTTGCAGCAGCAGCCTTCATCGTTCTTGTTTCCCATTTCCATCACCTGTTTCATTTTCGTTTATGTTCTTGTCAGCTCCTTCAGCCAGGCACAACGTACCCGTTGGCGTCCACCACAATGAGCTTGTCGTCCTGCAGGAACTTGTCCGTTCCAGCCGTGTCGTCGCCGGGGTTGGCGTCGTTGAAATAAAGCGAGCCTCCTGCCGGCACAGTTGCTGTGAGCGTCTGCCCGCCTGCTTTCTCAGTCATGGTGATTTTAATTGAGCCATCTGCCTGCGGCGTTGTTGCCATGTCAAACCCCTGCACTTCGCCGCTTGACGGGCCGGTTGTGCTGCCAGGATACGCCTCCACCGCTGTTTTTGCGTACTGCGAGCCTGCGAACAGCGTGCCGCTGTTCTGTGCTGCGGCGCCTGCGCTGCTGCCAGGGTTCGTGGCTTGCGGAGCTGCACTGTTTCCTGCGCATCCTGCAAGCAGAACGGCTGCGACCAACACTGCCAATATTTCTTTCATCTCCATCACCTCAATTTTTATTTGCCTGATTTTCCTATTTCCGAGTTTAGAAGAATATCAAATGCCCGCGTGGGCGCAGCATCTTTCGCATCAAAAGTAGAACGTCATGTTTCGCGCGCCCGCTCTTTTTAACCATAGCTACGCGCAAGTGGAGGCGCCTGCCATGCTCGTCGGCGCCCGCCGGCTGCCCCTGGAAACAGGAAGAAATAAATGCCTCTGCAGCGAATTCCTGCCTGTGGAGGGGTGAAATGGCCATTCGCAAAGTCTCAAGGATAATCGACGGAAGATATACTGTCGATGGCGCGGGCGTCAGGCTCTTCCGCCTTTTCTCCAATGCCGAGGCGCACCTTCTTGACCCGTTCCTTCTCCTGGACAGCTTTGGCTCGGACAAGCCTGAGGACTACATGGCTGGCTTTCCATGGCATCCTCACCGCGGCATTGAAACCGTCACCTACATGATAAACGGCGAGGTGGACCACGCCGACAGCTTGGGGAACGCAGGCGCAATCAAATCCGGCGAGGTGCAGTGGATGACTGCTGGAAGCGGCATCATCCACCAGGAAATGCCCAAAAAGACAAGCGGCAAAAGCATCGGCTTCCAGCTCTGGGTGAACCTGCCTGCCAAGGAAAAGATGTGCGCGCCAACCTACCGCGGCATAACCGCGCGCGAAATACCTGAAACAAGAATCGGCGATGCGCGCGCAAAGGTGATTTGCGGCAAGGTGAACGGCGTGTCCGGGCCGGTGCATGGGCTTGCAGTGGAAGCAGAATACCTTGACATTTCCCTCGCTGCGCACAAGGGCATGTCCCACAAGACCAATCCCGCCTACAATGTCTTTGCATTTGTTTATGAGGGGGAAGCGCATTTCGGCCCCCAAGGAGTGCCCGTGAAAGAGGGGCAGGTCGCGGTTTTCAGTATGGGTGACGAAGTCCTTGCACGCGCCGGCACAGGCAACTCCCCTGCGCGCTTCCTACTGGTGTCAGGCATCCCGCTGCACGAGCCAATCGCGTGGGGCGGCCCGATTGTGATGAACACTGAAAAGGAGCTCGCGCGAGCGTTTGAGGAGCTACAGCTGGGCACTTTCATCAAAAAGAAATAGCGCGCTGCTTATCTGGTGCCGTTTGCAGGTGGCTGCGGCAGCTCGGTCGGCTTCTGGCTCGTCAGCAGGCTTGGCAGCGAATCATCAACCACCTGGAAATCAGGCTCATAAATGCTGATGTTCGTTGCTGGCGGAATGGTTATGTTGTCAGGCGGATAAACCACAGTCCAGTTTGTCACGTTGGTTATTACTGTGTTGTTAGTGACATTCGTTATATTCACGCCTGGCTTCGGATTCTGGCCGCCAATGGGGCTGCCCGGCCTGTCGTTTGTGCCGCCGCCAGTTATGTTTGCCTCGGGCGTTGCGCCTGGCGTGTTCCCTGAAGCAGGCTGCCCTCCATTTTGAGGCTGGCTGTTGGCGTTTCCCTGTGGTGCTTGGCTGTTTGCGCTTCCATTCTGCGCAGGCGCCTTGTTCGGATTTGCGTTTGGGTTGTTCTGAGCCTGTTGCATCTGCGAGGCAAAAAATACCAGCGCCACCAGTGCAATTAGGCATAGCAAGAGAATGGCGGCTGTTTTCTTGTCAAGCTTCATGAGCATCACACCTTAACTTGTACCTGCGCTTGCATTGAGCGCAACGAATATGCCGTGGCTTGCCTTGGCTGCAGACAAAACATCCGCCCATGCCGCCTTGAGCTGGTCCGGCGTGGCGGCATTGGTTCCAAGTGCGCTGATTTTCGAGTTTGCCGAAGCCAAGGATGCCTGCGCTGCAGTGACGTTGCTTCCCAGGCCTGCTGCTGTTGCGTATGGCGACATTGCTGCAAGCACGTCGCCCATCCTCATGGCCTCAAACTTCAATGCCATGTGGAAATTGGTGCCGTTCGCGCACCCGTCATAAAGGCAATAGTGCTCCAATGCCATTCTTGCCTGCGATGAATTTGCCGCCGCATTGACTCCCTTTCCCAGCGGCTCCATTACTTGCGTCCGCGCGCTTGCCACAAGCCCGAAAAGGTTGCTGGTGTCCACTCCCCTGCCCGACAGGTTCTGCGCGCGCAGCTGATACGAAGTGAGCGTGTCGTTGCAATAGTCCAGCACCAAGCTTGCATAGCCCTTGACGTCAAAGCAGCTGTTCTGGGTGTCCATGAGCGTTTTGTACGAGGCTTGCAGGGATTCCATTGACGTCTTTATTTCATCCATTGTGATGCCGGCTCCGCCGCTGCCCGAACCGCTTCCTCCTCCACCTGAACCGCTGCCTCCTCCATTGCCTCCGCCGCCAGATCCGCTTCCCCCCTCCACTGCCGCCGCCACCGGGTCCACTTCCTCCGCCGCTCCCGTTCCCGCCACCCAGCCCGCTTCCGCCGCTTGGCGTGGCATTGCCAATGAGGCTTTCAATGCTCGCCTGCACCATGTCGGAGTTCTGCTTGAGGTGCTTGCTGAATGTTTCCTGCACATAAATGCTGTAGTTCATCGCGTCCCCGCGGCTCGCATACCTGCTCAGCTGGTTCACATCCGCCGTCATAACAGCCGTCTGAGGCGTCAATAAGATTGACATCTGGGAGAATTGCCCGGCCATAGCGTTCATCAGGCCATTCTCAAAAGCCGCCCTGCACTGCGCATCCGTCCATGCCGAATTGAGAAGGGGCGACAGGTCTGGCGGCTGCGAGGGCGTTGCGCCCACAACTGAAACAAGAAGCAATGAGAACAGCAGGGTTGCAATGAACCTGGCTTCCATGCACATCTATTCCGCAGCTACTCATTTAAATGTTGGTTCATCGGGGCTGCCTTATTGCGATTAAGCATTTTGGAAAATGACAAATTTCTCTGGAAATTTGTCAGCATATGGAAATCTGATAGGATTTACATATACAAAACAAAAAAGGCATGCTTTAGCCCGGCAGGGCAAAGTCCGAGTCAGCCACGCTTGTGGAGTAGCTCTTTGCCTGCATTATCGTGTCTGTGCCCTGTGCGCTCGCTTTCACATAGAGCGGGACACCGTCGGACGAGGTGCAGTAGCGGGCCGTGCCGTCGCTGCTCACTACCTTGTAGCAGTTTGCGGTCGTTCCGGCAACAGGCATGGTGCCGTCTGCAGTGATGGCGTATTTTGCAGGGTCGCTTTCGACCTGCTGGCCAAGGTCGCCTGTTTCGCCGCCTGCCTGGCCGGTCGTGTCCGTGCATGTCCACGCGCTTCCGGCAAGCACGCACGAGCTTATCTTTCCAGACACCGCGTAGGTCCTGACCTGCATTCCGCTTGCCGCCATGTCCGTCCTGAAGTTGCCGCCTTTCTCATACTGCGTTATCTCGTAAGTGCCCTCGGTTCCTGTCGTCACGTCGTAAACGACTTTCCAGCCGCCGCTGACCCTAAGCGCGCCGACAAGCGCATCATACGCCGACGCTGTTGGGGCCGCGGATGGCTCATTTTTCACTGTTGGGGGGCTGGCTGCCCCTGGCTGCGGGGATGGCGCTGCAGGCGGGGCATTGACTGGGGCAGATGGCTGCGCCGATGAGCCGGCACCTGCCGCAGGGTTGGCTGCCGCGGGCGGCTGGCCTGCAGAAGGGGCATTAACCGGTGCAGAGGGCTGCGAGGCGCAGCCGAAAAGCAGCAGCGTGCAAATGATACTTATGGCAAAAAGCGCTTTCATATATCCACCTCTCTAAGAGACTCGGACGCAGAAAATATAAGGGTTTCCCCGGCATTGGCTTGCCGTTGCGCGCATGGGCGAAAACGTGAGTATTTGGATGGCTGCAACTGATGCCGGTCATTAAAAAGAAATAGCGCAGCTTACCTTTGCAGAACCTGGTTCCTGCTCTTGCCGCAGGCGCACTTCTTTATCTTCGAGCTATATTTCTGCCAGCAATAGCCGCAGCAGTACGATGCCATCATGTCACCCATCCATTCACTTACGCAGCAGTAATGCCCCCATAGCCGTATTAAGCAGCCTGACACGGCGCGGCATACCCGTATAAACTCCAGGCCCCCAATCCATGCAGGTGGTATGATGGTGAAGAAAAAGCCAGTTTTCATAGTCGCGCAATGGCAGCACAACAGCAAGGGGCTGTACACGCTCGTCGAGGTCGGCGCAGCCACCAAGTACGTGGTGAAAAAAGGAGACCAGCGCTGGACGCTTCGCATCGGCAAGTCCATGTACCGCCTCTACCCGCTCAAGGACTGGCAAAAGCACAAGAAAAAGGGGCTGCCGCGCGCAAGGATTGTGCCCATCGGCAAGGACAAAATTTAGTAAAATTTTGTCCGCATTGGAATTAGAAATTCCAATCCAAGCACAAGCTCTGAACAGTGCAAAAATTCGAGGTGGTATGGATGAACCCGGATTTCTTTATCGACATGATGACGCGCATTGCCATCACCATAGCCATCGAAGACGGGATATTATGCTATCTGCTGCTGGCGCGCCCAAAGCATGCATATCTAAAAAACCCAGTTTTCATTGCCGTTGGAATGATATTGGTGACAATCGTATCGCTCGGCATTCAGCTTTGGTTTGTTATGCAGAGAATTGCAGTTTAAGGTGGTTTGAATGAAAACGATAAAAATCACAGCATCATATACTGAGAAGGCATCCCGCTGGGAACTCCTATGGCGGATATTCTGGCAAGCGCTCTGCGGCATTGTCCTGGTCATATTGCTGATTCCGACGGTGGTTGCGTCGCTTCTCCAGCTTGCCCACATCCTCATATTCGGCAAAAGGCATTTCAGGCTGAATAGGCTTACGGCAAACTGGATAACATATCTTGCCCAGATTTCGTTCTACAAGAACTTCTGCACGGATGAAAGGCCGCCGCTGATCCCCGAGTATTGGTAAGTTATGCTGGCTGTTTACGGTGCTGCGGCTAGGAGTAATAAAAATAAAAAGAGAAAAAACTACTTCTTCAGCAGCGCGTCTATCTGCGCGGAGAGCGCCGCGTACGTCGGATCCTGCGCAACCACGCCGTTGACTGCGAACGTCGGCGTTCCATGCACCCCGACCGCGCTTGCCTGGTCATTGCTCTGAGTTACCTGCGCGTTGTAGGTCCCATTGTCGATGCAGCCTGCCATGGCAGCAGTGTTGAACCCGATTTGCGAGGCGTAGTTCTTCAGGTTGGCTTTCGAGTAAACGCCCGAGTTCTCGCTTCCCTGCACCTGGAACAGCTTGTCGTGCATCTGGAAGTAAGCAGTGTCGCCCCCGAGTGAGCGCGCGCACAGCGCCGCGTTTGCAGCATCTATGCTTTCCTGGCCCAGGAATGCCATGGGGTGGTAGACGAACCTGATTTTCCCGGTGTTTGCGTAATTCACCGAAAGCTTGGTCGCAGTGCCGCGCAGCGCGTCAACCTGCGTGCCGCCGATGTTGGCGCCGTATGCGACCGCGCAATACGGGCACTGGTAGTCCGCGAACTCAGTCACCGTGATTGCAGCATTCGCAGGCCCGATTGACGGGTCGGTTGCGAGGAACGACCAGCCGCTGGGCTGCACCGTTGTCCCGTTGCCTGTCGCTGTGCCATTGCCTGTTGCTGCGCCTGCCGGCACCACGAGCTGCATGTTGCTTATGCCTTTCTGCAGACCGCCCATGCCTGCCCAAAGCGCCGCCGACACCAATATCGCGGCAAGTATCAGCGCGCCGCCGACAAAGTAGCTGGCGTTGTTTGCTTTCCCATTTTCACTTGACATAATTATACCTCCTAAACCCCGCCTGTTTCAGCGTGCCAATATTTATAAGCAGATTTCATCCCTGGCGGGTAGCCGATAGGCGTGCGGGCGCCCTTGCTGCATCTCCCCTCAGGGCATCTCATGGGTGCCGGCAAACTTCACAGTCCTTTCCACCTTCTTCGCGGCATTCTCCCTCTCCGTGCACCACGCAGCAAGCTCCACAAGCTCCGCCTTGCTGTAAGGGACGGGCGTGTGCGCCGCAGCAGCTTTCACCAGCCTCTGGAAAACCAAGTCCATGTACCTCTGGTTCGGTGCAGTTCCCACAAGATAATCCTCATCTGCAATGCAAAAGTATTCCACTGGCTCACGCCTGTCAAACAGCGCATACTCGCCAGGCCCCAGCAACTTTGAAATTTTCGCGGACAATTCCGAAAACGCCTCAGGGCTTTCTTTTTTCTCCCTTGATAGGAATTCCGCAAGCGCGTGCCCGTCAGGGTCAGATGGCAGCGTGACGCCCAGTTCATTGGCAGCTTCCACAATGCCATACCAATCCTTGGGCATTGCCACTACCCTGCGGATTGGGGAAAAGCGCGCGGTTTCCAGAAGCGCCAGCATGCCCTTGTTTGCGCAAACCATGAAATTCTCAACTATCAGCTTCGCTTTGTCCTTTTCAGTAACGCAAAGCCCTAATGTCTTATCCACCATTACCGGCGCTTCCGCCGCCTCTGCCCTGAAGTTGCTCAGGCGCAGCGAAGCCTCTTCCTGAAGCTTTATCTGCTCGGCAAGCTCGGGCAGTTCCTCCAATGTTTCCTGCATTGCTTCTGCATCCGCCCCCTCGAGCCATGCAGCCACGTCGCCAGATGAAAGCTCTGACTTGTTCCTCACATACGCGCGGTAAATCTTCCCGAAGCGCACATTGCCGCGCGGAAGCACTGCGAACTCCACAACAATCGCCAGCCTGTCGCAATCCATTGGAAAAGCGGACAGGTCGCCTGACAGCTGCTCAGGCAGCATGGGATAGCTTTCCTTGCCAGGGTAAACCGACGTGGCATTTGCCTGCGCATGCCCGTCCAGTATCGAGCCTTTCGGCGCAAATGCATCCACATCTGCAATAGCCACTTTCACAAGTATTTCCCTGCGCTGCCCCCTCTCGCAATATTCAATCTGGTCCAAATCGTGTGAGTAGTAGCTGTCAATGGACGACCAAAGCAGGTGCCGCAGGTCAGGAAGCGTGGCGCCCACTTTCTTTATGGTGAACCCGTCGTGCGCATTCGCCTTGGCGTTCACCACGAGGGAAAGCTTGTGCTCAAATCCGTATTTCTCCATGGCATCCTGCGCCACCATCTGGAGATTGATTTCAGGCATGCGCTTTGCATTCTCTTCCGCCTTCCGGATTGCCCTCAGCCGCGCGCGCTCGGCGTACTTCTGGTTCTGGCGCGGCTTTTGCTCAGGCTCCTCCTGCGGCTTGCCCCTCGGGCGTGAGTTTCCCGGCGAGCGGGAATCGCTTCGTGAGCGCGCCTTTGCGCGCACCCGGTTGAATCGTGTCATGGGTAAGTACGCGCACAGGAGAGGATAAAAAGGCAACGGGCTGGCGGCCGGGATTCTGCTGTTTTATAAATCCTGCAGCAAAAGTTGCCATGGTGTTCCACATGGCAAAGAAAAGCAGAAGCAAACCAAAAAGCGGCGCAAAGGCAAAAAGCAGCATCAAGCCGGCGCCGCCTGCAAAAAAGAAACTCTCCCGCTCGAAATCAAACCGCATGCTTCTCGGCGTGATGGGCGGCATTGCAGAATACTTCAACATGGACCCAATGCACGTGCGCATTGCATGGTGGGCGTTTGTCGTCATAACCGCGCTGGCTGCAGGCGCAATCGCCTACGCGCTTGTCCCCACAGTGCTCACGCTCCTTGGGTTGGCGTACATAATCGCGTTCCTTCTCATGAATGAGACGCCTGCGAAATAGAAGCCGTCCGTGACGAAAAATCTGCTGCAGCAGCATATCTGGTGCCACCATGGGCCTGATAAAGAGCATCTTCATCCTATTCGCATATGCCGTGTTGGCGCTCGCAACCAGCTTGATTGCCGGCGCGGCATCCAAGTTCTTCGACCCATCCGCGGGCATCTGCTTCACCGCCCTCACATTCCTTGCGCCCGCGCTTCTCATCTGGCTGATGAGGAAATATATCTTTGACAACATGGCCTGAGCGCGCAGGCTGCTGCCAGCCTAAACATCAAAGTTCAGCGGCTTTCCAAGAGGCCCGTGCCACCACTTTCTTTCAAACTTCAATCCCATCGCAGCAAGCTCCGCGCGCAGCTTGCCGTCCTCCTCAAAAAGCTCGAACAATCTTTTCTTTATCCTCAAGTAGTTCTCAAGCTCTGCGCTCGTAAGCTTTCTCTTCACTGTGCCATCATCATTTGCCATGGGCGGAATGCTCGCGCAAGTGCTAAAAAGCATGCCATAGAAATGCTTTCGTGGCATTATGAATCATTTGCGCGCGCTAGCTATCATCACAATTCTCATTCTTGCCGCAGGCTGCGCCTCTGTCGGTGCGCCAGGAAGGGCATCGCAAAGCCAAATGATAGACGTCGGCGGGCACAAGCTGAATTTCGTGGTCACTGAGGGCAGCGGGTCCACTGTGCTTCTTGAGGCAGGGCAGGGCGCAGCCTCTTCCATGTGGGCAGGCGTGCAATCCCTCCTTGCCAACACCACAAACTATCGCGTGATAAGCTACGACCGCGCAGGCTTTGGGAAAAGCGAGCCAGACAGCGCAAACTACTCCATCGCGCGCGAAGTTGCCGGGCTTGAGGCAGGCTTGCAGCAGCTTGGCGTGAACGGCAGCATAATTTACGTCGCGCACTCCTACGGCGGCTTCCTCGCGCAGGAATATGCCGCGCGCAATCCCGGCAAGGTGCGCGCAATCGTGCTAGTTGACCCGAACAACGCATGCTTCAACACGCAAGGCGGGCTGTCCGCAGTGTACGCACCCCCGCCCTACAATGTTTCCGCCGCAAACCAGCGCATCCTCTACGCCTACCTAGCAACAGTCGAGGAAATAGCGCGCGCGCCAGCCTTCCCCGCCGTGCCCACCATCGTCATTTCATCCGGCAAGCCGCCCGTGCCTGCTGGCAACATGACTGCGATTTGGCACCAATGCCACCAATCCCTGGCGCAGGGCAATTCTCAGGGCGAATACTGGCTTGCGGAGAACAACACCCACTTCATCGCGCAGGAAAATCCAGCGCTGGTGGTGGCTGCGATAGAAAAAACGGAAAAAGAATAAAAAAAGAAACTCGCGCCAGAACTATTTCTGCAGCCAAGCGCCATTGGCAAATGGATACGCCGGGTCGCGGAACGCCTTGAGGTGCGCCGAGCCGTCAGTCTGGTTGTAGTAATCCAGATAGAAAGCCCCGTCGCTTATCACCAGGTTGCTGTGCGCACTGTTCCATGCCTTGTCTGCCTGCAGGCGCGAAGAAAGCGTGCCGCTTCCTAAGTAGTTCGTGCTTCCCACAGTCACCATGGGCGCGATTTGCGCGTCTGTCAGGCTTGCCATTGCTGCAAGCACGTCGCTTACATGGGTGCTGTTCACCAGGGAAAGCGGCGGAACAGGCGAGGCCGGCACATCCCCGTACGAATACTTCTTCTGCGCGAAGACCACGACATCGTCCGCGGCATAAATCTCAAAGGGCGCGACCCTTTGGAACATGCGCGCCACCGCGAGCAGGTTGCCGTTGTCCAAATCTTGCGTGTTCAAGTAAGTTTCAAGCAGGTTGCCATTTATGCGGTATCCCACGACCGTGTCCAGCGTGCCCTTGTACTGGTCGGA
>CAITKI010000026.1 GCA_903892905.1 uncultured Microcaldota archaeon | reverse complement strand
GGCGCCAATGTTATTTTCATTTTTCTCACGCCGTCAGGCGTGAGCCATTGACCCTACTTTACTTTTTCTTCGCCACGGTCTTTGCCGCCTTCTTTTTCTTCTCCATCATGCCGTCGCGCACCAATAAGTGCCTCTTCTCGACAGCAAGCGCCTCCTTGTTGGAGTATGCGTGCACAAGCACGATGCCGCTTCTCTCCCCAAAGCCTCCCTTGGATGAGACGATGACCATAAGCTCGGGCGAAATGCCAGTTGCCGTGCAAATCGCCTCGCGGAGGTCCTTCCTCGACGGCTTTGCCTTGTCAAAAGATATCTCGCAGATTATCTCCTGCCTTGACAGCGACTTGTTTTCCTTCTTGTCCTTCACGTTTACCTGCATGCAATCAACCCTTTAGTGTATTCTTGTAATTACCTTCCTGTCCATCGCGCACATGAGGTCGGCTTCCTTCCCGGCCGCTGCGTCCTTCATCAGCTCCTCGGGGATGGAAAGCTCGAACACCTCGTACGTCGTGGTGTCCATGAGCTGCGCCGTCTGGCCGTTCACTGCAACCACCTGCGCGGTCTGCCTCTCGATGATTGGGACTTCCACGTCCGCGTCGGACGGGACGAGGAGCATCTTCTTCTGGCTGTCAAACACGCCAATGCCGGTCACGCGCATCTTCGCGGCGCCGTGCTTTCCGGGCTTGGACGAGTCGATGTTGACAATCCTGCACGGGATGTCCTCGATTATGACGTATTTGCCTTCCTTCAGTTCCTTTGCCGATGAGAATATCTTGCTCAAAGTATCACCTTTCGAATAGGATTATCCTTGGTATAAGCATATTTGTTTATAAAATGCGCGTCAACGCGCATTTTCCCAGTTCAGGCGGGCAACCAATAAAAATCCCGCGCGAGAATAAGCAGCATGGCATTTCTGCGCGCACAGGGCGCCACAGAATATCTAGTCCTACTCGCAATCGTACTAATCATAGCGCTCGTCTCAGTCGCGCTTCTCGGCTTCTTCCCAGGGATGGCATCCGACTCGCAGATGACTCAGAATAAGATGTACTGGTCAAGCGCAAGCCCGATTGCCATTGTAGAATCTTCGGCATATTATCTCACAGCTGGCAGTTATCCTATCCCATACCTGCGCATCCGAAACTCAGGAATGTATCCTGTGCGCATCACCAAACTAATTGGAAGCGAGGCGTATGCTTCGCAGATTTGGGTGAATTCCATTGGCCTGGTCAACATCAGCGATTATTATCTTCTTGCTCCTGGTGAAGAGAAGTATTTTGCCTCACGCGCGTTTGTACCAAGTGGCTGTTCAATGGGAACTACTTGTTATGTGGTCTTTCGACAGTCGGGTGGTTATGGAAGCGGAAGCAGCACAGTATCTGGGGCTACCTCGCTATGTTCTTCCACCGCCCCCTGGGGCACCATAGTAATGCCTGGTTTCGGTTTCGAGTATATCGAATACATAGAAAACCAGCAGATAACCAAGCGGCAAATCGGCACCGCGCCGCTCATAATCAAATGCGTGGATGCCTCTGCCACTTACTGACTGGCGCGCATGCTGCTTCTGCCAACGAAAATGTCTACATCTGTTCAAGCATGGTGCTCGCAGTCGCATTTTTATCAGAGTTGGTCTGCCAACTTCTAAAAAACAGAGTTAGGCGCTGTTTTTTATACAGTTGAACTGCGGTTCAACTTCTAAAAAAGCGCCAAGGGGTGCTTTTTTATCGCAGTTGGCTTCGCCAACTTCTAAAAAACAGCTTGGGCGCTGTTTTTTATACCTTTTGAACCGGAAGTAGTAGCACGGTCCCCTATATTGCATAGAGGACCGCAACTGCAACGGGATGCGAGCATGGCCGATCTCACTTACAAGAACCTGCGCGATTTTGCGCGGGAAGAGAAGGCGCAGCCAGGGCTTGGCAAGCTCCCTGGGGATTTCTACCCCTCGGTGCAATCCTTCCTGTCCTCGAAATTCTCGGAGATGGAAGGCAGCCGCTCTGTGCTCCAGATGCGCGAGTTCGAGAACGCGGCAGCCACCATACGCGAAATCGTGCTCATACGCCAGCAGAAACTTCTGTTCCGCGCAATACGGAGCGGCGGGCAGGAAGCCAAGGTGGAGGAGATGACGCGAGAGGAGTACGACGTGTACGACCGGTTCCGCGGCATCGTGTCCGAGGAGAACGAGAAGCTCAACTCGCTGCTCTCCCGCTTCGAATCGACGAAGAAGGCTGCCGGCGCAGAGCCCGAGGCAACAATCGCGCCCGAAAAGCCGGTTGTGCAGCGCGTGAGGTTCACGAAAGAAGTGCAGGAATACGTTGGCATGAACAGGGAAAGGTTCGGCCCTTTCAAGGCAGGGCAGGAATCCGACCTCCCTTCGCAGGAGGCCGAGCTTCTCTTGCGCCAGAAAATCGCAGAAACGATATAAGTGGCGGTTTCGCCACGAACGACAGGTGTTTACTATGAAGTATCCGAAAGAAGTGAATGCATACTGCCCCAAGTGCCTCAAGCACACGCCCCACAAGGCGAAGCTTGCGGGCAAGGGAAAGGCGCGCCCCATGGCAATCGGCAACCGCAAGCACGAGCGGAGCCTGACCGGCCACGGCGGAAAGCGCGCAGGAGAGAAGACTGTGAAGAAGCAGGGCAAGCGCCAGAAAATCATACTCGAATGCTCTGTATGCAAGAAGAAGCAGGAGCGCGTGATCGGGACGCGCACGAAGAAGAAACTAGAATTCAACTAAGGTGTTTTGATGAGCAAATTCCTAAGGGTAAAATGCAAGTGCGGGAACGAGCAGAACGTTTTCGGCAACGCCTCCAAGGCGGTCTCCTGCCTTGTGTGCAGCGAGCCGATAGCGACGCCGTCAGGCTCGCGCGTGGTCGTGGCGGAAGGCTGCAAGGTAATCAAGGTTCTCTGAGTTTGAAAAGGTTGATGGATAATGGCTGACATGCCCGAGCAGGACGAATTGGTGCTGGTCACAGTAAAGAAAATCATGCCCTACGGCGCGTTCTGCTCGCTTGACGAATACGGCGGCAAGGAATCATTCGTCCACATCTCCGAGGTTGCGCCGCGCTGGATAAAGAACATACACGAATTTTTGCGCGAAGGCCAGAAGCTCGTCGCAAAGGTATACCATGTCGACTTGGAGAAAAGCCAGATCGACTTGTCATTAAAGCGCGTGACTGAAAGCGAGAAAAAGGCAAAAGTCGAGGGCAACCGCCGCGAGAAGCGCGCGGACAAGCTCTTCGAAGTTGCGCTCAAGATTGCAAAATCCACCAAAGGCGAGGAGCTTGCGGCGCGAAGTGCGCTCATTGAAAAGCACGGCAGCCTTATCGACGCAATCGAGGCATTGTCCGACCAGGGCGAAGCCGCAATAGCAGGCCTCAAGATAGAAAAAGGGCTTGGCAAGGCATTGCTTGAGGTCGCCTCCAAGAGCATGAAAAAAGCGCGCGCAGAAGTCAACGGCATTTTCTCCCTCACAGTATTCTCATCCGACGGCGTGGAAGCCATCCACAAGATATTCTCCTCTGTGAAAAAGCCCACAGGCGCGGATGTCGAATTCCTCTACTTGGGCGCGCCGCGCTACCAGGTGCGCGTGGTGGCCGACGACTTCAAGGCAGCGGACAAGGCGCTGGAGGACATTGTCGCAGCGCTCACAGCGGCGGCAAAGCCTTTCCCAGCCTCTGTCGAGTTCGCGAAAATCGAGGCATAAGCAAAGCGCAAAATCCACGTTTTTTCCCGCAGTACGAAATCCGCCGCTTATTTAAATCCCTCACTCCGAATTAGGACGGCGTTAAGGGGGGCGAAAAATGAAGCGGATGAAAAAGTGCGAAGTCTGCAAGGCTTACACGCTCGATGTCTCGCATTGCGGCAAGCCCACGCACAGCCCGCACCCGCCCAAATTCTCAATAGACGACAAGTACGCAGCTTATAGGCGCATGAATTTCCAGAACGGGAATTGATTTGCATGATGGAAACCACCATAATCGAAAAGGGAAAGGTGAAGCTCCACAACCCCATCCTCATCGAGGGCCTGCCTGGCATCGGCTTAGTGGGCAAAATCGCAGCCGCGCACATGATTGCGGAGCTCAAGGCGGAAAAGGTGGCAGAGCTTTACTCGCCGCACTTCCCGCACCAGGTCATCATGCAGAAAAACGGCGTGATGCGGATGATTAAGAACCGCTTTTACGTGGTGAAAGGGAAGAAGAACGACCTTCTCATACTTGTAGGCGACGTGCAGGCAGTGACCTCCGAGGCTCAGTATGAGGCAACCGGCAAGATGCTGGACTACTGCCAGAAAAAAGGGGTCAAGCTCATAATCACTCTGGGCGGCTATGGCACAGGAAAGGTGCATGACAAGCCGCGCGTGTTCGGAATAGTGAGCCACAAGAAAATGGTGGATGACTACAAGAAATACGGAGTGCTTTTTGGCGAGTGCAAAGGCTCCATCATCGGCGCAGCAGGCCTGCTTTTGGGCATGGGCAAGATACGCGGCATGCAGGGGCTTTGCCTCATGGGCGAGACGCACGGCAGCTTCGTGGACCCGAAAAGCGCGCAGGTGCAGCTTGAGGTTCTCTGCAAGATACTGAACATCAAGATGGACCTCAAGAAGCTCGACCAGCGCGCGAAAGAGAGCGAGGCGTTTGCCAGGAAGATGGAAAAAGAGGCGCTCGCCGCAAAGGGCATGGCGCCGCAGGCAGAGCCCCACAAGCACGACTTGTCGTACATCAGGTAAAGCGCGGCGGCTTCAAGAAAAACAAAACAAGCAGCGCAAGCCAGGCAAAACAAAATCTAGCGCGCGCTAGCCCAAAAAAAAAGAAAATTAAAAACTAGAACTTTACCTTCACGTTCTCGCGCTCGCCCTCATCCGCCTTGAAGAAGTCGCGCGCGTTGAACTTGAACATGCCTGC
>CAITKI010000025.1 GCA_903892905.1 uncultured Microcaldota archaeon | reverse complement strand
GATAACCCTGAAGGACAACCAGAGGTACAACTTAGTGTCCTCAACAGACACTGACAAGAACTTCAAGGTGTCGCTCCTGTGGAAGAACAGGGACTTCACGTCCGGATCAACCGGAACGGCGTCCAACAACAAGACCGACTCGCTCCGCGAGATAGTGGTTTACAACATCGACGGATTCTCAGACAAGACAGTGTCCGGCGACGTGGTGAACTTCATCAAGTCAGTCCCGACGTTCAAGGTAACGTACCAGGGTGTTGACCTCACGGACGCAGACTACGTGCCCCTCACCTACAGCGGCCTCTCATCCGACAGCTACAGGGTGTCAACGACATCGGGTGACCAGCAGTGCGGCGCATCAAGTGCGCTGGACTACTCGTACACGGCAAAGCTGATCGAGATCAAGACAAGCGGCAACACGCTCTTGTCTGGAACCGGCGACGTGCTCTCGGGCGACTACATGTTCGAGAGAGTGCTCTTCGACCCGATCGGCACCTCGCTGCTCAACGGCTCTACCAACCTGAACGGGACGCAGACGCAGTCTGCAGTAGTGGCAAACTACACGCCAAAGGTCTTCTACAAGATCTCTGGCCGCGACTGCTGGAACTGGGACAGTGTGACCTACGTTGGACAGAACCCAGCCTCTAGCACCGGGCTTACCAACAAGATAAGGTTCGACACAGCAGGCGACAACAGTGCTGCACAGGGAGCAATTTACTTCAACAACACTGGCTTCGGAAGCTTCGGCAACGTGTCGATAATCTATCAGGAGGATGCTGGCAAGTACGGAACAAGCAGCAACAACCTCGTCTACACAGGCGTGCCTGTCCTTACGACCGACACAACCGTGTCGACGTTCAGGTTCAAGGCAACTGACTCCTCGACGCAGAACGTCTACTATGACGCACTCCCCGTAACCACATTCGGAGGGTACGAGCCGACGTTCGTAAGCGAGAGGGGCTCAAAGACGCTGTCTGTTGGAACATCTGACACGAGCTTCAAGATTGCGAAGAAGCTCGGGCAGCCAACCTTCCAGTTCGCATACGCCGACACAGCAACTGCAGCAGCATCTGCTGACAACTATGTGATGGGCGTGGGCGAGAGCAAGGTGTTCGGTGGCGTGACCGTCAAGGTCAAGGCAATCGACGCAACAGCTGGAAGCTGCTCAGTGCTTGGCTCGAGCGGAACGCCGCAGTGCACAGTGGACTCCACTGGCGTATCTGCAGTGATCAGCCCAGCCAACGCGGCATCAGTCCAGGTGTCCCAGCCGTACAAGCTGACCTCAAGCATGGTCATGCTTGACAGCCAGGCGGTAAGCGGAGTGGCCATCACAGTCGGAGGCCCAATGGTCAACACAGTGACCGCGCAGGCGCTCCAGGACAGCAGCGTCAACTTTGACGTTGACAACGTGGTGGTCAAGGAAATCGGCAACAAGATAGTGGTTGCCGGTAAGACCGCGCAGGACACGATGGCCGCAGCAGACCAGTTCATCGCTGGTGTGAAGAGGCAGTAAGGTCCAAATATTTGGGGCATCCGCAAGGGTGCTCCAACCCCCTTTTTTCTTATTGACTGGGTGCGGCTCTAACGGGCCGCACTTCAGAATTTTTTTATTCTCCTTAGCGGAGCCCAGCTTTCCCGCGGTGCATGCGCCATCTGAAATTTTTATCCCCTTCAGCCAACGACCTGCTTTCGCGTCGTGCGAGTTGCTATAACATATATAAACTGTGGCGAGCAGAATAGAATGCCGCGCATGATATAGCGACCATGGACAAACCGTTAACGACATCGGTTTGGCCAGTAGTAGCCCGAAGGGCTACTGCAAAGCACGCGCGCAAAGGGGGTATTTGCAATGAGGTTCATTTCCGCCATATTTGCCGTCCTGGTGCTCTTCTGCTCGTATTCATTCGCCGATTTTTCCATGGCGCCCTATCTCTATTCGGGCGAGACTGCATCATCCGTCACAACGGCGAGCTTTGCATCCGCAAACGGCACTGCCACGCTTTACAAGGTCAATGGCGTGGAAACACTGCTTGTGCAAAACGGGCAGATTGTCACGGAAAAGGCGCAGATAGCCTCCCTTCTCACAAAATACTACACCGACACGTACTACCTGTCATCATCCGACCTGGCGGACCTGAAGAAATACCACGACCTGTTCAATGCAAGCAGGAACTACCAGACAAAGTACGGGCCTGCTGAGCAGACGTGCTATACAAGCGGCACATTCCTTTCCTACAAGCCCTGCAACGACCTCTCCTCCTGCATGCAGACAGCATCGCTCATATGCACAATCTCAGGCGCGGACGGCTGCATCGCCGACTTGCTTGCCACGCACATCCTTGCCTACAAGAAAAGCATAGACAAGCTCAATGCTGCCGATGCCAAGTTCCAGCAGGCGTACTCGTCAATCTCAACAGCAACAGCGGTGACCTCGCTCAATTCCATGGACGAGGCATTTGCAGCCATGAAAACAGCGGCTGACGAGGTGGCGCAGAGCAAGCTCCGCTTCCCGGAGACGACTTCGTGCCTGGATTGCCTGGGCAGGTGCCCTGAGGCGCATTTCGACTATGCCTCGCTTACTGCTGGCAGGGCAGAGGTGGCAACGCTCAAGACCAAGGTTGCGCCATTGGTGCTGCTTGACACAACGATTAGCAAGCTCGTGATTTCAACGCAGGACAGGATGAACTTCCTCGCAGGCGAGGAAAAGGCAGCCATACTCTCGCCCCAGTACGATTCCGCCAAGGCGAAATACGGCGGCCTGAAGGCGCAGGCAGTGGAGGCAAAGGCGCTCGTATCCGATGTGAATTTCGTATCGGTTGCGGACAACTTCATCGCCAAGGGCGACGAGCTTGAGATGGACATTTCCAAGCGCGACTTTGCCGGCTTTGACTCGTCGCTCTCATCGTATGAAACATCGGGCAGGATGCTTGCCGGGATGCTGAACAATTCAACATCCGCATACAAGATTGCAGTGAACGCCCAGGACAATGCAGGGGACAGCCTTCTCCAGGCGCAGTGGCGCGTGAACAGGCTTTCAACAGCGTCCGTCGACTCCTACAATGCGCTTGCCGACCAGGACAACAAGCTCAACGCGCAGCTCGCGCCGCCCATGACCTCGGCGCAGTACATCTCGCTTGCAGCCAAGTTCGAGAACCTGTCATCCTCTGCGCAGACCTATGTCACGGCATCGCAAAGCGCGCAGGAGTCCGTGTTCGACTTCGGGAACTCGTTCTCGCGCGCGACTGTGGACGGGGCGATGTCAGTTGCAAGCAGCATAACACCAGTCTCGTTCAAGACCAGGCAGAGCTTTGCGAAATTCGTGCCGCCCATCGTGGTGGCGGCAGTCGACCTTTCGGTGCTTGCAATCGCGGTGATAATCTCGGCAGTTGTCTTCTACCGCTTCAGGCATTTCTTCAGAAGCAAGCTGATGGTTTCCGGCTGGGTGCTTTCGCTTTTGGGATTCACCTTCCTGCTCCTGGTTGGCTCGGTTGGCTTCTATTCAATCGTGATGAGCACGGAGAAGTTCACCTCGTTCACCGAGTTCATGGGGACGGTGACGGCATCTTCCAAGGTGGCTGTGATCGTCGAGGAGGGCGCTGCGCCAAGCGAGACAATCGCAGGCATGCACGCATGCGCGGACCAGGTGGCATTGCAGGCCCGCATGATGAACAAGACGACCGTGAAATACTACATAAACGGGAATACGTGCACAAGGTATGCCCCCAAGAATTCCACGGCAAGCTCGGCCAACGCCACTTACGACGTGACAACCGGGCTTTCATCATCCACATGCCTTGACAACATCCCTGATGTGCCAATTTTCGACTTGCAGTACGCAAAGGACAACGTCGCGCCCGCATTCACAACAGTGGTGACCAAGCAGGCCATAGTGAAGGGCAACGATGCCTACTACAGCAAAAAGCCGATGTGCGACATAGCGAACGTGCTTGGCTGATGGTGCGAGGTTATTTCGATGAAGAACGAAAACAAGAAAGTTTCACCTATTGAAAAGAAGGCAGCATCCTCTCCGGCAGGCAAGGGGGGCTTCCCATCCATCAAGCTCTCCGAGCGCGACAGGCAGGCAGGGGTTGCCCTGCTGGCGGTTGCGGCAATCGCGCTTGTGGCATACGTGGTGTTCCTTGCGCCTCCTTCCGACACGCCCTCCGACATGGACACGTTCGTGGGCAGGGTGCTTGGCGCCCCGTCGGTTTCCCTGTTCTTTGACATGAGGAACACGCCTCCCGAGGCTGCAAGCAAGATATACCAGTGCGGGGTGGACATTGCAGGCGGGCAGCTGTTTGGCTCAAAGACGGTCACCACTTACGCCTGCGACAGCAGCGGCTGCATATCCGCGAGTTCCGCCTCGAACGGCAGCACCACGCTCACCTATGACCAGGTGCAGAAAAAGCTTGGCGAGGCGCCCTACATAGTCGTGAAAGGCGGCATGCCGTCCACCAAGTTCTTCCTGCACCACGCGGAGATAACGGTGGATGAAAGCTTCAACACGAGCTGCAAGCTGGGGTAGCTTGCGCAGACGCGCTTTTTGGGACAAACAGTTTTAATTCTTCTTTCACCCATCACTGCCATTGGAGATGCAAATCCTGCTGGCTTTGCATCTGCTAAAAAATTTCGGAGGAAATTTTTTATGGACATAGAGCATAAAATCGACCTCGTGTGCCGCGCGCCTGTTGCAGAAGTGGTGACGCGCGACGAGCTGAAGTCGCTTTTCGAGTCAAACGCGCACCCCAAGCACTACATAGGCTTCGAGATATCCGGCAAGGTGCACCTCGGAAGCGGGCTGCTCACCTCCCTTCTCCTCAAGGATTTCATAGCGGCAGGCATAAAGCCCACCATTTTCCTGGCAGACTACCACGCCTGGATAAACGGCAAGCTGGGCGGCGACCTTGAAAAGATACAATCAGTCGCGCGCGGATACTTCAAGAGCGCATTCATCTCGCTTGGCCTCACAGAGGACAAGGTCAACTACGTGCTGGCGTCGGAAATGTACGGCAAGGACTACTGGCGCGACGTGCTTGGCATAAGCAAGGACACCACCATGCAGAGGATGCTGCGCTGCACCACCATCATGGGCAGGACGCAAAAGGAGGCAATGGACTGCGCGTCCGTGCTCTACCCCGCCATGCAATCCGCGGACATCCACATGCTTGACGTGGACATCATGCACGCCGGCATGGACCAGCGCAAAGTGCACATGCTGGCGCGCGAAATCGCGGACAAGCACAAGTGGAAAAAGCCTGTTGCCATCCACCACTCCCTTCTCATGGGGCTTTTGGGCCCGCAGAAGATGGGATTCGAGGAAAATGAGAAAGACGACACCGCAATCTCGTCGAAAATGAGCAAGAGCAAGCCAGACTCGTGCATATTCATACATGATTCCGAGGCGGAAATCGCGCGCAAGGTGAAGTCGGCCTACTGCCCCGAGAAGGTGGCGGAGAACAACCCCGTGCTTGAGATGTGCGACGTGTTCATAATGAGGGGCGGCGCGCCGCTTTCGGTAACGCGGCCCGCAAAATTCGGAGGCGACGTGGAGTTCGCAAGCTACGCAGAGCTTCGCGACGCCTACGCTTCAGGCAAGCTGCACCCGATGGACCTGAAGAACGCAACGGCCTCTGCGCTTGCCAAGATGCTTGAGCCCTCGAGGAAATACTTCGAGAAGAGAAGCGAGCTGCTGGGGCAAGTATAGGCTGCTTTTATAGGCTTTCCCCCAGCATTCCATACGCCGTGATGACATGCTCCGACGTGCCGCATTTGCATTCCTTATACTCTCATCCCTAGCATTCGCCTTCTGCCCCACTGCGTCGCGCGAGGTCAACATGGCTGCGGTGGTGAGCGAGAACTCCGGCGGCATCTTCGTGCTGCACGTGGAGACGAGGCCCGGCAACGGCACAATCTACACATCCATCAACCCCCGCATCGGCTTTTCCACGCAGGAATCCGAGCAGGCTGCGGTCGACTACGCGTTCTCGCAATCAAACATCAATCCCAAGGACTGCGACGTGTACTTCTCCATGAGCGGGGACTTTGGCAGCAACAAGATAGACGGGCCATCCGCAGGCGGGGCGATGTCCATCGCCGTGAAGGCGGCGCTCACCAACAAGGCGATAAGGCGCGACGTGGTGATGACAGGCACCATCTCGCAGGACGGCGAGGTCGGCGAGGTGGGCGGCATCATCGAAAAAGCGCTTGCGGCAAAGGACAACGGGGCGAAATACATACTGGTGCCCAAGATGATGTTCAGCGAGGCGCTTTTGCTTTCCTCGGTTTCCCAGAAAGGCAATTTCGCCGCAATCGAGGTGACGAACTTTTCCGAGGCGGAGCGCATACTGTACTCAGGGCCTTCCGAGAACTTCACGTACAATTTCACCCCGAAAAGCGATGCCATGCCCTCCAAGCTCGCAAGCATCCCATACGACTCCGACACCGCGCGCTTCTCCATTGTTGCAAAGCGCATAGTGGATTCGCTTGACAATGAAGTGTCAAGCGCGCTTTCCGAGGCAAAGCAGCCGGCAGCGTCCTCGGACGCAACCAAGAAATATTTCTCGGATGAATTGTCCAAGTACCGCAGCCAAATCTCCGAGGGTTACCCGTTCACTGCGGCAAATTCGGCATTCCTCCTTTCAGTTGACGCCGAGTACCTCTCTATCGGAAGCAAGGAAGTGGACATAAACGGGAGCATTGACGACGTCTCCAATTGCCTCTCATCGCTGCCTACCCCTGCAAAGACCAAGGAAAACATCCACTGGGCAATCGGGGCGGACCTTCGCAGGCTCTGGGCGCAAGGCAAGCTCAACGACACCATCACTGCGCGCTCCGACAGGGAGGCATATTCCACGCTTCGGGACCTGCTGCTCTCCTATGGCTGGTGCGGCATCTCGCGCGAGCTTGCAGCGCAGGCGGATGACATTGGCGGCACGCCGATAAACGAGTCTGCGCTTGAGAAGCTGTCCGACAAGCGCCTGGCAGAGGCGCAGGATGCGCTTGGCGCCTCTTCCTTCCCCAACGCCGATGCATTCGACCACCTCCAAAAAGGGCTCGATGCGTACGACTCAGGCGCATACGGCGCTGCAATCTACGAGGCGGCATATGCGAAGTCCATGCAGGCTGCCGCCGACGATGCTGGGAGCAAGAACTTCACAAGCGCGGCAGACACGCTTGCCAATGGCACGCGCGACTCGCTTTGGGGCAAGATTTACTTCGGCCAGGGGCTTTACCTAAATGCGGCTTCAAAGGAAAAGCTCGCAGCAGACACTGACGCCTACCGCATACTTTCCTACTCAGAGGCGCTTGACGAGGCCAGCCGCGAGATAGACGCTGCGCTTGCCAACCAAACAGGCGCAAGCGCCGTGAAGAAAAGCGAGCAGGCAAGCGCAGCATTGCCTGGCCGCACCATAGTCTACTCCCAGCAGGCAACGGCAATCATTGCCCTTTTGGGCACGGTGCTCGCGCTCGCGCTTCTGATATTTGCCAGGGCGGGGAAGACTCGGGCAGAGGATTGGTAGGCAATAGCCCCATTCGAGGTAAACAGCAGGCTTTAAATACCCTTTTGTTAATTAAATACAACAATTGAAACCGGATAACGCTTAGCAAAGATGATAGAGGTTGAAACTATGGCTGGAAGCACCCCATTTGTGCGGGAATTCGACCCCAAGGTCGAGAAGATAATCGTGCTCGGCTCGGAATTCTGCTCAGACTCCAGGAACACCACCGAGGCATACTACCGCGCAAAGGAAGAGGTTCTGGGCGAGCTTTCAAGCAGGGGCATACTGGTCGACTTTTTCAGGATGAACGACCCGGGAACATTCATGACGCCCATGGCCTCTGCCGAATTCATGTGGCACTTCATGCAGAAGAAAATCGAATATTCGAATTTTGCCCAGGCAGGCGTGCCCATCGAATACCATCTCTATTCCGTGGGGCATGCGTGCACGCAGCACAAGCCGGAATATCAGGGCACTCATACGTTCGACCCTCAATCTCTTGCAGTCATCAAGGACTGCACCAACTGCGGAATGGGGCACGCCGACGTGGCAGCTGCAAATCTCCAGAACTTCCTGATTTCAACCCAGCCTACATTCATAGCCGGGGGAAAGGAAATAACCATCAGCAATGAAAACAACCTTCGCGAATTCATGAGGGCGACTTATAGCGACCGGGGCGCCCCGCGCGAGTGGGATGGCGACTTGCTCACCTGGATAAAGCCCATCCACGACCTCACGACACACCCACTTGAGCAAATAAGGCTGTTCGAGGCAGAGGCGAAGGCGAATGAGGTTTTCATGAAGGAAATACCGGAAGTGAAGACTTTCGGCTATGTCCTCAACTACACCAACAACAAGTTCTACAGGGTGGACTGCAAGGACACGCAGGAAGACATGGTGCTCCGCCCCATATTCAAGAAAATCCGCGAAAGCCCGGAGGTGCCCGCAGACCACAAGACAAGGGTGGGCGTGCAGGCAGAGCTCTCGACACCAGCGCTTCTCATCAACGACCCCTATGTCACCGAAGCCAGGAAGCTGTTTTCGACAAACGTGATGAAAGTGCAATACCAGGCAGGCACGATTTTCTCGATTGCGAGAATGATGCATTCCGGGCCATTCGACCTTCCATCCTTTGTCGGGGTATTCTATGACCTTTCGCCGCAGCACCTGAACAGCCATGAGCAGGGGGTGCTTGGCATGGTGGGCAGGAAAATGGATGGGATCAATTTCATCTCAGGCAAGATAATGCAGGACCAGATTGTGAGCAAAGTGGTTGACACATACGTGAAGGACATCCACTCGTTCGGCGTTGTCAACCCGCGCCAGTCGTTCCCGTCTGCCAACCCTAACCGGGACAGGTTTATAGCGCGCTCAATACGGCGCCGCTGAGGCTGCGTTATTTACCTGTGCGCAAGCAGCCTTCGTGCCCAAGAAGGATAAAAGCTACTTTTTGTGGTGGTGATGCTCCTCGCTTTTTTTCGCAAGCACTGAGCCCGCCTTGAGTATTCCTGCGAGAAGCTGGTATGGCGTGGGCGGGTTGCCCGGCACTTTTACATCGACGTGGAGGACATCCTCAACCTTGCCAGTGCCTGCCGCAAGCGCGTAGTTGTCCTTGCCCTCCCATCCAAAGCAGGCGCCATCGCCAGCAGCCACGACTGCGCGCGGCTCCGCCATTGCCTCATACGTCTTGATAAGTGCAATGTGCATGTTCTTCGCCACGGGGCCTGTAACAAGCAGCACGTCTGCATGGCGGGGGGAGGCCACGAAATGCACGCCGAAGCGCTCGGCGTCCACGCGCGGCGACATCATGAGGCCCTCCTCAAGCTCCACGTCGTTTGGCGAGCCTGCGTCCACCATGCGCACATGGATGGAGCGGGCAAAAGGCGAGTGCGACCTGCCCTTGAGAAGCTGCGCGACCTCGCGGATTGCTGGGTCGTCGGATTTTGCAGACACCTTGTCCGTGTAGCGCCGGTCGAATATGTATCTGAGATTTTCAAGCAGCATGGTAATCCCTCATACGTCTGTGCCTGCATAGGACAGGTTGAAGCTCTTGTTGATGAGCGGGAAGTCGGGCACGATGTTGCCCTCCACCGCCTTCTCAAGCGCGCGCCAGTTCCTGAAAGACGCCGTGCGGCATGCAAGGCGCTTGATTGCCCCGCTTGGCAATATCTCCACAAGGAAAGTGCAGCTGCCCCTCGCAGCCTCTGCCCAGCCCACGCCGACAGCTTCCGGATGCTTCTTCTGCGCAGGCACCTTCTCACGCAATGCGCCCGGCGGCAGGTGCTGCACAAGCGAATGGGCAACCCTGGCGGACTCCTTGATTTCCGCAAGCTTGACTCTGAAGCGCGCGAGCACGTCCCCGCCTTCCTTCTCTATCGATTCATTGACTGTGATGTGGGAATAGGCGCCATACGGAAGCACGAGCCGCAAGTCCGTCTGCATGCCGCATGCGCGGGCAGGCGGGCCGACAAGCGCGAGGTCCTTGGCAATCGCCTTTGACACCGTGCCTGCCTGGAACACCCTGTCCAGGAACGTGGAGGAGGAAAACGCCATGCGCTCCAGCGTCTGGGTCTCGAGCACTTTTTTGAGCAAGGCTGCAATCCTTGCAGCCTTGGCCTCGTCAATGTCAGCAGCCACGCCGCCCACCACTATCTGATTGTGCAGGAAGCGGCTCTTGGAAATCGCGGCATTGAGCCTCATGAAATCCTCCCGCCAGATTGCAAAGCGCGAAGCCGGCAGCGTGAAGCCCACGTCAGTTGCCATGCCGCCCAAATCCGCAAGGTGGCTGTAAATCCTTTCCAGCTCCATAAGGACTGCGCGGATTGCCTCTGCGCGCTTGGGAACAGTCATCTTGAGCGCCTGCTCCACTGCCTGGCAATAGGCGACTGAGTTTGCGACTGCCTCGTCGCCGGAAATCTGCTCGATGAGTGGAAGTATGGATGCTGCCTGCTGGCCCTCTGCCTTCTTTTCAATTCCGCGGTGCAGGTAGAACATCCTGGTTTCCATCTTGTTTATCCGTTCGCCCACCACGTGGAACCTGAAGTGGCCTGGCTCGATGATGCCTGCGTGCACAGGCCCCACTGCAACCTCAAATTCCCCTTCCTCGCCAGTGCCCTCCATTGGGTATTCCGTGCCCTTGGGGTGCTTGTATGGCATGCCACCAATGGGGTGCGCGGCTGGGAAGCCGCTTTCGGGGTGGAATATGAGCGGGCGGGAATCAGGGATGCCTGCCAGGCGCAAGCCCGTGAGGTCCTGTATCTTCCTCTCATCCCATTGCGCCGCGTTCACTGTTTCTGAAAGCGCGTCAAACGAGCTTCCCCTGGCGCTGACCACCAGCATGCGGCCGATGGATGCTGCGCGGAAGAGATAGTAAAGCGTGAATTCCTCCATGGCAGGGTCTGCCGAGGAGACGAATGCCGAATCGAACACCGCCCCTTCCATCATGCAGGCGTTGCCAATCGTCATGAGGTGCTTTGGCTGGACGTTAAGGAACAGGCTGGTGCCCTGCTCGAAAGAATCGTCCAGGCATCCTGTCCTGACCGAATACTCGACGGAGCGGATGAATTGCTTTGTTTGTTCGTCCATGTTATCAGCCTGCTATGGCGTGCACTGCAAGTTCCAATAAGTGCACGAATTGCGATGGGGGCATTATGCCCATGATGATTGTGAGAATCAATAGCGCTGCGAATGACACCATCATGGTCAAGGATGGCGAGAATGCATGCCTGTCGGATGGCGCAGTGCCGAAGCACATTGCCGAGACTCTGTAAAGCAGGCTGGCAAACGCAATGGTGGTGAAAATTATCAGCGCGGCTGCAATCAGCATCTCTCCCTTGGAAAGTGATACCGCCAGCACGCCAAGCTCGGAGAGGAAGGTGCCGAACGGCGGGCTGCCTGCAAGGCCTGCTGCAATGAACACGAACGGTATGGCTACCAGCGGGATGACCTGCGCCGCGCCCCTGATGTACGGCATTTCCTTGGTGTTGAATGCGAACGCGGTTATGCCGCTTGCAAAGAATGCAAGGGGCTTGGCAAGCGAGTGGGACGCCATGTGGAACAGCGCAGCGGCAACGCCAAGCGGGCCGCCCAGGCCAAATGCGAGCGTGACAATCCCCATGTTCTCCACGCTGGAGTATGCAAGCATGCGCTTGATGTTGTGCTGGAAATATATCCTAAGCGCGCCGATGGCAAGCGAGAGCACGCCAAAGCCTATGAGAAGGCCTGATGCGAATGACACCATGGAATCATAGGGCGCCACGACTTGGTAGGAGCGCACTATGCCGAAGAATGCGATATTGAGCAAGAGGCCCGAGAGTATGGCGCTGATTGGCGTGGGCGCCTGGCTGTGCGCATCGGGGAGCCACACATGCAGCGGGACCAGGCCCACCTTGGTGCCAAAGCCCACCAGTATGAATGCGAATGCAATCTTGAGGAAGAGCAGGTTGGGCGCGTCGTGGAATGCCATGAGCGCGTCCCAGTCTCCCCCCGACGTCGCGCCTGCCGGGATGAGGGCGAACATGAGGAACAGTATTCCTGCAAGCGCGAGCAGTATCCCGACAGAGTTGATGATGAAGAATTTCCAGGCAGCCTCAATCGAGCTTGAGGTCTGGTAAAAGCTTATCAGGAAAACAGATGCCAGCGTGGTGGCCTCGATTGCCGCCCACATCACCACCGGGTGCGCTGCCAGAGTGGCTGCAAGCATTGCCGCAAGGAAAAAGGAAAGCAGGCCGTAGTAGAGCCCTATCTGGTCCTTCTCCACCACGCCCTCCTTCACCTCGTGGCGGATGTAGCCGACAGAGTATAGGAAGATGAAGCATGCGACCACTGCGGTAATCGCGGTGAAAAGTCCAGAAACAGCGTCCATGTAAAGGAGCCCGTAGAAATCCCTGAAAGCGACTTCGGTGGAAAGGAATGCGCCCACGGACAATATCGCAAAGAACGCAGCCAAGCATGCGCCGAGAAATGCAATCGCCTCCACTTGGCGCGGCTGGCGGTGGAACACGAACGCGAGCGCCCCTGCAAGGAGCGGCGGAAGGATGATGAGTTCAAGCATATTTTCACCTTTTCTCCACAAGCTCGATGAGCTGCTTGGTGTCAAGCGAGCCGTGCGTCTCCTTCATCTTGAATGACAATAGCAATGTAATCCTCACCAGGATGACCAGGTCGAAGAGCGTGACCACTTCCCCGATGAAGGGCATGTTGACGTGCAGTGCGTACGGGAGCAGCACCACGCCGTTTTCCATCATCAAAAAGCCCAGCAGCTGCAGAAGCAAATGCGTCTTGGACGCGATGATGAGCATGCCTATGAGTATGAGCGAGACTGCAAGGGGCAGCATGATGGTGGTGCCGCCAAGCACGGACGAGACTGCGAATGCCAGCGTGACCAGCACGCCTGCGTACATCAGCGCGCGGGAAGTGGTGATGGGGGCGCTCATGAAAAGCGGGTCGGCCTCCAGGTCCAGCTTGAATTTTTTCTGGGCCTCGCCGAACCTGAGGTAGAACTGCAGCGGCATGAGCTTCATGCCCCATGACATGCTGTGGTACAGCACGAACGGGATGACGATTATCTTGAAGCTGGCGATGGCAAACAGGAACAGGTAGTTCATGCCTTCCCCGCCCGTGGTGAGGGTTATCTGGAAAAGGATTGCGACCAGGCAGATGCTCTGTATTATGTAAAGCTTGATGCGGTCGCGGAAGGTGAGGCTGAACATCACATAGATGGCGCAGAGCAGCATGGCAAGCGCCAGGATTGCCTGGAACCAGCCGTCGCCCTCGGGCTTGGCAACGAAGATGCGCGTAAGGAATGCAATGAGCGCAAGCAGCAGGGAAAATATCAAAAGCTCTGAGACCTTGAACAGGCGCACCTTGACGCTGATGCTCTCCACGGCAGCCACGAATGCCCCGAAGGCAATGCAAAACACCAAAAGGATTGCAGGCCAAAGCAGGCTTGCCTGGAAGTCGCCAGGCATGAGCAATATGCCTGCAAGCGAGAAGAACAGGAATATCTTGACTGCGCTTGCCCACTCGATGAGCGCAAGGCCTGGCCCGGAATTCTCAAGTATCATAGCCTCGTGCACCATGGTGAGCTCCAGGTGCGTCGCAGGGTTGTCAAAAGGCAGCCTTCCGGTCTCTGCAAGTATTGCAATGAAAAGCGCGATTGCGATGAGCCAGAATGCAGGGGTGGCGACCAGCACCTGCCATGATGCGAAGTCGCTTGCAATGGGGGAGATGCTCAGGCTTCCCGCGGTTGCCACAAGCAATATGACTGCGAACAGCGCAGGCTCGATGAGCACGGAATAAAGCATTTCCCTGCTTGAGCCCATGCCGCCAAACGCGCTTCCCGCATCCAGGCCAGAAAGCGCCGTGAGGAACCTGCTTATTGCGAAGAGGTAGATGAAGACCACAATGCCCGCGGCTATCACAGGCGAGGGGGACAGGATGGGCAGCGCCAATGCCGCTGCCGCGACCGACACAAAGCCCACCACTGGGGCAATGGTGAATATGAACGAGGTGACCGAGCTTCTGGCGCTGCCTTTGGAGAGAAGCTTCTGCAAGTCGATGTATGGCTGGATGATCGGGCTTCCCACCCTCCCTTGGAAGCGCGCCTTCACCTTGCGCATTATGCCAATCAGGAGCGGGGCTGCTACAAGCGCGAAAATGACCTGCAATGCAGCCAGGGCAAATGTGGTTAGGATGTCAGCCATATCAATCACAGCAACGCATATGCCAGCACGATGGCCAGCGTCAATATCAAATACATCAGGTAGTCATTCAGCCTTCCAGTGTTGAATATCGCCGAGTGCGGGGCAATGTACTGGAAAACCCCTGAAATCGGGTCGTAGATGTACCTGTCGAACAGGGCAGGCCCGTAAGCCTCCTTCCTTTCCACGGGGTTGAGCCAGGCATCAAGCGCCTTGGTGACAGGCATGGCAAACCCTGCGGCGGAATACTGCATGTGGGGCGTCCCGTTCGGGAAGCCGCATCCCCATGTCTCGCCGACATGCTGGTGCCTCTTCTTGCCAGAGCGCCCCAGGAGCCAGAAAACAAGTGCAGAGCCTGCCAGGAGAATCACGAAAATCACGCCGTTGGGAAGGGCGTCTGCAGCAGGCACGATGGAACTTGCCGCGCCTGCGAAGTGCAGGCTTTCAAGCACGCCCGATGTTGCCTGGGCAAGAGCGCCTGGGAAAATTCCTGCAGCAATGCAGCCAAGCGCGAGGAGCGCCATGCCGATGAGCATGGTCCTTGGCGACTCGTGCGGGTGCTCGGCATGCTTGGAGCGCGGCAGCCCCAGGAAAGGAATTCCGAACGCCTTGGCAAATGCGCCGACAGCGAGTGCGCTTGTAAGTGCAAGGGCGAGCACGGCGACTGCAAGCATGAGCGAGGTGAAATTGAATGTCTGCACCCCTGGCTCAATGCCTGAAAGGAGGGACTGGAAGGTCAGCATCTCGCTTGCAAACCCGTTGAGCGGCGGGATGGCTGCAATCGATGCCGCGCCCAGGAAGAACAGCACTGCGGTGAGCGGCATGAATTTTGCCAGGCCGCCCATTTCATCAATGTTGCGCTCGTGCGTGGCGTGAATGATGCTGCCTGCGCCCAAGAACAGCAGGCTCTTGAAAAGCGCGTGGTTGAGCGTATGGTAAAGCGCAGCGAAAAGCGCAAGCGCGGCGAGTGCTGGCTGGTGCAGCGAGGAGAAAAGCACTGCGGCGCCGATGCCGATGAATATGATGCCGATGTTCTCTATGCTGTGGTACGCAAGCAACCGCTTGATGTCATGCTCCAAAAGCGAGTAGAGCACGCCCAGGATGGACGAGACCATGCCCAGCACAAGTATGAGTAAGCCCCACCAAAGCTGCGCGCCATTGGCAACGCCTAAGAAATCAAACAGCACGCGCACAATCCCGTATATCGCGGTCTTGAGCATGACGCCTGACATGAGCGCCGATATGTTGGAAGGCGCCTGCGGGTGCGCAAGGGGCAGCCAGACGTGGAGCGGGATGATTCCGCACTTGGAGCCAAAGCCGAACAGCGCAAGGATGAAAATCACGCTTGCCAAGAACGGCGTGTACGAAGCTGTGTGGAACGAGGCGAAGTCCATGGAGCCCGACTGCGAGGCGAGGGCAAGGAACATAAGCGCAAGCGCTGCCGCCCCGACATGGGCGATGAGGAGGTAGATGAAGCCAGCGGACTGCACGCTTTCCTCCTTGTGCTCATAAGTCACCAGGAAATACGAGCTTAGCGCCATGATTTCCCAAAGCACAAGGAACAATAGCGCATTCTGCGCGGACACCACCAGTATCATGGACAGGACAAAGATGTTGTAGAGGAAGCCGAAGCGCCCGAGGCTGTAACCCTTCTTCGCATATTCCCCGACGTAGCCAAGCGAATATACTGAGGTGGCGGCGCCCACGAACGCAATGAACGCGACGAAAAAGCCCGAGAGCGCATCCATGCTTATAGAAAGCGAGCCGACATACGGAAGCGTTGCCAATGTGATGCCCTCTGTGCCCATGCCAAGCAACGCGGAAACGCCTGCGACAAGCGCGAAAAGGCTGCCAAGAAGGCCAAATCCAAACCCTATCTTGGCGCTCAATTTGGGCTTGGAAGGGAATGCGAGGGAAAATATTGCTCCGGACAGGAAAAGCGCGATGGAAATTGGCAGTGCATTTAACATGAGGAATTCCAACGCCATATTGGTCACCATATTGCCTAAGGCTCGTGCAGCTATCATGGTCAGAGAAAACTATATAAATGGTGCTTAAGCCGGCGGAAACACGCGGGCATTGCGGGAAGCTTCGGCAGCGCGCCCGGCGCACTTCATTTTTAATCCTTTTCAGGTTATACATGGCATTCGTGTGGGCAGTTCGGGCCGGACAAAGGTGAGACAATGGAAAACAACGCAGCGCAAGCGGATGGCACTGCCAAGCCGCCGCGGGCAGCAGTCAAGAAAATCGAGCTTCACATCGTCGTAGGCTGCGCAGACGCAAGGGACGTGTCCGCCGCCTTCTATACTGCGCTTGACGAGCAGCGCGAGGAGGAGCTCAAAATGGGCACGCTGATCGACTTCCAGAGGATGTCCGTTGCCGGCACCTTCGTGACGCCGGGAATCATCGACGAGATAAAGTCCCACATACAGGAGAAAATGCGCGAGTACTTCACATACTACAAGTCAGGCGTCCCCATAGACATCTTCGTGCACCTCACCGCGCACGGCAACGTGATGCTGAAAAAGGGAAGATTGCACTCTACAAGGAGCTACCATGATATCGAGGTGGAGGACGCGCCTTTCAACTGCGGGATGATACACGCGCAGGAAGTGGCGCTGGAGATGGAAAGCATGCTGCTTGCCAAGCGCGCGGTGCTCGAATACGGCCTGAGGGGCAAGCGCCACCAGCTGAGGATAGAGACCGAGGAGGACGTCGAAACGTTGATGAAGCGCGCGTACGGCCACAACGGCACTATCGCGGGCAACTGGGTGAAAAGCATAGTGAACATATGCACGCACGCCTATGAGCAGAAGAAAATACTGCGCCAGTCGCTGGACTCGGATTCAACTTTCGAGAACCTCAAGATAACGCTGACTGCAGGCGTGAAGAACTACCACACCAACGAATACTACAGGGTGGACGGCAACACGCACCTCAACACCTTCCTTGATCTCGTGTACGACAAGGTGAGGAAGAGCGGGCACGTGCAGGACGGCTCGCACACGCAGAAGCAGAACCCGTCATTGGGGATGTTCCACCACTCCTCCATCCAGCAGGCGCGCGCGCTCGGCATGAAATACTTCTTCAACATGGACAAGTACCATGTGGGCCAGGTATTTGCAATCGGTAGCATGAATGTGCCCGACTACTTCAAGACGTTCGGCCCGTACAAGAACGCGGGCTTTTTCTACGGCGTGAAGCACCTGGGATTGCGCACCTGGATTGTGATGGGCCGCGACCTGAAGGAGGCCGAGAAGATGCAGGAGCGCATACTCAACGACCCGCTCATGGGCTATTTCATCAAGGAATTCGAGGTCACGCTCATCGCAATGGACAAGGATGGAAAGCGCCTGGCCTAGCCTGCATGGGGCACCCGCCCCTTTTTATTCCCATTCCGACCTAGCCTAATCTCCGTAAGCACGAGGAAGTTGCTATGGAAGAAAAGACAAAGCTGAAGTACGAGCTGAAAAAGCAGCTCGCGCACCTGAAGACCATGAAAGGAAGCGGCACCGAGCTCATCTCGGTGTACATTCCCTCAGGCCAAGCCATACACGAGACCTCGAACAAATTGCGCGGAGAGGCCGGGCAGGCGACGAACATCAAGAGCAAAAGCACGAGGAAGAACGTCGTGGACGCACTGGAGAGGATTCTGCACCACCTCAAAAGCTATGGAAACGTGGCTCCGCAATCAGGAGTTGCCATTTTCTGCGGAAACGTTTCCAACAACCCTGCCAAGGTGGACATCGAGCTTTTCACAATCTACCCGCCCGAGCCTGTCATGGTGCAGATTTACCGCTGCGACTCGCGCTTCTTCCTCGAGCCGCTTGAGCGCACGCTTGAGGTCACGGACTCCTACGGGCTTGTAGTGCTTGACGGCAGGGAGTGCACGCTTGCAGAGCTTCGCGGCACCAACACAAGGATATTGCACAGGCTGAATTCCACCGCGCACGCAAAGATAAGGAAAGGCGGGCAGTCGGCGCGCAGGTATGAAAGGCTTATCGAGGAATCCATCGAGCTTTACTACAAGCGCATTGGCGAATACATGGACAAGTACTTTGTCAACAGCGTCAAGGGTGTCATCATTGGCGGGCCAGGGCCTGCAAAGGACGACTTTTACAAGATGTCGCCGTTCAACTACCAAATCAAAATCCTTGGGGTTGTGGACACTGGCTACACCGACGAGTACGGAGTGCGCGAGGTGATGGCAAAGTCCACCGACATCCTCTCGGAGCAGCAAGCCATACAGGAGCGCGTGATAATCGAGAGGTTCATAAAAGAGGTCGTGGCAGGCGGGCTTGCCACCTACGGCGAGAACGAGGTGCGAGCCGCGCTTGAGAGCAAGCAGGCGAACAAGCTTCTCATCTCAGAGGGCATCACCTACAAGCGCGCAAAGCTCGTGGACACCACCACGGGCGAGGCGCAGTATGTCACCTCGAAAAACCCCTTCGACTTGCAGGAGAAGATAAAGGCAATAGGCGGCACGGTGAAGGTGGAGTCTGAAATCTCCCTCGTGGACGACCTCATCACGCTTGCAGACTCGCAGGGAATCGACATCTTCGTAGTCTCGCCGGACACTGCGGAGGGCGCGCAGTTCCTCGGCAGCTTCTATGGAATAGGTGCTTTTCTTAGGTACAGGTAGCGGGCGCGCAGCTTCCCAGCATAGGTAATATTATATACTCCTTCTTTCAGGAAAAATGCGGCAGGATAGGCTGGGAGAGTAGGGGCCTCCCTCATCGCAAATCCCCTTTGGCGAAGCCGAATGTCCGGTGATGTTTTGACAAGGGGCGGTTAAGCCCGTGCCTTAAGCGTCGACGTTTTGCCTTTCCGGACGGTTCATAGTGCCAATCGGGTCAGGCCGGAAGGAGCAGCCCTACGCATTCTGTCCCGTGCTGGGAAGATACAAGACTGAGCAGCGGTGCGGACACTGGCTGTTCCTATCAAGGCCCGCCGGAAATCCTGCCACAATGTCTGACGAACCCAGCGCAAGCGCGCTGGGCGTGCCATCAGGATAAGATAAGGGCACGGTCAGACATTGCGGTGCCATCGTGTTCACGATGGCAGCTCCCTCCAACTGCTCTGGCAGTTGAAGGTCCTGCCATAATTTATTTTCCCTAGCTGCCGCTATTTTTTGATAAGAAAAAGGAAAAAAGAAGAAAAATAAAAAAGGAAAAAACTCACTGCAGCGGCACAGGCACGCCGCTCCCATATGCCCCTATCGCCGCAATTGTCGCCACCCCTATCACGAGGAATATCAGCGCAATTATCAAAAGCGCGGGCACCACCAGCACCACGATTGCGCGCAGCTGCGACAAACTGTGCACCGCGCGTATCATGCGGTACTGGCTGATTATCCCGTAAAGCGCCACCACAAGCCCGGCAAGGCCGAATATCCCGCCGATTATCGGGATTGCCTGCAGGATGTTGAACGGCGCCATCATCAGCACCACTCCTCCGCTCACAAGCGCCATGCAATACGTCTGCTCCATGAAGCTGCCCTTGCCCCCCAGCACCTTTGCCAGGACGAAGTACAGGCAGGACACCACAAAACCGCCAATCACACTTGTGATCGGGTATGCAATCAGCATTATGATTGCGCCTACGATGGTGAATGGGATCCCGACAATCGGCAGCGCAAATGCAAGCACAAGGGCCATCATGATTATGGTGGCCACGGCCTCCACAAGCCCGATAAGCGCGAACGTGCTCACCGCCTTCCCCAGCTCCGAGTTTTTCTTTTCCTTCCCATACGCCTGGTACGGGTGGAAGTACGCGGTCACCCATGCGGGGAACTGCGGCATGCCAAGCGACTTGGCAGCGCCCATCGCGCATTCCTCGACCTGCGCAAGCGTCTTATCATCCGCAGCCTTGGCAGGCACTGCCTGCTTGGCAACATTCGCCTTCTTTTTCACAGCCATCAAAACACCTCTCATTTTCCTTATCTCTTTATCCTCCCATTATGCTGGTGACCAACGCGTCAGCCAGCACCACAATCGCCGCAGCAATCACAATCGATATTGCCGAGCGCACAGCCGAAAGGCCGTGGGCTTTTCTCACCACGAGATAATACGCATACGCAGTATACAGGAATATCGCCAGGCAAAGCAGCAGCACAGGCACGTTTGCAAGCAACGTCAGGAGCGAGACTATCGTCCCGACAAATGCCGAGTCGCGCAAAATGAAAGATGGCAGGAAAATGGCAAATGCAATGCACACCAACGCGAGGAGCAGCGTGTTGCTGCCGCAAAGCACAAGGGCCATCGAATGCGACTGCTTGACATAGGTTCCCTTCCCTCCGAGGACGCGCGCAGGCACGAAGACGACTGCAAACGCCGCCAGCGCAAAAAAAGCGCTTACAAACGGGCCTGCGACCAGGGAGCCTATCGCGATTTGGGCAAGGTCGGGATTTTTCTTCAGCCCCATGGAAAGCAGATCATCGGCCGGGAGGCTGGAGGTAAGCGCAAGCATGAACAGGAAGAATATCAGGGAATATGCGAAGTAAAAGATAAGGAGGTTCACGACTATCTTGGCAAGGGAGGCATCCTTCTCCACCTTTTCATATGTCTCCTCCGGGTGGAAAAAGCCGGCAAGCCAGAGCCTTATCCTCGGCGAAGGCAGGGGAGCTGCAGCGGCATTCGCGGTTTTTTCGAACTTTTCTGCAAAGCGGTAGATTCTTCCCATCCACCCGTCCGCGCCTTTAGGGCCATCTGGCGCTTTGGTGCGGGGGGTTGCCTTCTTTCCCATAAAAAGTCCTCTTTACTTGCCGGGGTATTTCTCGGAATAGCATTTCGCGCAGTAGTTGTGCGTGTAGCCTGCGCCGTCCAGCTTCTGCTTCTGGGTGACGCGCGTGAGCTCAGCGCCGCAAACTTCGCATGAGAGGTAATTGTTGTACATTTTCACACCTTCCGGTCTTGCCGTCTTTCGCTTATTATTCGGCAAAGGAATAAAAGCCTGCTTTCATCCTAAAAGGGCAGCATCAATATGCTGGGGTCGCATAGCCCGGTCCAGTGCGGCAGGTTGCTAACCTGTTGTGGGGAAACCTACTCGGGAGTTCAAAAGCTTTTGGCTGGCGCCAAAAATTTGCCAGCCTGCGGCTGTCAATCTCCCCCCCGGCGTATTTTTTCAGTTCCCCTAGCGGAAGCAAAACACGTGGATACATTTATAAACACTATTAGGCATACCTGCATTATCAAGCCATCAGGGGAAACGAGGGGGCGGGCGCTTCCGGCGCTTGTTTTTATTCCTTTCCCTGTCTAACGGGATTAGAAGGTGCATTTATGAGGTTCAAAATCATCGCATTCGCGCTCCTTGCGTCTATAGCCGTGCTTTTCTCCGCGACCAGCATGCTCTACTCGGTGCAGAACGCGGTTTCGCAGCTCTGCATCAGCCTGAAGTCCATGCTCCCCGTAGTGGCAATGATGATGCTGGTGCTTGCCGGGGTAATCTATGCCGCAGGGCAGATACTCGGCGCAGAGACGAGGGCGCGCGCAAATGTCTGGGCGACAGCCTGCCTCACAGGCGCGCTCATAGCCATCCTCATAGTGGTGGTGGCGCAGCCCGTGCTGCAGATGATCTACGCTGACGCCGGGACAATCTCCTGCGACGGCACGTAGATAGGGGGCATACCTATCCTGTCACTTTCCCTTCTGATTTGGCTTTGCCAAATTCAGGCAAGGTCCAATGCGACCTTGCCTTCTTTCACAAAAGAAGCTATTTTTTCCGCAAGCTCGCCTATGGCAAGGCGCACCTGCTTGCCGTCGTTCCTGAAGCGCAGCGTCACCGTGCCGTCTTTCAGAGTGTCATAATCCACTGTGACGCAGTAGGGCACGCCTATCTCGTCCGCGCGCGCGTAGCGCTTGCCGATGCTGCCTGACTCCTGGCAATATACTATAAGCCCTGACTCGCGAAGGAGCGACTCCACCTCGCGCGCCTTTTCCTCCATGCCGTCCTTCCTCATGAGCGGGAAAATCCAGGCGTGGTATGGCGCGATTGCAGGCGGGAAGTTGAACCACTCCCAATCCTTCTCAGGCGTTTTCTCCATGAAGCAGTGCTCCAGCACGCACCAGAACATCCTGTCCACTCCCATGGAGGGCTCCACCACGTGGGGCACCACTTTCTTCTTCTCTTCCTCGACAAAAACAGACAGGTCTGCGCCCGAAGCTTTTGCGTGCGAGGACAAGTCATAATCAGTGCGATAGGCCGTGCCTGTCGTTTCAATCCAGCCGTATGAAGTGTCCACCACGAGGTCGATGTTGCCGCGCGAATAGTGCGGGGTGTCGTTTGCAGGGATTTTCCTGAAGCGGAATTTCCCCCGAGGTATTCCTGATGCAAGGTAAATCCTTTCCTGCTTCCAAAGGAAATACGCCATTATCTCATTTGGCACAATGCCATCGGATAGCGCCTGCGCCAGCGTGCGCTCCTCCACCTTGCCATCTTCCAGCTCAAACACAAGCTTCTCGCCTGAAATCCCTGTGAATCCCGCGTGCGACTGCTTTTCCGGGTTGAAGAAATACTCAAGCTCCATCTGGGAAAACTCGCGCATGCGGATGATGCCCTGGCGAGGGGAGATTTCGTTCCTGAACGAGCGGCCCACCTGCCCAATGCCTATTGGAAGGCGGCTTCCGTAATTCCTTACAATCCTTGCAAAATCAAGGAAAATTCCCTGCGCAGTCTCAGGGCGGCAGTATGCCACTCTCTCGTCGCCTGCGCCGATTGCCGTCTTGAACATCATGTTGAAGCGCGCCACCTCAGTAAGCTCTCCCTTGTCGTTCGGGCATGCAACTTTGTATTTTCTAATAGCATCAGTAAGCTCAGCGTCCTGCATGCCCTCTGCCTTTGCCCCTGACGCTGCAAATGCCGGGTTCTCGGAAAGTAGATGGTCTGCCCGGAAGCGCGCGTTGCACTTCTTGCAGGAAACTATGGGGTCGGAAAAGTTCTCGGCATGCCCTGATGCCTTGAGCACTGCCTCCGGCAGTATCATGGATGTCTCAATCTCGTGGAAGCCCTCCTTCTGCAGCATTTCGCTTCTCCAGAGGTTTTCAAGCCTGCGCTTGATGGCGCAGCCCACTGGCCCGTAATCGTAAAAGCCTGCCGGGGCGCCGTATATCTCCGCTGATGGCATGATGAATGAGCGCCTGATGGCAACGTCGATGAGCCTCTCCGCTTTCGGGAATGATGGTTCCTTGCTTTTCATGGTACTTTTCTTGCCGCGAAGCTCTATAAACGTTTTGAGGATAATACCTCGGGAGCGAAATATAGGAGATGGTAACATGTCACCAATGCAATCGCGCGACGAGTTTTTCAAGAGGGCAAAGAAGAAGGTAACAATTGCGGTTTCATCGCGAGACAACCTGCTCATACAATCAGTTTCGGCAGTGGACGAGTTGAACAAGAGCTCCAACCTGCTTTTCGAGAGGCTCACAGAATGGTACGGCATGCACTTCCCGGAATTCCGCACGCCTGACAATGCGAAGTACGTGGAAGGAGTGCTTGCCATTGACAGGATGAAGCCCGACATGGCAAAGCTCACGCCGGTTTTCGGCCCGCAGGCGCAGTCCATTGCGGACAAGGCGCGCGCCTCCATGGGCACCGTCCTCTCAGAAGAAGATATTTCCCAGGCACGCTCGCTGGCGCTCCAGGTGAAGTCAATGTGGGCGCTTAGGAACGACATCGAGGCTTACGAGGCGAAAATCGCCCGCGAAATCTGCCCCAACATGTCCCATCTCGCAGGCCCTGAGCTTGCGGCAAAGCTCGTTGCGCAGTCAGGCGGCCTTCAGAGGATGGCAATGTTCCCCGCAAGCACCATACAGGTGCTCGGCGCGGAGAAGGCGCTTTTCAAGCACCTCAAGAGCGGCAGCCGCCCGCCCAAGCACGGCCTTATCTTCCAGCACGCTGCGATTGGCATGGCGCCAAAGAAGGTGCGCGGAAAGATTTCGCGCGCGCTTGCCGCCAAGCTTGCAATCGCGGCAAAGGCCGACGCATTCTCGCACAATTTCATTGCCGAGAAGCTCAAGGACCAGTTCGATGCGCAGGTCAAGCGCATAATGGCAAAGGCAGGCCCTGCGGACTCCGCCCGCCCGGACAGGAATTTCCAGCAAAGGCGCAACTGACGGGGTATCCATATGCGGCTTCTTGCACTCTCCGACCTCCACGCGGACGAGGAGCTCCTGGACAGGCTGCGCGCCATATCCTCGCGCCAGAAATACGACGCAGTGCTTTTTTGCGGCGACATCACCAACCGCGGGCCAGTTTCATACGCAGAGGAAGTGCTCTCCCTTTTCCCCAAAACCTATGCAGTGCACGGCAACATGGACACGCCCGACGTCATCGCCAAGCTTGGCGAGATGGGCGTGCTGGTGCATGGGAAAAAAGTGAAGCTTGGCGAGTGGAACCTCGTGGGCCTGGGCGGCTCCAACCCCACCCCCTTTGGCACGCCTTCCGAATACAGCGAGGAGGAAATCGCCTCCCTGCTTGCTCGCGCAGGCGTGGACGACTTTTCCATAGTGCTTTCCCACCCGCCGCCATACGGGCTTTTTGACGAGGTGGGAAACGGCATGCATGTGGGCAGCAAGGCAGTGAGGAAAATGGTGGAGGCGCGCCGCCCCATACTCCTAATATGCGGGCATGTGCACGAGCATGAGGGCAGGGAAATACTTGGCGAGACTTTGGTTGTCAAGCTCGCGCCTGCGGAAAAGATGCGCGGGGCGGAAATAACGATCGGCGAAAGCATAGATGTGAAATTCATAGACCTGTAGCGTGGTTCCTTGGCTTTGGAAAAAGAAGTTGAAACAGCGAATGGCGCGACAATATTCTCCATCAGGCGCGCAAGGAAGGCGGACATGCCAGCCATTGAGGAAATGGTGCTGGTCCTATTCCCCAACGCGAAACTGCGCAACCTTCCTTACGACGTTTTTTTCATAGCGGAGAGAAGCGGCATGCCCATTGGCTTCTGCCACCTGCGCATGCGCGACGACCGCTGCTACATATCCGGACTTGGCGTGCTTGCGCACTACCGCGAGCATGGCTTTGGCACAGCATTGATGCGCGAGGCGCTTGCATATGCGGACAAGCACGGTGCGCGCGTTACTTACCTCAAGGTGCGCGCGCTCAACACGGCATCCAAGCTCTATCTCTCGCTAGGCTTTTTCGAAAAAAGGATGGGCGAGACGCTTGTTCTTGTGAGAAAAAGACCCAGCTGATTGGCTAGCCCGCTCTTCTGCCAGCTAGGCTATAATGTTCTAGCCCCACTCTTCCTTCTTTACATGCTCCTTTTTCACGCCGGAGTCCAGCAGTCCCTTTGCCATGCCCTCCACCATCTCGGGCGGGCCGCAGATGTAGAATGTTTTCCCCTCAAGTCCGCCCAGCCTTGCCTTTATTTCATCCGGGGTAATCCTGCCTCGTATGCCTGCCCACCCTTGCGGCATCTGCTCGCGCGTGACTGCCGGAAAGTACCTGAAGCCCGGCTTTTGCAGGGCAAGGAGCTTCATCTCGTCGTTGCAGATTATGCCTTCAAGCGTGCGCGCAGAATGGAAAAGCACCGCAGGGTTTCCTTCGGAAAGCGTCTGCAGTATCATGCTGCGAAGCGGCGTGATGCCTACTCCTCCTGCAACAAAGACGCGCTGGCCGTCATTGGCGCCCAGCGTGAAAATCCCGTACGGCCCGTCGATTTCCACCCTGTCGCCCTCGCGAAGATCGAAGACCATGCCGGAAAACATGCCGTTTTTCTTGACACTGAAGCGGAGCTTCTGCTCTGATGGATGCGATGCCGCTGAATATGGGCGGAACATCTTTTTGCCCTCGCTGTTCTTGAGGTGCAGCCTGAAGAAGTTGCCTGGCTTGTAAGGGGGCACGCTGCCGCCAAAGTAAAGGCTGCGCACGTCCCCGCCCTCCTCTTCCACCCTTTCAAGCAATAGTTCCATGAAAATTCTCCCTTGCGAGGATTTTTATTAATAGCATCACTGGTTAGGCGTAAAAGAGCTGATTATTCCCGTCACGGCTTCCTCTGTTTTCGCGGAGTTGAGCCTTTTCCTTGCCTCTTTTACCCCGTTGAAGCCAGTCACCCACTCGATTGCCTGCGCGCGCAATCTCTTTGGCGTTGCAACCCCATGCTTCTGGGCAAGCGATGCATATTCCAAAAACGACGCGCGCTTTTCCCCCCACAGCGTTTCTCTGTATTTCCCTTTCTCAAGCAAATCGTTTGCCTGCGTGAAAATGTGAGGGTTGCCAAGCGCAGCGGATGAAATCATCACAGCATCGCAGCCGGTTTCATTCAGGAAGCGCACTGCCTTTTCAGGCGTGGAGGCGCCGCCATTGCCAATCAAGGGAATGCCCACTGCCTCTTTCACTTCTCTCAGCATCTCCCAGCCGGCCTGCCTTTTTCTTCCCTCTGTTGCCGTCCTCCAGTGCACTGTGATGCCTGCCACTCCTGCGCTCTCCAGCATTTTCGCAAGCTCCACCGCACTGTCGTTTCTCCAGCCCGCGCGTATTTTTGCAGTCACAGGCAGGCTGGAATGCTTCACGCACGCCTCTGCAATCGCGTGCATCTTCTCCGGGCTTTTCAGAAGCGCGCTTCCTGCGCCCGCGCGGATGACGCTTCCTGCAGGGCAGCCAAAGTTGATGTCAATGCAGGAAGCGAACAGCTCCCCATCCTGCACGCGCGCGCTTATTGCTGCAGCAGATTTTCCCATTGCCTCGGGCGTCGCGCCGAATATCTGGATGCCTACAGGCATTTCCTCCTTGCACGTCTGCAAAAGAGCGTCGGTGTTTTTCCCGCCGCGGTTTATCGCCTCTGCATTTGCAAACTCAGTGAAGCACATTGCCGCGCCCGCGCGCCGGCAAAGAAGTCTGAATGCAATGTCAGTGTAGGCTGCCATAGGGCCAAGCACAAATTTGCCGCGCAATTCCGAGTTTCCATATTTCATGTTTGCACCTAAAACGAGATATGATGATGAAGTGGGGGAATCGAGATTTGAACTCGAATCACTAGGTCCCAAACCTAGTAGCATACCAGGTTAGCCCATTCCCCCATGATAGATCGTATCAGGTTATGACGTGCCAGTTTTTTCTCGCCAATCCTAACGTTGCCAACCAGCATCGAGCTTATTCTCAAACACGATAAAAAGCTATCGGGTGGGCGCGTTGGCGAGGGGCGGCTTGCCGAACAAAAAGCTAACGCTTTAAATGCAGCCGGATTCCTATTTATAACAGGTGTTTTGAATGGCAAAAGGGCATATCGCAATATTTGCAATAGTGTTTGCTGCGTTTGTACTCATTCTTGCAGGCTGCGCAATGACGAGCATTCCGTCATCTGAAGGTCGTGTAATCGTAAAGCAATCAGGTGGGTCGTCCATGCTTAGTGCACAATGTAACGACCCGTCTTATATCGAAAATACCTCTGATTATATTGTTGAAGGGGAAATAACCTCCACCGAGTCTAAATGGGTTGAAAATAAAGGGAGCGAAGGAAGAAATATTTATACCTATTCAGATTTCACAATTGAGAAATATGTCAAAGGCAAACCGCTCACATACGATAAAATCCAGATAGTTACTGATGGCGGATGCATTGCTGGGATGTGCCAAGGCGTAGAGGATTCGCCAACTATGGATACGGGTAAAAAAAGACTTTACCTGAAAGAAATCGGAGGAGAGCTTATGATTCATGGCTGTGGCGGAATCAAAACGTTGGAGCCTGCTTCGCTGCCAGCATGAAATCGCACTGGATGGAAGGGCGAAAGAACAAGATGAAACTGCTTGCTCGCATCTCGGTGCCCCCGCTTCAGTCTGTTGCAGGTTAGCCCATTCCCCCGATGATGGTTAGTGGGGTGCCAAACGTTAATTAAAGTTGCCGCTGAAGCTGCTTTGATTGCCATGCCTCTCCGAACATTTTCCAAGTGGCGCAATTTCAAGTTCGCGCCTGAGTGGAAGAAGAAAACCAACGAGCTTAACAACAAGCTTTCCGAGTTCTACAGGCTTTTCAAGTCAAGGAAATACCCTACGCCAGACGAGCTTTTCTTCGAGATAGAGGATTTGCCGTCCATGGGCAAGGAATACTGGTTTTTGCATTTCTGCTCCCCTCCGCGCGAGGAGCAGGTAATCTTCACATTCGGAAGGTCAGTGGACCCTGTGCGCGTGAACACGGCATCCGTGCCTGAATCTGACGAGCAGCAGGGCGTGGTGTGCGCTGCCGTGTGCTGGCTTCACTCGAAAAAGGGCAAGCAGGTGATATTCGACACCACCACCAACGTGCGGCTGAAAAAGGGCGAGCGCAACAGCATAATTGCGGAGAAAGGGGACGGGAAAATCTCGATAACAGGCAAGTACCCGCACTTTGACATTTCGCTTGAGAAAGGCGGCAAGAGGATTTTCTACGCGCACGCATCGCATCCATGCAAGGGGCACCCCTATGAGATGGTGAACATACTTGAAAACCCGTTTGCCCCGAGCTTTGGCACGGTGATGATAAACTACTATTTCGAGTTTGAGGGCACATTGGAGGGCAAGCCCATGAAGGGCAAGGCATACCTTCAGAAAGTGGTTGCGGCAATGCCTTTAGCGCCTTGGAACTGGGTGCGCCTTGAATTTGGCAACGGCGACTCGCTGGACTTTTTCACTGGAAAGCCCTTGGGCGACAAGGCAGGGCTTCACATCGCTTCGAACGCCTATATCGAGCTTGCAGGCAGGCGCGTGAAGCTTCGCGGGCTGAAGCTGAAAACCTGGCTGGAAGGCGAGAAGCGCGTGTGGCTGCTCACAAACAAGAATCTCGTGGCAGCACTGGAATCATATTCAGTCCAGCCTTTCATCATGAAGCAGAAGACCGTTTTCCAATACGACGAGTTCCTGGTGCGCGTGAAGGCTTTTGCATTCAAAGATGGCGCGCGCGAATACACGTTGGAAGATTTGGGTGGCGGAGTGGGGCTTGCGGAAGATGCGAGCGGGTACTTGTTCTGAGGTACGCATCCCCTGAGAATTACCACATTTATTTATAAACTATTACATATACTTTCTCTATCATGCCCGAGAGTGTAGAACAGCCTAATCAAAAACGGTCAGATAAAACTCCGCAGCCAGTGCGCGCATTCATCCAGCCTCCAGCTCTGAGCGAAACAGTATCAAAGTACGCAGTCAGGCAGGACGGCATCCTTAGGATAATTGGTGAGGGCGAAATCGGCGACAAGGCGCGCTCGCTCAATCGCGACGCAGAAGGCTACAAGAAGGCGGGACTTTATGTTGGCGAGCGTCTCGTGCTCGCGCAATCGGTGCTGGAGGATTTCCTGAGGTACAACAGCATCTGCAATACGCTTGAGGAAGGCAATTCCATCTCTGACATTGAAAAACTAATTCTGGATCCGAAAACGAAATTTCCACCTGAGCTCGAGGCAGCGATTGCGAGAGAAATCGGAGCTTTCCCGGAATCAGGGCTTACGAAACAGCTTTTCAATAAGCTGCCGAAAAAATATTCCGTCGGGATAGAACATTGCGAAATTGATTTTGAAAAGTTCAGGCGGGCCGCCAAATACATTGTCGATGAACCAGATCTTGCTTTGCTCCAGCAGGAATTTGGGCATCTTAGGGCAGCTGCAGATTCGAAGGATGGGTGGAAGATTGCCGAGCGGGAAAAGGATGATGAAGGCAAATATATCCGAATGGAAAAGGAAATTCCGTTGGGAGACAAATTCATCGCAGTTCTTTCAGTGCGGGAAGTTGTTGCACACGAGGACGCAGAATACCTGAAATGGTCCAAGTCCCAACCGCGCGAGCCAGCATTCGCGCTTTTCACAGTTGCAAAGCATTCCTTGCTTGCCCCGGCAATTGCCCGCTCGTCTGCCAAAGGCGATGATGAGGGCACGGGCGCATATGGCAGCTTCAGGTGCAAAAACAGCCTCGAGAGGGTCCTGGAGTCATCCAAGAAAGTCCTGGCATCGTATTATTCGCCAAAGGCAAGGGATTTGCGTGCTACTGCTGCTACGGGGGAAGGTTTCGGCATCATCATCGAGCCCGCGGTCGGCAGGGCGCTTGAAATAAAAAACGACTATCCTATATTCGCGCCCGTGTTTTCCGGCGTGGCGGAAATCAGGGCAGGCGAGATTGTGGTTGCAGTTGACCTGGGCTTTGGCGGCGTGGTCGGGGGCGGCGGCGAAACCATCGATTGGAAAGCAATGGAGAAAGCAGGCGGTGTCTTTTCGCGCTATGTTGACATCAAAGCCGCCGAAGCTTCAAAACACGGCGGGTTTGGCTCAAAACTAATCTATAGCCTCTCGGGCGAGCTCATGGAAGAAATGAAGCGGACACGGGGCTACGATATCGGCGCGGGCACAGTTTTCCCTGAAAAGGGCGAAGCGATGTTTGAGTATTACCGTCTTGAATGCGAGGTATTCTCACAGTTCAGCACAAACATAATGGAACATGCCGATAAATTCAATTTCCTTGAGTTTGCTGCGCGCCTGAAAGAAGCCGCAAAAATCTTTGGCCGCGATATGCGCATAGAGTTTGCAGCCTGCCCAAGCGAAAAGAAAGGCGCGCCTGGCGCAGAAGCCCACGTCGTCCAGTCCAGCATCATCCAGGAAAAGAAAGGCTCATTCTCGCTGCTCGAGCCCAAGGGCGAACGGATATGCCTAGTAGATGACATTCTTGGGCAGGCGCGGTTCAAGTTCAGGCAATTTTTCGAGGCAGACTCGCGTGAGGCGGTTGCACGGCTGGAGAATCTGGATGCAACCCGGGAGGAACCATATGTCGCCATAGTTGGGCAATGGCTTTCCTCTAACGACCGTAACATCCACCTTAGGAATGCAGGCGGCGTGATAGGGTTTGGCGAGAACCAGGAGTTTGGAAACACCTTGTTTGCTGGCATAGGCGGCACACGTCACTACAAAGCATCAAAGCTCCTGAACCATTTCCCGCATTACATGGAAAAAACAGGCAGGTTTTTTGCTTCCTCATCAGATTATCCTCTCTCCGACAACAATCTGCTTAAAACTTCTATGATAGGTGATTTGAAAGTTGTCTCGGCGCCAAAAGGCTACTACTTTGAAGCCCTTGCAACCGGCAAGGGTGGGAGCCTCCGCATCTACTTATGCAAGGATGAGTAAAAAACCCTGTTTTTAGTGTTTTTCCCTGTTCTTTCGCGGGCAAAATCCTCTTCCTGCTTATAAATGTTGCTCCCGCATGCACTATCGTGGGAAGATGGCGCACAGGATAGAAACTGGCTACCTACCGGAATTTGTCGACCCTGCAGGCGATGCTGTACTCCGCAGGATAAAGTCCGACTTTGGCATGGCAGGGGCAAAGTCCGTGCGCGTGCTGGACGTTTACACAATTGACGCCGAGCTGCCCGCGGAGGAGCTTGCGCGCATCGGGGCGGAGCTTCTTTGCGACCCTGTAAACCAATGCTTTTCAGTGGACAAGCCTCTTTTCTCCCCGCCGAAATTCACCATTGCAATCTCAGTCTCATTCCGCCCAGGCGTTAAGGACAACGTGGGCGGGACTGCGCACGAGGCAATAGGGGAGCTTCTGGGAAAGAAGCTTGCAGGCGCGGTCTATACCAGCAAGCACTATCTCATCGCAGGCAAGGCGGACAAGCCCCGGGCGGAGAAAGTGGCGCGCGACCTGTTGGCAAACGAGCTCATACAGCGCTTCGAGGTGAAAAGTGCGCAGGAGTTTGGCGTGCTGGGGTTCGCGGCGGAAGTCCCGCGCGCGGGCGCGCTAGGCGGGGGCAAGGTAATTGAAATCGACCTCAACGTGCCTGACAAGCGCCTGGTGGAGATTTCGCGCGAGCGGCTGCTTGCGCTCTCGCTTGAGGAAATGAAGAAAATAAAGTCATATTACCTGGACCCTGCGGTCGCGGAGGAGCGCAGGAAGGCAGGATTGTCCCCAATGCCCACCGACGTGGAGCTTGAGGTTCTTGCGCAGACATGGTCCGAGCACTGCAAGCACAAGATATTCAATGCGAAAATCACGCTCACAATCGGCAGGAAGAAGAAAGTGGTGGACTCGATTTTCAAGACGTACATAAAAGGCGCCACTAGCAGGCTTGCCAAGAAGAAGAAATGGCTGCTCTCGGTGTTTTCGGACAACGCAGGCATATTCGAGTTCGTGCCTGGCTGGAACGCGGCAATGAAGGTGGAGACGCACAACTCGCCATCCGCGCTTGACCCGTACGGCGGCGCGCTCACAGGCATTTTGGGCGTGAACCGGGACATCCTTGGCTGCGGCATGGGCGCGCGCCCCATTTTCAACACCGACGTTTTCTGCTTTGCAGACCCGCACTACTCTGGCGAAATCCCGCCGCGGCTTTTCCACCCGCGCCGCGTGCTGGAAGGCGTGCGCGCAGGCGTGGCAGCTGGCGGCAATGCGTCAGGCATCCCGACAGTGAACGGCTCGCTTTACTTTGACGACAGGTATCTTGGAAAGCCGCTCGTCTATTGCGGCACAGGCGGCATCATGCCCTCGCTTCTTCCCAACGGCAAGCCCACGCACGAGAAGCGCGTAAT
>CAITKI010000024.1 GCA_903892905.1 uncultured Microcaldota archaeon | reverse complement strand
CTACGATAAAGTTTGCATGGAAAAAGGATTATCTAAAGACCAAATGTGGGACGTCAAAGAATCTTTTACCGTCCTGCTAAACCTAGAATTTGATAATTTTAGATTTCAAACAGACAACGGATACACTCCGCACACAAAAATTCGTGAAGTTATCGCAACTTCATGGCAGAAAGATCACGATTTTGATAAAGCGTTAGATGCAGCGATTACTTTTGTAAAAAAGTCGTAAATAGTGAATAAAAAAAACGGCATGGATTTAATTCCACACCGTTTTAGCTATAAGTTTAGCTACAACCTAGCCACACAAGATACTACACCCCCGAGAAAAGGCGTTTGTACCGCATGTAACTCAACTTTCCGAGAACCAAAACAACAATACCGAGTACGACGAGCGAGGTCAGAAGTCCAAGGCTTTTGTCCATGAACCCAAACCACGCAAGTGACACAATAGACACAACTTCGGTCAACGTCGACCGCACCGAAAGGGCAGTAGCCCGGACATCTTCCGAGTCGATATGCCGATTCATGAAATTGCCAACGAAGGGTTTCATAAATCCACGTACGACATTTTGAACAACGACCAAGAGTGCCATCGGCCAAAACGGAAGGAGTCCCATGAGCAAAATCGGCAGACCAACGCACAGAATCATCGTAGCCACCAAAGTCCGCTCTTTGAAACGTGTTTCAATCCTGTACGCGTATTTGCTAAAAAACCAAGCCACGATGTTGAGAAAGAAGAAGATGATACCGAAATACTTCAGATCAATTCCAACTTTCTCAAAATACGGATTGTAGGTGAAGAACCAAATCTTTGATGCTCCCATTACAAGAGCACAAAGTCCGATAATCCACACTAACTCCGGCTTTTTAATAGCAAACATGACGCCACGCTTCAACACGCTGATATGCTCCTTTGCACTATACGGCTTTTTCGCCCGATCTTCTTTGAGATAGAAAGTTGCGACAAGCGGAATGAGCACAAAGGGTATTGAGAGGTAGAGAGGCAAGCGCAAGTCAATCTCTGCCAAGAAACCCACAATGAGTGAGCAAAAGGCAATCAAGATAAACCTCGAACCTACCGCGCAACCTTCAATCTTGGTGAACTCCTTTTCAATCCCAGCTTCCTTGAGTGTGTTGCTGAGCAGTGCTTGATCTGCTCCAGACTGGAACGCGAACCCGATTGCCCAAATGATATTGGCGATCCAAGCTTCCACAGGAGAATTCATGGTTGCGAATCCAATGATGCTACCAAGGAGAAACAGACGTCCGATAATGAGAGTTGTTTTCCGACCGATCACATCTGCCAACGCACCCGCTGGAATATCCAACGCCACCATCAGAACCATGACCGCCGACTCCATGAAGTAAATCTCCGGGAGACTCATTCGACCCAACCTTTGAAGCGAGACGATCAAGATGGGACCCCAAAACAGGGGCTCGTTAAAGAGCACGAACAACTTATACAGAGCCACATTACGTCGAGCGTGATGAACCTTCATAGCAACTTCCTTTCATAAATGTTGCTGTTTTGTAAAAGAACTACTACACATTTGCTAAACAAAAAATCTCGGCTTTTTGTTCAGCCGAGATTTTTCTAGAATCTAATGTGAGAGGGGATTATATGCTAAAACCATCACGGCTGAGTAAAAATAGGCTTGGACCGTAGCCAGTAGAAAAAATCCCCGCTGGCATGCAGTTCTTCCAATCTTTATTAAGCTGTGTGT
>CAITKI010000023.1 GCA_903892905.1 uncultured Microcaldota archaeon | reverse complement strand
TAAAATCTTTTGTTGCTATTTGCAGCTATCCGCGCGGAGCGTCTGCCTAACGCCGCGTCTTCACTGTGCCGAGCACATCGGCACAACAACGAGGCGAGGTCACAGTGGAAGCGCCGTGTCCTATTATAAATGAAGGAGGATTTTGCAAAAAGTTCCCGAGACCGTATCGTAAGTGTAAAGAGGGAGGTGTGGGGCAACTTGGAACGCGCGTTGAGTCTTTTGAACTCGTGCCTAACAGTAGCGCCCCCCACCTTCCCAGCCTTGGAAACCGGACTACTCACTGGCTTAAATGCCGAATTAAGGACACTGCGTTTCAGGCTGGCCCCCCTTTGTATACCATACACACATTTTCCTGGGAGCACAATATGAACATCTGGATCGGAATCGATGTTTCCAAACTTCACCTTGACGCAGGATGGATCGAGGACGGGAGGAAGGTTCACAAGAAGGTTCGTAACTCCAAAAAAGGGTTTGCTGCCCTGCTAACCGAGGCCCCAGTTTCCGCCCACTTCGTCATGGAGGCCACTGGTACTTATTACTTCAATTTAGCGCTATTCCTTCATGAAGCGGGACGTTTTGTATCCGTGGTAAATCCGGCCCAGATCAAGCACCATATGAAAGCAGATTTGGCTCGTTCTAAGAGTGACAAGTCGGACGCCTTTTCGATCGCCAAGTTCGCACAAGAAAAGTGTCCACCGCCTTGGAAGCCGCATGAACGCGAGGTATACGAGCTTCGGCAACTTTTGACGTTGGACGCACAGATCCAACAAATGTTCGTGAAGGTGTCCAACTTGGAGGAATCGTTTGTTCAGATGGACTACCACAGCAAACAGGCTATCCAACGATCAAAATCGTTAGCAAACCACCTCAAGTTGCTTCGGACCAAGAACCAAAAAGACATGGAGAAACTGGCCGACAATCTTTTCCCTGAAGAGGTGGAGATATTGTCTTCCATCCCGGGAGTTGGGAAGCCGTCTGCAATTCTTGTCATGGCAGATGTGGGAGAATTCAGTCGTTTTGAAACCAGCCGACACCTGGTATCCTTCTGTGGCATTTCTCCAACCCTCAAGCAGTCTGGGACAAGTGTACGCTCGAAAGGTCGCATGAGCCGTATGGGAGGAGGCCGAATCAGAGGTGCCCTCTACATGTGCGCGATGAACGCCTTACGCTGTAACGAGCAATGCAAGGCCATGTGGAATCGGTATGAAGCAAGGGGCAAACATGGCAAAGTCATCATGGTTGCCATCATGAACAAATTGCTACGACAAATGTGGGCACTCGTGACCAAACGCCAAAAATATAGCCCAAATTTCGCTTGACTTTAACACTACTCTGTTAGGTAGAATCCCGTGGTCACGTTGGCAGTCGTTTCATTTTTTCAATATTTTGTTCATGCATATTTTTTTGTTCAATGTGTTGGTGAGTTCAAATATATTCAAAACTGTTCGTTAGATAAAATCAATCATTTCAGGCAATATCTTTAAAATCATTTTTGCATTTTTGAATGCAATAGATCAAAATTGATTGTTATTTGATTAGAGTCATCATTTATGCGAAAACACTTAATCGAGGGGAGATATTAATGATTCTGTTTTTGAAAATAGTCAAAACTACACAATAGCCTCCAGCGCCATCCGATCCTTGTAAAACGACATAATTGTAATGGTTTCGAGCAGAAAATATAATCGCACCG
>CAITKI010000022.1 GCA_903892905.1 uncultured Microcaldota archaeon | reverse complement strand
GGAGGACGAGGTGAAGGCGGCGGTGAAGCTGGGCGCGGCGCACAACAGCATCTCGGAAATGGAGCGCGAGCTCATTGAGAACGTGCTGGAATTCAACGACAAGACAGTGGCGCACGTGATGACGCCCAAGGCGCGCGTGGTCTATTTCCCCGCAGGCACCAAAGCAAGCGACGCGCTGCACAAGGCGCTCCACAGCCTGTACTACCGCTTCCCGGTGGTGAAAGACGGCTCTGTGCTGGGCACGGTGAACATCCGCGCGCTTGCCAAGGCAGTGGAGGACAACCCGAACTGGCGCGTGGAGCAGATAGTGCTCCCCAGCGTGCGCGTGAAAAGCAGGGACAAGCTCAACGAGGCATTCAACCACCTGCAGGCCGCGAACCGGCACTTCGCAATAGTGATAGACGACAAGGAGAGCTTCGTTGGCGTGATCACCATGGATGACATGCTCGAGGAATTGGTGGGGAAGATAAAGATACAGTAGAACGCAAGGCGTTCTACTTATCGCAAGCCGGGCTTGCAATACAGTGAGCATTAGTTACATCAAAGTTTCAGCCTTTTCAGCTCCTCGTAAACCTCATCGCGGTTCTTGTACATCAAAAGTAGAATTACTCCTTCCTGCTTTTTCACTTTCCAAATCAGCCTGCGGTGCTCGGTGCGCTTGGAAAATACATTTGAATAATGTTCCATGGGCTTTCCCATTTCTGGCTGCACGGATATTTTGTCAATCATGCCCTTCAGTTCCTTGCGCCCGTGCCTGTCCAGCTTCTTGATGTCCTTGTCAAAAACAGATGTCGACTCCAATTCCATCCTAATCAAGCTCTTTGAGGGAAAATTTCCTAGTTTTTATTTTGCCAGAGTCTAATCCGTTCAGGATTTTCCCCGCCAATTTGTCGTATGCCTGCTCATCGGTGAGCTTGTATGTCTGGTCAAACTGGAAAAGGGCAAGCCTGATTGCCTCGGTCTTGGTCTTCGCATAGCCGAGGCTCAGCATCCGCTCCACAACCGTGCCCGTGTAGCCTGAAAGCTCGATGTTTGCATTTGCCATAAAACCACCATTATACTTTTTTCATAAGATTTTAATAATAATTTAATAAGAAAAGCTTATAATTGTGCCTTTTCGGGCTTGTGGCAGGAGTATGCATGTCGGCATTGGATCGCCGGTTTTCAGAATGTCCCGCATGGAACGCAACGCGTATATATGCCAGGCGAGGAATTAGCTGTTCGCTCTAATTTTGGGAGGTGGGGAAATGGCCGTTCCGGTAGTTGCATATGATACGCGGGGCGCCGCCGCGCGCGGCGGCTCGGTCAGCCTGCACAGGATGCAGACCCAGCTTGAGAGGCTGGAGTACCTTGCTGAAAAGATGCCGCGCTTTTCCGACGGCCTGGCACGCCGCAGGGAAAACGCCACGTGCAGGTATATCCGCGACCATCTTTTCCCGCTGCTCGACGAGGACCAGCAGAAGAAGGTGGTGATTGCGCGGAAGCACTATGAGCTGGCAATGGGAATGGGGGAAGAGCCCGACGGGCTTAGGCCAAGGGTGGAAATGCTGGGGCATTTGCTCGAAAAGGCGCAGAGGGAGGGGAAGATAGAGGGCGAGGATTTGGGCGTGTGGGAGCGGACGCGGCTGGAAGGCGAGGCGCTGGTGCTCAAGAAAAGGGGCACTGCGGCATTGGTGCTGTTTGTCAACGGGCAGGAGAGCGAGTGCGCCTGTCTTTCGGAAAAGAGCCTGCAGGCTGCATTGGAGAGATGGGAGAGGCTGGAAAGCAGGGGAAATGACCATGCCAAGGCGCTGTACTGGCTCGCGCTTGCCAAGTACAGCATGGGAAAGGACGAGGAAGCTGTGGAATGCGCCCAAAAATGCATGGAAATGTGCAAGGCAGGGGAAGGGCTGGACTGGCTTTATGGCAATGCGAAAGACGTGCTTGCGCGCGCCAAAATAGAGCTGAACCGCGAGCGGCTGATGTGCTGATTTTCGCGCGCTTTTGGCGCCCGGGAAACCCGCTTGCGCAGGCATACCTATATAAAGCTGCTTTGGCATAATATTAGTGTTGATTTTACGTCGTAGAACGCGCTTGGCGGCGCGCGGGAAAAATGCTTGAAAACCAGTGGAAAACATAGTGGAAATTTTGCTCAAAATTAGTGGTATTCATGGCTGAGGAAAAAAACAAAAAAGAGGCGCAAAAGGCAGCGCAGGGCGCGCAAAAAGCGGCAAGCGCAGCGCCAGCACAAAAAGGGCAGGAAGCGGCCCCAAAAGCCGCGCAGGAAGCGCAAAAAGCAGCCCACGATGCGCAGAACAACGTCTTGCCTGGCGAATACACTGCCAAGTCCATCCAGGTGATGGAAGGGCTGGAGGCGGTAAGAAAACGCCCTGCAATGTACATTGGCGACACTGGCGAGCGCGGCTTGCACCACCTTGTCTACGAAGTGGTGGACAACTCGATTGACGAGGCGCTTGCAGGTTACGCCAAGAACATCGAAGTCTCCATTGGCGAGGGAAACGTGATCACGGTCACTGATGACGGGCGCGGCATCCCTGTGGAGAAACACGAGCCCACGGGCAAGTCTGCGCTGGAAGTCATCATGACCATGCTGCACGCGGGCGGCAAGTTCGACAACAAATCCTACAAGGTGTCAGGCGGCCTGCACGGCGTGGGCGTGACCTGCGTGAACGCGCTTTCGGAATGGCTGGAAGTGGACGTGAAGCGCGACGGCAAGCAGTACAGGCAGAGGTATGAACGGGGAAAGCCTGTTACGCCTGTGCGGGAAATCGGCCCGACCACAGGCAGGGGCACCATAACGCGCTTCAAGCCTGATTCGCAGATTTTCAATTCCATTGAGTTCAAGTTCGACATCATTGCAAACAGGATGCGCGAGCTTGCGTTTTTGAACAAGGGGCTCAAGATTTTCGTGCGCGACGAAACCACGGGCGAAAGCGAGGACAACATGTACGCAGGAGGGCTCACCTCGTTCGTGGAGTACATCAACAAGAACAAGACGCCGGTTTGCGGCATCATCTATTTCGACAAGCAGACGGACGACGTGGATGTCGAGGTCGCCATGCAGTACAACGACGGCTACGCGGACAACATCTACACTTTTGCGAACAACATCAACACAATCGAGGGAGGCTTCCACCTTGTGGGCTTCCGCTCCGCGCTCACTCGCGCCATCAACGATTACGTGGAGGCGAACAGCGCGAAGAAAGACAAGGGCGCCAAAATTTCCGGCGAGGACCTGAAGGAAGGGCTGGCAGCAGTGCTTTCAGTAAAACTTTCGCACCCCCAGTTCGAGGGGCAGACCAAAACAAAGCTTGGCAACTCTGAAATCAAGGGAATAGTGGAGTCCATTGTGGGCGAGAAGCTCAAGCAATATCTTGAAGAGAACCCTGCCGAGGCGCGGCGCATAATGGAAAAAGCAACGAGCGCGGCAAACGCGCGCGAGGCTGCGCAGAAGGCAAGGGAGCTGGTGAGGCGCAAGGGCGCAATGGAGTCGGGCGTGCTTCCTGGAAAGCTTGCGGATTGCTCGGAAGAGGACCCGGCAAAATCTGAAATTTATATTGTTGAGGGAGATTCAGCCGGTGGTAGTTCGAAGCAAGGTAGGGATAGAAAATTCCAGGCGATATTGCCGCTGCGCGGGAAAATTTTGAATGTGGAAAAGGCGCAGATAGGCAAAATATTGGGAAGCGAGGCAATCAGGACGCTCATTTCCGCGCTGGGCACGGGCTTTGGCGAGGACTTTGACATTTCAAAACTCCGTTACCACAAGATAGTGATAATGACAGATGCAGATGTGGACGGCGCGCACATTCGCACGCTTCTGCTCACGCTTTTCTTCAGGTATTTGCGCCCGCTGGTGGACAAGGGGCACATCTTCATTGCCCAGCCCCCGCTTTTCAAGCTCAAGCGCGGCAAGGATGAGAGATACGCTTACACGGATGCCGAGATGGAGAAAGCCATGAAAGAAATGGGCGGCGCGGATGCTGTGGGCATACAGCGCTACAAGGGATTGGGAGAGATGAACCCTGAGCAGCTGTGGAGCACCACTATGGACCCCGGCGCAAGAATACTTTTGCAGGTTACAGTGGATGACGCCATGAAGGCGGACGAGATATTCACCATACTGATGGGCGATGCAGTGGAGCCGCGCAAGGCTTTCATTGAAATGCACGCGAAGGAGGTAAAGAATCTGGATGTATAATGTTCATTGAGCAGCATGCGCATAATCGCGCAGCGATTTGCGCAGACAGCGGAGCAGAAGCTCCGCTGGACGCAAAGGAAGTGAAAAACTTGGACGTTTAGCGCGCAGGCAATGGCAGCGAAGAATTTGATATTTGCAATGTGATTTCAATGGCTGACGAAAACAGGGAATACCAGCACGGCAAGATACTGCCGCGCGCGGTTGAGAAGGAGATGAAGACGTCTTACCTAGACTATGCCATGTCAGTCATAGTGGGCCGCGCGCTTCCGGACGTGCGCGACGGCCTCAAGCCGGTGCACCGCAGGATTCTTTACGCAATGTACGAGCTGTCAAACACGCATGACAAGCCGCACAAGAAATCCGCGCGTGTTGTGGGAGAGGTGCTTGGTAAATACCACCCGCACGGCGACGTCGCGATTTACGATTCCATGGTGAGGATGGCGCAGGACTTTTCCATGCGCTACATGCTCGTGGACGGGCAGGGCAACTTCGGCTGCTTTACAAAGGACACCAAGGTGAAATTGACAGATGGGAGAAGCATCAGCTTTGAAGAGTTGGTCAGGGAAGATGCAGAAGGGAAGCAAAACTACACGTTCACCGTGGATAACGAGGGAAAGATAAAGATAGGGAAAATAATGCACCCCCGGCTCACTATCAAGAAAGCAAAGATAATGAAAGTGGTTCTTGACAATGGGGGGGAAATACGCTGCACATTGAACCACAAGTTCATGCTGCGCGGCGGCAAATACAAGGAAGCGCGGCACCTGCAGACAGGGGATTCCCTTATGCCATTGTACACGAGGTTGTCCACCAAGGAAGATGACCCTAATGTGAAAGGATATACAATGGTCATGCAGCCTGCTGAAGAAAAATGGGCATATGCGCATCAGATGTCAGACGAATGGAACATTGAACAAGGAGCATATCCAAGGTCGGCAGGCAGAATAAGGCATCACATCGACTTCAACAAGCTGAACAATAATCCGGACAACATAAGGAGAATGCCTTGGAAAGAACATTGGCAGACGCATTATCAATTGACATCGGAAAAGCACAAAAAAGATGAAAATTACAGGGCACAGCTAGCCCAGGGGAGAAAGGAATTCTGGAGCGACCCGGAGACTAGGAAAAAATATTCTGAACGAATCAGCGCGAGAAACCGGAAAAACTGGGTGCAGCCGGAATATCGGGCGAAAATGAGCGGGATGCTTAGTGCCGTCAACAAAGAATACATTGCAGCGCATCCGGAAAAAAGGCAGGAATTCAGCGAAAGAGCCACAAGGACACTGAAAAGATCGTGGCAAAATCCCAATTATAGGGCGGCAATGCACCTGAAAATCATCAAAGGGAACAAGAATCATACTACCAATTTCACAGGAAAGGTAAAATTCATCAAAATATGCAAGGCTATCCTTTCCGAAGGCGGAACTCTTTGCGAAGAGTCATATGAAAGGAAAAGAAATCAGCTCTATGCATACGGTCGCTCAACCACTTGGAATAATGGCTTGCAGAGATATTTTGGCAATGACTCCAATCTTATCCTGTGCGAGATAAACAAGAACCACAAGGTGGCAAGAACAGAACTATTGCCTGAACGCGAAGACGTCTATGATTTGACAGTGGATGGCACGCATAATTTTGCCTTGGCCGCAGGCGTGTTTGTCCACAATTCGGTGGACGGCGACTCTGCCGCAGCCATGAGGTACACCGAGGCGCGCCTCTCGAAATTCGCGGAAGAGATACTGGCTGACTTGGAAAAAGAGACAGTGGATTTCACTCCGAACTTCGACGCCACGCTGAAAGAGCCGCTCGTGCTTCCCTGCGCAGTTCCCAACCTCATTGTGAACGGCTCGTCAGGCATTGCTGTGGGCATGGCTACGAACATGGCGCCGCACAATTTGTCCGAGACGGTGGACGCGCTGGTTGCCATGATTGACAAGCCAGACATGCCATCCGAGATGCTGCGCACGCTCATCCCTGGCCCTGACTTCCCAACTGGCGGCTATATCGTGGGCAGGCGCGGCATATCCGAAGCTTATGCCACGGGCAGGGGCATCATCCGCGTGAGGGGAAAGGCTGAGATAATAACAGCAAAAGAGAAGAAAACGCAGATTGTGATTACTGAAATGCCATACCAGGTGAACAAGGCGGAATTCATCAAGCATGTTGCTGAGCTTGCGCGCGACAAGAAGATGGAAGGCATTGCCGACATTGCAGACAGGTCGGACAGGAAGGGCATGCACGTTGAGATTGTGCTCAAGAAAGATGCCAATGCAGATGTGGTGCTCAACCAGCTTTATGCGCACACGGAATTGGAAGGCACGTTCGGAATAAACAACCTTGCGCTGGTGGGCAATGAGCCCAAGACGCTTTCCATGCCAGACCTGCTGCGCGAGTTCCTGGCGCACAGGAAGGAAGTGGTGAAGAGAAGGAGCGGCTTTGAGCTACGCGTGGCGCAGGAGAGGAAGCACCTGGTGGAAGGGCTGCTGCTTGCTGTGTCGAAAATTGATGCTGTCATCAAAGTCGTCAAGACTGCGAAAGTGCCGCTTGAGGCGCTCATGAATGAGTTTTCGCTCTCGCAAAAGCAGGCAGAGGCAATACTGGAAATGAAGATAAGGAAATTGTCCGCGCTTGAAAGCGGGAAGCTCAAAGAGGAGGACGTGGAGCTTTCGAAAACAATTGATTACTTGACAGGCGTGCTTGCGGACGAGAAGAAGATATATGGAATAGTGCGCTCCGAGCTTGTGGAAGTGAAGCAGAAGTACGGCGACAAGCGCAGGACGCAGATAATTGAGGACGATGGCGAAGTGGAGATGGAAGACCTCATTGCAGAGGAGGACGTGGCAGTCATAATCACGCAGGATGATTACATAAAGCGCGTGCCGATTTCAGAGTACCGCGCGCAAAGGAGAGGCGGCAAGGGCGTCATTGGCAGTGAGACCAAGGAGGAGGACCAGATAAAGGACATCATGCTTGCCTCCACGCACGACTATTTGCTGTTCTTCACTGACAAGGGAGACGTGCACTGGCTCAAGGTGTACAGGATACCGTCAGGTGGCAGGTATGCCATGGGCAAGGCGATTGTGAACTTGCTTTCGCTTTCGGGCGAGAAAATCGCTGCGTGGGTCAAGACCAGGACGTTTAGCGACAAGGAGTTCCTGGTAATGCTTACCAAGAAAGGGATTGTAAAGAGAAGCAGCATGGCGGACTACTCGCGCCCGAGGAATGGCGGCATCATTGCGATTACGCTGAAAGAGGGCGACGCGCTCATTGACGCCAAGAAGACGGACGGCAAGCGCGAGCTTATACTTGCAACCGCGGACGGCAATGCAATTCGCTTCAAGGAGGACGACGTGCGCGAGATTGGAAGGACAGGGCAGGGCGTGATTGGCATACGCCTTGAGGACAAGGACGAAGTAGTGGGAATGGCTACGGACGAGACTGAAACGCTTATGATTGTCACTGAGAACGGCTATGGCAAGAGAACAGACATTGCGGAGTACCGCCTGCAGTCGCGCGGCGGCAAGGGAGTAATCAACATCAAGACGCATGGAAGGAACGGCCGCGTGGTGGGCATTGCGCCTGTCAAGGACACTGACTCGCTCCTGCTTGTTTCCTCAGGCGGCAAGATGATACGCCTGTTTGTGAAGGATGTGAGCATAATAGGCAGGAACACGGGCGGCGTGCGCCTCATGAAGCTCAACGAGGACGGGAAGGAAAAGGTGGTCGCGCTTGAGAAGGTGGCTGCCGATGCTGATGACGGCAATGGGAAGGAGGAAGGCACTGCCAAGCAAGGCGCTGAAGGGAAGAAAGATGAGCCGCCCAAGCCCCCGCAGCAGGCGCAGAAGCCCGCTGACGCCAAGAAAGGGGAAAAGAAAAAGGAAAAAGACGACATTGAACCTATTATAATAGCCTGATTTTTCAGAAAGAGAATATGAATGCGTTGAGCTCGCATTGCGCGCGGAATTTCTCGTCTTTGGGGCCGAAATGGGCGGCATCCGCGTAATCGTCCAGCACGTCTGATTCGAACTTGTAGTTGCCAGTCCGCTCCCTGCATTGCGCCCGCAGGAAATACCCGCGGCCAAGGGTGGGGTTAAGCAGCAACGCTGCATCAACTTCCACCAGTGCCGAAGCAAACTTTTCCTGGCTGAAAAGCACATAAGCTTTCTTCAGATGCTCTTTTGCAGGCATGTGGGGCTGGGAAAGCGCATTGGATGCGTCGTAGAACCGGGCCGCGCGGGCATTGCCATATGCCTTGAATTTCCAGCAAAGCTCAGCCATTAGCGCAAACGAGTGCGCGGATTCCGGGTCAAGCTCGATTGCCTTGTGCAGGTCTGCGAATGCCTTGGCATAGTCTTCGCTGCCCAGCCTATAGGTTTTCTCCTCTATCTGCAGCCTGCCGATTTCGGCGCGTGCGCGGTTGCAGTATGCCTCGCCGAAGGCAGGGTCGCGCCTTATTGCTGCACTGAATTTCCGCAGCGCCGAGTTTGGCTGGCCCTTTTCCAGCAGGCGCTTGCCGATTTCGTTGTAGTCAGAAGCAGACATTCTTGAGATTGGCAGCATGCGCGAAAAAACATTCTTGCGCGGCTTTTGCGCATCAAACTTGAGAGAGAATGCGTGGAAAATCTTTTTCTGGGGGGTGGATGCTGGCTCCATGGCAACACCTTATTGCTTGACCTGCTGCTTGCCGCCGTTCCCGCGCAGCACATCGAACACGACCTGCTCGTCGGATAGCGGATCCTTCAGGCGGATATTCCTCTTGATTTCGTGCATCTGCTGCTCAGTCACCCCAACCAGGTACTTGGAAGGCCACCTGCCGAACTGGAGCAGGACCACGATGCTCTTGCCTGATGCCTGCTCTGGCTGCTTTTTTGCAAATACAAAACTCACCATACCACCGCTTTTTATGTTGATAGTAGTGTTTAAATGGGTTTCGCTGGTGCGCGCGCCCATCCGTAAACATCAAAAGCCTTATTATGCTTGTCGTCGAATGCCCCTCAGGAAACGGCCCGAGGGGGCCAGGGGGTAGTTTGATGGAATGTTGCAATGACAAAAAATTCTGCTACGGGCTGCTTGTCGGGTTTTTCCTTGCAAGCGCGCTGCTGTTTGGCGCCATCCAGGTTGCCATGGGCCCGAGCTACAACCAGCTTGTCAGCGTGAAGGGCTATGCGCAGACGACGTATGGCATAACGCACTCGTCGACATATGCTGGCGTGCAGGCGTTCGTGGCCAATGTTGACCAGTCCGCAACCCAGGTCGCGGCCATGCCGTTCATCGGCGGGCTTGTGGACAAGGCGCAGATACCTGCGTACACCAAGGCTGTTTCAGACATATTGCAGGGAAGGAAGGACCTGTCCGAGATTGAGCTTTCGGCAATAAACACCGAGATACAGCTCATCCAGCTGGCCATGCCTCTCTTCCTGGTGTCCCTCGCCATAGTGATAATCGGCGTGTGGAAAGTGATGGAGATGGGGAAGCCCGCAACATCTGCCAAGGGAAAGAAGAAGTAGGCAATTGGCAACACATCAGGATGGGCTGCCTGGGAAGGCAGCCTGCTTTTTCTTTATTTTTTCGTGCTTGTTTAGCGTCAGCCTTCGTTGAGAAGGATGCCTCGCAGCCATGCCACAAGCATGTTCTTCCTTATCCTGCTAGCAAGTGCGAAGATAGCAATGGGGAGGATGATGCTGGAAGCGATGGTGAGGTTGCGCACGATATCCAGGCCGCCAGGCGGCATTAGGGGCACGGTGCCAAGGAAGTAGTCCGAGAAGTCGTTTAGGAGGAACCATCCTATTGCCAGCGCAAGCGCGGGAAGCGCGAGCGGCTTTTTCGGAAGAAGCGCAAGCCCTTCAATTGCCATGCCGATGTGCCCGAGCACGAAAATCACCGAGATTGTGAAAAGGCCCGGCGCAAAGTAGTAGCTTGAGTGGAAAAGGAGCACGAATATCGTCCACAAGCCGTATTTCACCATGCCAATGGAGACTATGAACGAGAAGATGTCGTTGCGGATTATGCCCAGGATGATAAGGAGGGCAAGGAAGACATAAAGCGGGCAGTCTGGCACGAAGACGGCAAGGTACCACGGGTGCAGCGCAAACTGGTCGGCATACACTGCGGCGCCCATGTAGATGGCAAACAGGTTGAGGCAGATGGCAATGTAGAGAAGGGCGCGCTTGATGTTGGCATCCATGCGATCATCTTTTTTTGCTGCCGGCGCCGATTCTTTTCACAGGTATCCCGCCCCATGCCTGCCCGGCAGGGATGTCGCAGTTCACCAATGACATTGCCGACACTGTGGCGCCTTTGCCCACTTTTACGCCAGGAAGCACGGTGCAGTTCGCGCCCAGCATGGCGCGCGCGCCGATTTCCACTTTCCCCGTGCGGTATTCCCCCTGGAGGAACTCGTGCCCCAAAAGCACGGTGTTGTAGCCGATGATGGCATCCTGCCCCACGGAAATGTTTTCGGGGAAGAAGATGTCCACTGTGGCGCCCAGGCCGAATGCCGCCCCGCCTGCCACCTTCGCGCCTGAGAGGCGGAGAAGGAAGCGCTTAAGCGAAAGCGACGGGGAGTAGCGCGCGGCGTAGATGAGGAGGAAGTTGATGCATACGCGAAGCGGATTTTTCACATTGTGCCAGTGGTGGAGAGAGTTGCCCTCGCATTTGTGGATGATGACACGGCGCATAAGCGTGATTTGGGCGGCGAGGTTAAATAGCTTGCCACATGCGCAGGGGTTTGGGCGGCTTGCCTTGCGGCGCCAGGTTACTTTATCTCAAGGAGGTATTTGCGCGCCGCGCTTGAGAGCGCGTACCAAAGCGAGGTGAGGAGGAAGGCGGCTGATGCCGAGATGAATGTGAAAAAGCCAACGATGGCAAACAGGGGGTTGGCGTCGCGGAAGAATACGGCGAGCGTGGAAAGCGCGAGGAACAGGAGGGAGAAGAGCGCGGAGACCAGGATGTGCTTCTTGTTGCCAAGCAGGTGAAGCAAAAGCCCGTTGCCCACAAGCGCCACGCCAATGCCTATGAGCACGCCTGAGAACAGGGCGAGGAAAATGGTGTCAAAGCCGCGCGAGAAAGCCTCGAGCACGCCAGGGTCGGGCGCGGATGAGAAGACATCTGCGATGAGGGAAAATGCGCCTATGATGATGAGCACCGCGCCTGCTGCGAAGAGCGCGTGGCGGAAGGTCAGCTCCATGAGAGCCATACTCACCCCCGCCTTATTAATCTTTTTGCAGAAATGGCACGCGGCGACTGATATGGATGAAGAAACGTGCAACCTTAGCCCGCAGAAGTGCAAGTCCTCCATGAGGAACATCACCAATGACGGCATGGCATATTCCGTCATGACGGGGCTTGGCGATGCATATTTGCCCGCAGCGCTGGTGCTTTTGGGCGCCAACAATTTCTGGATAGGCATGCTTTCGGCGCTTCCACAGCTTTTCGGGGGCGTGGCGCAGGCGTTCGCGCTTTCCGTCCTGCGGGTGGTGAAGGACAGGCGGCTGCTCGTGATGGGAGGCTCGCTTTTCCAGGCGCTTTGCTGGCTGCCCATAATCGCGCTTTTGGTCTGGCCCGGCGAGATGGCGGTGCCGCTCATAATATTTTTCTTCTCTGCAGGCTTTGGCGCCTCGCTCCTCATCAACCCGGCCTGGTCAAGCTGGGTGGCGGACATCGTGCCGTCAAACGAGCGCGCGGGTTTTTTCGCGAACAGGAACCAGCTCATGCAGGTGATGCTGTTCATAGATC
>CAITKI010000021.1 GCA_903892905.1 uncultured Microcaldota archaeon | reverse complement strand
TTTCCTTTGAGAACAGGAATGCCTTGTGGTCCTGCAGTGCATACGAGTCCGTGCCCCTGTCGCCGATTTCATAGCTTGCGGTTTCCTTCGGGTGTGCCACATCTGATACGTCGAAAAGCGAGAGCTTCACGCCCTGGTACCATGCAAAATTCTGGTTCTCGCCTTCCGCCGCCTGCGCATCCTTGCCCAGGCCTATGATGTGCGTCTCGTCGTAGGGCTGCAAATAATCCGAGTAGCCCGGAATTTTGAGCTGCCCCAGCACCTGCGGGTCCGTGGGCACCGAGAGGTCCACCACGAACAGCGGGTCGATTTTCTTGAATGTGACAAGGTATGCCCTGTCCCCCATGAAGCGCGCAGAGTATATTGACTCGCCCTGCGCAAGCCCTTCCAGTTTCCCCACCACTTTCATGCTGGGGTCAATTAAATATACATTATTCGATGACGGGTTTTTGCTGTCCCAGGTGTTTCCGCTCGTGGTGGCAATCCTGAAGTAGCCCTTGTATTCGTCCATGGAAAACTGGTTGAGCACGTGCCCGGGCACTGCGGTTTGCCCCTTGTACGTAAAGGAGCCGTCAAGCGCGAACTTGTGCACCTCTGTGTTTTCCACGCTCCTGTACTGGTCCGTGGACTCGGACTGCTTCTCGCGCAGCTTCGCTGTCAGCTCATCGCGAAGCGTGGCGTCCACTGACAGGTCAAGCGGGTTGTATATCTTGTCCTGGATGAAGTAAAGCGCCTGCTCCGACTTCAGCTTCTCCTTCCTCCAGCTTGAGATGTTCATTGCATCGATTTCAGCCATCTTCTTCTTGGTCGCCGAATCAAAGTACGGCGCGAAAACCTCGTTGTAAATCTTCCACTGCGGGTCATAGTAGTCGTATGAAGTGAATGTCACATACATGTTGTCCGCCGATACAAACAGGTTCTGCGACGCTCCCATGAGCACCACTTTCCTGCCCTCCGCCTTGGAGAGGTCATTGAGGTCCACGCTCGTGAATATATTGTAGTTGTAGCTGCTGTCCGGGTAATCAAAGTAATTTATTTCGGATGGCGCCACCTGCCTGTCATTGCCGTCCACGCGGTAGAGCGGCACGGGGTAGGCATACGATGCATAGTCAGAGAACACCGCGTACACTTTCCCGTCAATCATGCGCGCGTCCTTGTAGTCTCCCTTCACCTCAATCCTCTTCAGGAGCTTGGGCGCTGACGCATCCGAGATGTCATACACCCTCATGAATGCGAAATTCTGCGAATAGTATGGCGGCATCACGCAATCCAGGCAGCGCACGTCCGCGGAAAGCGCCCGCGGGTAGTAGAAAGGCACATAGATGCTCCCGAAAACCACCAGCTTGCCGTTGTATATGAATATGTCGCTCACCGTGCCGTCAATCGAGACTTCTCCCGCCTGCTTCATCTGCTCCGCAGGGTAGGCGTCGATGATTTTTATCTTTCCCGCGCTTCCCGAGCCGAACGGATTGTAGCCTGAGCCCGAGCTGTACTCGTTCTTCACCACATAGATGTATTTCCCGTCGTTTTTCACAAAGTCAGGCTCGTCCACCCCCTTCACCTGCACGTTGGTCTGCGAATAATCCGATGCGCTTGCAGACTGCGTCGCGCCGCTTTCAGCCCCGTTCACGGATGGCGAGGGCGCAGCAGTGGGGGCAAACCCCGCTTTCACCATCACGCCATCCATCATGCCGCCGCGCACGCCGTAGCCATATGAGCCGCCCGAGCTGGCTTTCAGGAAAGAGTATATCTCATCATATGATGCGAAGGACTTCAGGCCGTCCGAGCCCGTGGCATTCCCGCCAGGCGGGACAGGGGGAAGCGTTGGCTGCGGAATGGCTGCAATCATGAGAAGAGCAAGCACAACCACTCCTGCGAGCACGAATGCGCCTGTGTATTGCCTGAATGATGCGGTTCCAGCCATCAAAATCACCTGCAAGGATAAGCCATGCCCTGCATTTAAACCGCTCAGTTTTCGTTCGGAGTTCCGCCACTAATATAAAATATTGCAGCATAATTCGCCCTGTGTGGGCGGCGCGGTTTAGCGCCGCTTGATTCAAGGTGAGCATTTGGACATCTCAAAAAGGACAATCGACCTGGGGACCGAGACTGCTTTTGAAGTCCTTGCGGAAGTGAACCGCCTGCGCCGCGAAGGCAAGGACGTGGTAAGCTTCTGCATCGGCCAGCCCGACTTTGACACGCCGCGGCATATCAAGGACGCCGCGATAAAGGCAATAAACGACGGAAAAACAGGCTACACCGACTCCGCAGGCACTCTGATTGCGCGCGAGGCGGTGGCGCGCTATCTGACGCGTACGCGAAAGATCGATGTCAAGCCGGAGCACGTGGTGATAGCGAACGGGGCAAAGCCCTTCATCGCATATACGATTGCCTGCACCACCGACCACGGAGTGGGGGACGAGGTAATCTACCCGAACCCAGGCTTCCCAATCTACCAGTCCCAGATAATCGCAAACGGCGCGGTGCCTGTCCCCCTGCCCCTGTCCGAGAAAAGGAAATTCAGCTTTGACATCGAAGAGCTGAAAAGCC
>CAITKI010000020.1 GCA_903892905.1 uncultured Microcaldota archaeon | reverse complement strand
GGGAAGAATTGGCGGCGAAAAGCGTTTTGGGAATGTTGCAGGAGGCAGGCTTGAAGGTTTGGGCGTATCAGAGACTGAAACGGTTCGGGGAGTTAGCCTAAACAGGCATCCGCCCTAAGACTTATGCAACACAGCATATTGAATTCTATAATGGCGAGATAAAGCGGGATTCTTCCAAGACGGACCTTTTCGTAAATCGCGGGAAAGTTCAACTCAGGAACAAGCAATATGCCAAGGCGGCTCTGGACTTCTCAGAGGTCATGCGTAGGCAGCCAGAAAACATGGATGCCCTGGCATTGCGGGCAGAAGCAAACTCGGGAAGAAAAAATATCGCCGAGGCAATACAGGATTATCTTGTCCTGGCTGAACACTATCCAAAAGAAATTAAATGGCTACGATACCTTGCAGGCGCTTACTCTCAACTTGAAGATTACGCAAACACATTCTATTATTACAACAAAGCGATAGAACTTGGCTGCAAGGACCCCGATCTTTTTACAAGCCGTGGGAGGCTGCACTTGAAACTCAATATGGTTAAAGAAGGCATCGATGACCTGGGCACGGCGGTGGATCTGAGCCAGGAAGAATTGGCGAATGAGAAGCAGGATACCGTATGGAAAAGGCTGATGGTAATATTCAATCTTACCCTTCGCGGGGATGCGTATGCAAGCATCGGTGACACTTCTTGCATGCTTGAAGATTACACCGCGGCAGTAAAAACTGCCGAGGACGGCAAAATGTGGGACATGTATTCCATCTGGGCGGGAGACGCGCTCCATAAGCGCGCCCTATGGTATGTCTCCCAAAAACAATACAAAGAAGCGCTAGGAGACTACACGAGTCTTATTCTTGGATGCGGGCTGGAGCGTGGCCCTCAGCGCCGTGCCGCCCAATGGTACTACGAACGTGGCTATGTCGAGTTCCTAATGGGCGGATGCTACGAGTACGATTTCAAAACTGCGGTTGAAGCCGACTCGTCATATGCAGCAAAGCCCTACAAATAAGATTGGAAAATTACCTTTATATACCCCTGAACACAGAATAGGTATATGCACTTCAAGGCGCCCCATTTCAGGCAAAACATAGGGCACAAGGTCAGGGTAGGGGTAGCCATCACGCTCTTTACAGGTGCATTTTTACTTACTTCGGGCATAATTGCAAGAGCATACTCGCAGGAAAAGAAACCGAAAGGGGGTGACACCGTGCTGTTGATGCAAACCGATTCGACTTTCAAGACTCCGGCAACCAACAAAGTGGTTCAGAAGCCAGACATCAGCAAGCTCAGGTTCCCCGAGGTGGTCCCGGATTCTGTTTTCCTCTCCAAGAGCGAAATCCGCTTCGTTTATGCCGAGTCATGGGCTAAAAAGGAGGACAGCGAGCAATACAAGAGACCGTTCGGGCTTTCCGAGGCGCAGATGAAGCTCCTCAACAAAGAAGATGTCGCACAGGTCAGCAAGATGTGGGAGGATGGAAAGAAAGCGTTCGTCCTGGCGGTTTACAGCAAAAGGGAAGGCATAACGCCTTCCAACGCTCTGCAAAAATATGATGAAAACAACCCGGTGGATAAGAAAGAAAAGGACGATATACTGCGCTACTGGGAAGGAGTCAAGGCAATAAACAAGACGCAGTTTTGGAACCCTGTGGTGAAATAGACGCTCATTTCATAAGTTTCTTTTCCGCCTGTCCGACATACCCGTCCAGCGTCCTCTTTATCTCGCCAATCTTTCCGCCGTCAATGCCGGTTTTGTCAAGTTCGTCCTTCAATCCCTGGAACGTTTTTGCAGCTTCAGCGTATTTGCCTTCCTTTGAATACATCTCCCACAGGGTGGGGTAAATCTCGTCCCTGAACTGAGCTTTCTTTATGGCAGTAACCATCATAGCCTCAGCCTCTGCCCCGTGAGCCTTGTTGAAAGTCGAAACTGAGCCGCGCGACAGCGAATATGAGCTTTGAACTGGCTGCGCAATCCCCTTTCGCTTGTCCTCAAGAATGCACTCGTTGAATTCGCGCACAACCGTTCCATATGAATCGGCCTCGTCCATTTTCCCTTCGCGCGACAACTTGCTTTGCAGTTCTGTAGTTGGCTGAATGATGTTGCTCCACCCGTCAACCCGCAGGAAGTAGGAGTTTGCAGCAGGCACACCGTCACGTTCAGCTATGTCGATTCCCTTTGTCAGCTGGTCGGTTGCATCAGAATCCTTGCCGTTCTTCAAAAGATACTCGCCTTTCTTCTCGTAATAGTACACTTCCACGGCAGAGTAACCGGAGTACACCTGCAACTCCATCAGGCTGGGCGAAAGCTTCAGTCCATCGTCCCTGCTTTCGTTCATATGCTCTGCGAACCTCTTCCTGAAATCCGAATCCTCGGCAATAGCTTTTCCAGGTGCCATGCTAAGGTCCTTTTTGGAGGTGTTCAGAGTCAGGTCTACAAGGTAAACATTCGGTTCATTGCCCTTGACAAGGATCTGAAGCGTATTCGCATGCGCCTTCACTGCCTTGGCATCGGGGTCGAAATAGCCCGCTATAACGAGACTGGCACCCTTCAGGTCAATCTCATTGTTGTCAGCCAGCCTCTTGAGGCAGGCGATATAGAGCAGGGAAAGGTCATCGCAGTCGCCCTTCCGCGTCGAGAGGGTCTCGGCTGCTTTCTGTATGTCGTCCATCTTCGGGTCGCCGGGCTCAGGATACTTGAAGCCCATCTTCTTTGCCGCCTTTTCATGTGGCGAAATCGCGCATCTTACGACATCCAGCTTTTCCTCGTTTGTGAGTTTACCAAAGTCCTTGTGCTTCACCATTCTTGCCGTCCTGTAGATGCGCCCCCTGAAGATTTCCCACTGCTTGCCCGTCAGCTCAAGAGGCTCCATCGTGGCCAGCGCCTCTTTGGTGACTGCGATATCTGCCTTATCCTGTTCCGAAAGCCTGCACGGCGGGAGCTTTTCTATCTTATACTCCGTTTGCTTAACTTTTTCTTTCTCTTCCTGCGCAACCTTCGGCTCCTTTTCCTCATACCTCCCGCACACAATGTAGAGCTTTCCCGGCCGTGTTTCCTCAAGCTGGATGTCAAAACTCTCCTTATTCAATATCAGCTGCTCGTTCACCTTGTTGACCTCTATCCGGTAAATCTCGTAAGTTTCCTTCTCGTGCCCTGGCTTTGCGAGCACGGTAAAGGAGCTTATGACTTGGAGGTTTTCGAGCTTTGCCTTGTCGCTGTTGATTACGCTTTTCGATTTCTCAAGAAGAAGATTCACATCGTGCTTTGCCTGAAGGATCATCTGTCGCTTGTCAAACACCTCGACTGCGGCAGGAGCCTGCTTCTGCGCAGGGTCCAACTGAACCATCTCCGGTCCCGGCATGCACGGATTTCACGGCGGGAATATATAAAGAAAACAGGTTGCAAAACTGCCTTTCATTTTTGACTGTCAGGATTTTGGAGTAGAAATATGCGTTTCCTTTTTCACAAGCACCCGGAATCCGACGACTTCCATCTTTATCTTGGGCGCGTTCTGCACCGCGATAATGAGCTTGACGTACTTCTTGATGGTGCGGTGATCCCAGCCAGTCTTGCAGGCGATCTGGTGCACGCTCATGCTCTCCTCCGGCAGAAGCTCGAGCAATTTGAGCATCAGGTTGTCATCCACCTTTCCGACCATGCCCATTATTCTGTGCAGTCAAGATTATTGGCATGACCGCAGACAGTGGATTTCCTCGGAAATATATCCCTCCGAATGATTTCCGCGGAATTTCCTAGGAAAAATGCCTGTTCTGGGCTTCAGAAATAGGCTGCACAATAATGCAGAATATGGCATGAACGAATAATGGACGGTAGCCTCAGAATAGGGTGCATGGATAAAAAACCTCTCTCCCTCGAAGAGCTCAAGCCGTTCCTTCCGGCTTGGCTTTGGGAATTGAAAATGAAGGCAAGGGAAGAACGAGCGCGAACGGCGCTATCCAGGAAATAGGCGCTTAGATCTCTTTCCACCACAGGGTAATCAGGAATGTGAGCCCGATAAGAATGCCGATCAGTATCAGCAGATTTACGGGAAACGGTGTCGCAGTCCAGACGCCTTGGATTACCATCTGAACCACGCCTCCGATTACCATCGTTCCAGATAAGACTGTGGCTTTTTTCCACTTAGCCTTGTTTGCCAGATATTCTTCCGTTTTTTCTGGTTCCATGATATCACCTGTGACATTTTGTCACGCATGTATTTGCAATCATCCCCACTTAAAGGTTAATGTCGTTCCATATGGAACAGTTTGTTACGCAGTCAAGCGAGCTGCCTGTCAAGCCCTAGCTCCGTGACCTTTTTGAAGAGGAATTCCTTGAATTCCGGATTTTTCATGAGGCTGTTGAGCATTGCATCCCCGCCTTTCCTTTCCTCGTCTATCTGGGCGGCTACGCCCTCACTCATTGGAGTGCCGCAGCGTATGCAGAATTTCGCTATGGGCGAGTTCTTTTCCCTACAGCGCAGGCAATTTGTAACCCTCATGCGATCTTCGTGGTTGTCTTCTGGCTTGACGAGGCCTTGCAAAGCCAGGAGCGCCTTGTCAACATCCCTGCCGGACAAATGAACGTAGGTGGCAGCCATGCCGCTGTCCTGCGTCCAGCCGAAATATTCCTTCATCTGCGCTTCCGTGAGCTTTCCAGCT
>CAITKI010000019.1 GCA_903892905.1 uncultured Microcaldota archaeon | reverse complement strand
GGTCACGAACACGTTGTAAAGCCCTTTTTTGCGCGCAAGTTCCGCAGTGTCCTTTGCGTATTCGTAGAATATGGTGGGCTCGGTGTAGGTGTAGGCAATCCCGTGCGATTTTGTCCGAAGCGCCATGTCCACCAGCATCTGAGGCCCCATTTCCCTTCCGGTTATCTCGCTTGGCTGGGAAATCTCCCAGTTCTGGCAGTTTGCTACGCCAACGAAACTTGCCAAATAGGAATGCTCGCCTTTCACCTCCATGTTATAGACGTAACCAGAATAGCGCCTTTTTTGAATCTTGAAGATTGGTACCAGCCAATGCGTTCTTGTTTCCTTGAATTTTAGGCTGCCTTCGCTTTTTCGCCTCACCTTTGCATTTTTCAGCCCAAGGAAATCGTTTCTGAACCGCTCGGCGGTTATTTTCACATAGTAAAGCGTAGACTGGCTCACAACTCTCTCGAGCAATTTTCTCTTCTTCGGCGCCTTCCAAACATAGTAGCTTGGAAGATACCCGCAAAGAAGAAATAGGTGGTAGAGCCCATGCGCCAGCCTATTTGAAACAGTGTCAATTGCGATATTATTCTCCAATACGGCTCCGTCGCCCTCGACAACCGCCTTGAGAAACGCGCGGATGACGCTTAGCCTTGAAGATGCGATGCATGCCGGGACTTTTTTGTTCTTGGCGCCTGTTCCGCAAAGGTGCCTGAAAACGAGGGCAAGAGACGATTTGCCTATTTCCGTCCTAATGCTAGTGGCTGCATTGACAATCCTTGCATCCAGCCCGAACACGCGATTGATAAGCTGCACCGTACGAGCAGCCAGATGCCGTTCATGCTTTCCAAAAGAAAAGACAAGCTGCATTGAATTCGGCCTGTTTTTCAGCTTGTGGACGCTCCCTTCTGCGCAGAAATAGCCCAAAAGTTCCGCAAGCTCTTCATTAACTTCGATATGTTTGGGTATTCCAAGCCCTTTTTCAGTCTTGAATCTTACCCTTCCGTCTTCCCGTATAATCTCGTTGTCATAATGAAAGGTATCAGTAGTTATGCCTTTTTTTCCGATTTGCCCTAAAAGTTTTCTGACGTATGTGGGATGGAGACCGAACTGGATGCCGATTTGCCGCGAAGTTGCCCCTCCGCGTTTCATCTCCATGATGTCGTCTAGCATTTTCTTGTCAGTTTTTCTCCCTTTCCGTATCTTGCAGATATAACTGGCGAGTATTTCTGCTGAATTAAAAGATTGAAAGCTGTTTCGACCTGGCTTGAGCTTTGGCACCATGAGAAGCTCGCCCTCCTTGAGCTCAGATGCGTTCTTTTTCCTGATGCCCCCTCTTTCAAAGACATATATCTTGTGTTCAGGCGTGCATTCGATTGGGGGGGCGTATCGAGGCTTTATCGAGTAAACTTCGCCTTCGTAATGATGTCTCGACGCTTTTATGATGGCTCTTTTTTTCCCAAGATGACTTATCGTGTTGAAGCTAATTTCAGAGCCAGACGTTCCCTCGCTTGGTTCGGCTTTTTCAAAAAATTCGCCAGCAAAAATGATCGTGTCATCAACCAAAAACGAGTTGTCCTTTGTGAAACAGTGCTCGCACCTGAAGTTGCAGCCTGCCGCGGCGAAGGAGAAGACCGGCGAGCCCGGGGCGAAATGGTAGTATGGCTTTTTCTCAATCGGGTCCACTGCATAGGCGACGCACTTGCCGTAGTTTAGCGTGTTCAGCGTGCCGCCAATGTTCTTGCGTACGTGGCAAAATCCCGTTTCGCCCTCTTTCAAGTAGCACCTTCGCTGGCAGAGAAAGCAGGAGGCTGCCTTGCCAGGCATAGGTTTCCAAAGCTCTGCTTCGCGCATGAAAGGATTTTGGGGAAAGGGGTAATAATATTGCCCCTGCCAAATCCATCCATGGCAAGGAAGGATGGCCTGGTGCATGTCCTTACAGGGGACGGGAATGGCAAAACAACCTCAGCCATAGGCATTGCGGTGCGCGCGTCTTCCCGGGGCATGAAAGTCGCATTCATCCAGTTCTTGAAAGGAGGGCTGTCCTCCGAAGTGCCTGCGCTTGAGAAACTGGGCGTAACAGTCGTGACTGGCACCAAGCACTGCCAGCGCCAGAGGGAGCATGCTGCGCAGCTCAAGGAGAAGGGGCATGTCACGTTCTGCCGAGACTGCTTTGTGATAAACGGGATGGACAGGATGCTTGTTTTGGGGGCTTTTGAGAAGGCAAAGAAGATGTGCGCAGGCGGCGAGTACGGGCTTGTCGTGCTCGACGAGGTATTCTGGGCGATGAAGGAGAAGATGATAAGCGAAGAGGACGTGCTTGCACTCATCCGCTCGCGCGCGCAGAACTGTGAAATCATACTTACAGGCAGGGGCGCCACGCGCGCAATCGAGGAAGCGTCGGATTACGTCACCTATGTCAAGAAGGAAAAGCACCCGTTCGACAGGGGAATCATCTCGCGCTGCGGAATTGACTACTGATTGCCCTTGCGCATGCAGAACTGATTTTAAACGTTGCCAAGCCAATCTGCCATCCTTGTGGGTGTGGATGTGAAAAAGCTCAATGCAATGAGGCAGTTTGCTGTGCAATTGTTCAGGCCAAGCTACATGAGGCAGTATGAGATAGGCAAGATACTTGAAAAACGGCAAGCAGAGGCAGAGCACATCCTGCTAGGAAGGGGAACCCAAAACATTGAAATGCCCGCCGGCTCTTCTTTGCTTTCAATGCGCAATGTAAGAAAGCTGGACCAGTCTCTTGCAAATGAACTTAGAGGGGCGGCTGAAGGAGACATTGTAATTAAGGAGAGCATAACGGGAATGATCGGGCAGGAAAGGGACATATTTTTCATAGCTAGAAGAGAGGGCAGCTACGTAAAAGTAATAGCCATAGATGTCACCGATGTGCGCAGCATCGACCAAAACGTCTCAGTGAACAGGGCTTTTGTGGAGGACAGGGCACATTTTGACACTATTTTCGAAACATTCCTGCAGACTAGGCCAGAAAATGGAAACAAATCCAGTCGCATCGTGAATACTGCAATAGAGCACAGGCTTGGCTTCGATATAGATGTTGATGGAAAACTCGAAAAGCTGGAAATAACCGCATTTGAAGGGGAGACGCTCCAATCTGCAATGAAGCGCTCCCAGAATTTCATATGGAAAAGCACCAGCCTGGGAGATAGGATCATCGGTGTTAAACTCCCAAGTGGCCAGGAGATAATGGAAAACGACAAGGGGCAGGGATGGCAAATCTATTTGAACGACAATCTTTGCCTTATAATAAAGGATGGGAGGCCTGTTTTCTTGCCGCCAACTGAAATATATGTCAACACGAGCGGAACCATAAAACTCAAGTTTGAACGTGCGATGATTTCTGACAGCGAGGCGGAGAAATACATTGCAAAACACTGGATGAAAGGCTGCTTGCATAGCTGCACGGCTGCAGAAATGATGCGAACCGGAGGAGCAGTCCCAATATCATATTTCGTAGGCTTGAGCAATCAGGAAAATGGACTGGTGCGTCTAACAATACCCGAAAATAAAAGGTTTGAAGTCAGCTCTGTTTTCATCCAGTTCGGGCAGGAAATTTGGCTTGCAAACAGGGCGAAGCAGATGGCAGCAGATGCAGCCCAAAAAAGAGTCGTTGTGCACAAAGAGTTTGTGCTTGAAACTCCAGCGATTCGGGACAAACCTAACAATAAGGAAAAACGCCGCCCCATGGACATTCATTACACTGGTGACTTTTTCGATGATTCCCCATGCATTCCAGAAGGGATTCTTGCATTAGCCGCACCGCAAGCTTCGCAGAATGGGCAGAAAGACAAAATGGCCAATACTGAAGAGCCAGCTGTATTGATTTTTTCAGAAGAGATGGTCGGCAGTCTGGAGGCGCCAGTTGGCATGGCAACAGGCAAGAGTACAAAATTGCAGGCTAAACTGCTTGGAGCTGCCGTTTTGCAGGCGCCCGTGGCAAAGCAAGTACGTGTACGCAAAGCAAGCAAAATCAGTGCAAATGAAAAAAAAGGTGAAAAGAACCGGAAAGGGATGACGCATGGTTCCAACAACAGCAAAACCAATACCTATAACGAAGAGAAAGAAGATGATTCGCGCGGCAAGGGTGCAAAGAAAAAAGCGCACGCCAAGCCAGTCCCATTCTCCGCGCTCACGAGCTTCAAGGCAGTGATTTTCGACCTGGACGGAGTCATTGTGGACTCCGAGATGGTGCACCCGCGCACGTTCGAGCGCGCGCTTCACAAATATGGCATCAGGATAGAAAACGCGCACTGGAAGCGCGCATACACTGGCATCGGCTCCTATGCGATTTTCGACGACATTGTGAAAAAATACAAGATAAAGGAAGATGCGCGCGAGCTTGTGAAGAAGAGGAATGAAATCTATCTTGCCGAGATAAGGAAGAACAAGCTCCCGGTCGTCGCAGGGTTTGCAGAGGTGCATAAGCTTCTTGCGGAAAACGCCGTGAAAGAGGCAGTGGCATCAGGCGGGCACACCAACCACGTGGAGGAGTCGCTGCGCTCTGCAGGCTTGAAGAGGATGCCGTTCGTGGCAATCGAGCAGGTGAAGAGGGGAAAGCCTGCGCCTGAGATTTTCCTGAAGGCGGCAAAAAGGATACGCGTGAAGCCGTCCGAGTGCATTGTTTTCGAGGACTCGCTGTCTGGCGTGGAGGCCGCAGCGCGCGCAGGAATGCCGTGCGTGGCGCTTTCCACCACCATGCCTGAGAAGGAATTGAAGGGCCGCGCTGCGCTTATTGTGAGGAATTTCAAGTCAAAGAAACTGAGAAAGCTTCTTGAGGTATTGCTTGCCAGGAGAAAACCAGCGGCATCAGGCCGAAGAAAGGGAAAGTAAATGCTTCTCTGCCTTGAGGAGAAGCCCTCGCGCGTTCTCATACGTGGCTTTCTTCCTCGCCGCCTCGTATGGAAGCCAGGCAAAGCCGATGTGCTCGTCTGACAATCGCACCAGCTTTTCGCTCGTGCTTGCAAGGAAAAACGCCACCTGCTTTTGCGCCTCCTCGCCTGTGTTGTGCCGGAATGTGTAGGAAATTTCCTCGCGGAAGCCCGGGAGGAACTCAAGTGATGTTAAGCCCGTTTCCTCCTGTATTTCCCGCCTTGCAGTCTGCTCCTCGCTCTCGCCTTTCTCCACATGCCCTTTCGGGAAGTCCCAGTGCCCGCCTGCGTAATGGAGAAGGAGATAGAGCCTCTTTGCGCCGTCGAGGCGGAAAATGAGCGCGCCGCAGGATTTTTCCAGTGCCACGCAATGTTCGCGCACATAAGCTTGATAAACCTTTTTTGATAATTGAACACCAGGCGACCAATGCGGCGCGCGTGTATGGCGCGAAGCAACAAGGAGGAGATAGGATGGATGCAGTAACCCAGCAAGTCACACTAGCGAAGCTCACCCCGAAGGAAGTGCATGACAAGGTGATGTCCATGGGGGTGTCAGACTTGGACGCTGGATTGGTCGCAGACTGCCTCAACGTCGGCAAGTCAACCTCCTGGATGAACAACGACCCTGTCTCGGACAACATAAACGACAAGATGAAGGCTTTCATTGCCGAGAACGGCTACGGGTTTGAGATAACGGTCACGCCCGTGCGCTGCGACAAGTATATTTGGGACGTTAAGAAGAGAAAGTAACCATCCTTAGAACAGCGCGTCTTTTTCCTTCAGCCTTCTTGGCCCGCTGCCTGCGCGGCAGGCAATTGTTTTTTTCACGCCCTCAATGTCTGAAAGCATGCGCTCGATTTTGCGCGCGTGCTTTTCAGTGGTGTAGACGTGCGCGTTGGGGCCTGCGTCAAATGTGTAGCCAGCAGCGGTTTCCCCTTCCTGCTCGTTGAATGAGTGCACTGCGCGCATTATCTCTCGGCTGATGTCGTTGAGGTACATGATGGGCGGAGTGGAATCCAGCATCACTGCGTGCATGTTGGAGGACTCCTTCATGGTAAGCGTGAGGAATGATGGAAGGTCGCGGCTGAGAATGGCGCTTTTCATCTCGCGTATGAGCGAGGGCATTTTCTTCACCCTTTGCTGGTAAAGCGCGCTTCCAGACACGGTGAGCTGCATGCCAAGGTCTGAGCCGATAAGCTTCCTTCCCGCGTCGGTGATTGCAATGACGTTGCGAAGATGCGGCCAGTGCGAGGCTGGCGCAACCTGGACGGCATACGAGTCTGAGCCATCTGCGCGCGAGCCCTTTTTCCATTCCGCAAAGCCTCCTATGACAGAGCGGCATGCGCTTCCCGAGCCCATGCGCGCGAAAAGGGAAAGTTGTTTGCTGGATGCCTTCATGCCGGCAGCATCTGCCGCTGCGCAGGCAAGCGCTGCAAAGCCTGACGCTGACGAGGCAATGCCTGCTGCCGTGGGGAAATTGTTTTCAGAGTAAACGCGCGCACGAAGGCGCACGCCTGCAGCGCGCCTCACTGCATCCAGCACGCGGCTGACGCGCATCGTCTCGCCTGGCTTTGCGGTTTTGCCGTTCAGGGAGAAGATGTCGCGCGAAAGAGAGGGCGAAAACTCCACAGTCGTCCTGGTGCTCACAGTCTCGTCCATGGTCACGCTCACGCTGCCGTTGTAAGGAAGATTGAGCTCCGAGTCGCGCTTGCCCCAGTATTTCACAACAGCGATGTTGGGAGTGGCAAGCCAGGTTGATTTTGACATGCCAGAAGAAGGAGGAAAGATGCTTTTATTCGTATCTACGCGCCCCTAGTCGCGCATTATGCCGTGGCTTCCGCCGGGGTTGCGCTTGCTGCCAGTAGTTGAGCGGCTGGAGAATTCTTTTTCTGGCCTGGTGTCGCCATACCTGCCATTGCGCCGCGGCCTGTCGCGCTTGTTGCCGCTTCGGCTGTTGAAATGGGATTGTTCCATTGTTCTTTTTCCATTGACGTGGCGTTAAAAAGCTATCGCATCGGGGCTAAACGATAGCTTTAAAAAATGAAGTGGGAATAAAGTGGGAAAGCAACAGGAAATAGGCGAGGCTATGGAGAACACGGAGGAAACGGCAAGGAGTCTGCTTCACGCTGCCTAGCCTGGCGCCTGTTCCACTCACAAGAAAAGCGATTTCTGGTTTTTTGGCAAGCCGCAGGGCGCAGGATGAGGGCGCGCGGCGAGTTGCATCAGGTATAGTGGAAGATGTGCGCCTGAGGGGCTTTGCGGCAGTGGCAGATTACTCGCGCAGGCTGGATGGTTTTGCCCTTAGCCCAGGGAATGCGCGCGCCTCCAGGCGGGAGATTGAAGATGCGGAAAAATTACTATTGCCCGCACAGCGGAACGCAATGCTGGAAATGAAGGGAAGGATAGAGGAGTTTGCGCGCGCGCAAAAAGCCTCGATGGGAGAGGTTTGCCTTGAAGGGAATGACGGGAAAACAACTTTGAGGTTTGTTCCTGTAGAGCGGGCAGGGATTTATGTGCCTGCAGGAAGGGCGCCGCTTTTCTCCTCGCTTTTCATGGCAGCAGTGCCTGCTGCGGTTGCTGGTGTGGAGGAACTTGTTGTTTGCACGCCTCCGCAAAAGGATGGCAATGCAAACCGATTCGTGCTTGCGGCTGCTGCCATGTGCGGAATTCCCAATGTTTACAAAATAGGCGGAGCGCAGGCAATTGCCGCGATGGCTTATGGCATTGGGGGCATGATGCCGCCGGTGGACGTGATTTGCGGGCCTGGCAACGCGTATGTCAGCGCGGCAAAGCAAATAGTGGCTGGCAATGGGACGAGAATAGATGTGCCTGCTGGCCCGTCAGAGGTGCTGGTGATTGCAGATGGCTCTGTAAACCAGGCATATGCAGCAGCGGACATGCTGGCGCAGGCCGAGCACGGCGCCGACAGCGTAGCTTTGTGCATCTGCGATTCAAAGGATGCCGCACGGAAGGTTTCGACTGAGCTCTCAGCGCAGCTCGGGAAGCTGCCCGAGGAAAACGCTGCGCGCGCTTCCATCCCAAAATGGGGAATGGTGCTTGTTGCAAAAAGCCTGGAAGACGCAGTGGGTGCCGCGAATGCGCTGGCGCCGGAACACCTTGAGCTTTTGGTGAAGGATGCTGCGCGGCTGCTCCCACTGGTGAAAAACGCCGGGGCAGTATTTGTAGGCACTGGAGAGGCATTCTGCGATTATGGAATGTCCGGCGGCAACCACATCCTGCCCACAAACTCTGCTGCAAGGGCATGGGGAGGTGTAAGCGTGCAGACGTTTGGCAAGTGGATGTACACTGAAACGCTGGAGGAAACTGCGCAGGGAAGGCTCGCGAAGGCGACCGCGCTTTTGGCAAGAATGGAAGGCCTGGAGGCGCACGCACGCGCTTCGGAAAAGAGGGATATTTATGAAAAACTGGATTGAGGGGCTGGCACGCCCTGAGCTGAAACGCGTTGCGCCGTACATCAGCGACCGCGATGTCGCCGAGGAGAAGGGTCTGCGGTTCGCAGATTTGAACGAGAACGCGGCTGACTTGTTTGGCAGCGGGCTGAACAGGTACCCTGACCCCCAGGGAAGCGCTCTTGTTGAGAAGATTGCAAGCTACTGCAATGTCGGCAGGAGGAATGTGCTCCTCTTCAATGGCAGCGACGAGGCGATTGACATCCTCATACGCGTATTTTGCAGGCAGGGGAAGGACAGCGTGCTGGTCCTTGAGCCCACTTACTCGATGTACAGGATATGCGCAGAGGCAAACGGCGTTGAGGCAGTTGGCGTGAAGCTGGGAGGGGATTTCCAGCCTGACATGAAAGCAATTCTTGCAACAGTGAAGCGCAAAAAACCAAAGCTGATTTTTGCCTGCTCGCCGAACAACCCCACAGGCAACCTGCTGGATTTTGCGCGCCTTGGGAAAATTGCAAAGAGTGTGAAAGCAATTCTTGTGGTGGATGAGGCATATGCTGAATTTGCAGGCAGGAGCTTTTCCAGCCAGGCGCGCAGCTATCCGAATGCAGTGGTGCTGCGCACGTTTTCCAAGGCATGGGCGCTTGCGGGCGCAAGGCTGGGTTATTGCATAACTTCGCCGGAAATAATCAGGCTCATGCAGAAGGTGAAGCTTCCCTACAACATCAATTCGCTTTCGCAGCAATCTGCGCTTGGCGCGTTTGGAAGGATGGACGCAATGAGAAAATGCGTGCAGGAAACTGTGAGAGAAAGGAAGAAACTTTCCGAAGGATTGCGCGCGCTTGGCATGAAAGTTTATCCGTCTGATGCAAACTTTGTGCTGTTTGCCCTGCCAGATGGGATTGATGCTAAGGCGGTTCAGGAAAAGCTGGCTGGAAAATACAGGATACTGGTGCGGGACAGGTCAGGGCTTGTGCCAAACGCACTGCGGGTTACTGTTTGCACGCAAAAGGAAAACGATTATTTCCTGAAAAGCCTGCTTGGGGCGGCGGCGGATGCCGTGCTGTTTGACATTGACGGGACGCTTGTGGATGTCTCGCGCTCCTATCTTGAGGCAATACGCCTCACTGCACAGGAGATATCGGGCAAAAAGGTGGCAACGCGGCAAGTGGCGATTGTGAAGAGGATGCCTGGGATGAACAATGACTGGGATGCCACTGTTGAGGTGCTGCGAAGGCAAGGCGTGCGCTCATCGAGGGAAGACGTGGTGCCCGTCTTCCAGGGATTATACCTTGGGAGGAATGGAAATGGCTTGATAAGGTCTGAAAAGCCACTTGTGCAATTGCGCCTGCTACGCAAAATTAGGAAACGGGTAGGCGTAGTGACTGGCAGGCCGCGCGTGGAGGCAAGAATCGCAATGCGGAGGCTGGGGATGCCGAAAAGCACGCCGCTTGTGGCAATGGAGGACACGCGGCTTGGCAAGCCAGACCCTGCCCCGCTTTTGCTTGCCAAGAAAATGCTTGGCGCAAAACTGCCGGTTTACGTCGGAGATTCCGTGGATGATTGTGAGGCTGCTGCACGGGCGGGCTGCGCGTTTGTTGCCATTGGCAGGGGAAATGCACAGCCAGGTGAGTTTGCAAGGTTTGCCAGCGTGAATGATGCGATAAGGAGGCTGTTCATATGAAAAATGCAAAACGGTGCGCAAAAATCGAAAGGAAAACAAAGGAGACGCAAATCTCGCTTCAGCTGTGCGTTGACGGCAGCGGCGAGTCGAGCGTGTCAACCGGCATCGGGTTTTTCGACCACATGCTTTCCGCGTTTGCAAAGCACGGGCTGTTTGACCTGTCGCTTTCTGCAAAGGGCGACTTAGAAGTGGACCAGCACCACCTGGTGGAGGATGTGGGCATTGCGCTAGGCGAGGCATTTTCATCAGCGCTTGGCAGCAAGCGCGGTATTGCGCGCGCAGGGTGCTTTGCCTTTCCCATGGACGAGGCGCTTTCGCTTGTTTCCGTGGACTTTGGCGGGCGCTCCGCGCTCATATTCGACGCGAGTTTCCAGAGGGAATTCATCGGCGAGTTGCAGTCTGACCTGGTGAAGGAATTTTTCGCAGGCTTTGTGCAGGGGGCGCGCTGCAATGTGTGCGTGCGGCTGCTCTACGATGGCAATGACCACCACAAGTGCGAGGGGATTTTCAAGGGGTTTGCGCGCGCGCTTTCTCAAGCGTGCGAGGTGAAAGAGAGGGCGGGCAGGAGCCTGCCTTCCACAAAGGGAGTGATTTGAATGGAAGAAATGATTAGGATTGCAATACCGAACAAGGGAGTGCTTTGCCAGCCTGCGCTTTCCATGCTTGCAAAAGCCGGCTTTGCCGCGCTTGACAGCCCGCAGGACACGCTTTGCGCGCGGTGCGAGGATGAGCGGGTGAAATACCTGTTCGTGCGCGCGCAGGACGTGCCAAAGTATGTGGATAGCGGAGCAGCCTACGCAGGGATAACCGGCCTTGACATGCTTGTGGAAACCGGCTCTGCCGCAAGGCAGGTGCTGGAGCTGGGATTCGGGGAGTGTGAAATTGCCTTGGCAGTGCCCGAGGCTTCCAGGGCAAAGTCGGTGCGCGATATTGAAGGCAAGAGGATTGCCACCAAGCTCCCGAACACCGCCCGCGCCTACTTGCGGCAAAAAGGCGTGAATGCAACGCTTTTGGAGCTGTCGGGAGCGACCGAGATAGCGCCTGCGGCAAACCTTGCAGATGCGGTGATAGACCACGTGCAGACAGGCAGGACGCTTCGCGCCAACCGCCTGCGGAAGATAGGCACGCTGTCGTCCTCGTCCGCCTTCCTGGCTGCCTCGCAAAAGGAGGATGCGGCGCAGGAGGAGCTGCTGCAGGAAATCGTGCTTTCGCTTGAGGGCGTGAAGCGCGCGCGCAGCCTGAAGTACCTGGTGCTCAACGCGCCGTCGGATAAGAAGCTGCAGGAGATATTGCGCGTGCTTCCTTCCATGGAAAGCCCCACGCTCATGCGGCTTGCGAAAAAAGGCGAGTGGGCAATCCAGACCGTGGTGGAGGCAAGGCAGCTCCCGTCGCTGGTGCGCCGCGTGAAGCTTGCAGGGGGCAAGGACATGCTTGTGATGCCGCTTGAGAAGGTGATGCCATGATGGGAAAGGCAGGCATGCTGCGCGGCGGTTCCGTGATTGCCATACTTGACTCTGGCTCGGCTGGCAACATCGCCTCGGTGGCAAATGCGTTTCGGCGCGCGGGCGCAGAGGTAAAAGTTGTCCAAAGGCTGGAAGGGGCAGATGAGTTTGACGGGCTGGTAATCCCTGGAGTGGGCTCGTTTTCCACTGTGCCGAAAATAGCGGCAGCCATTGGAGGAAAGAAAGGCATGGCGGGGATAAAGGTGCCTGTGCTTTGCATCTGCCTTGGCATGCAGGTGCTTTTTTCCAGGAGCGAGGAGTGCAAGAGTGTGCAGGGGCTTGGCATCCTTCCTGGAAGCGTGATGAAGCTGAAGGGAGATGTGCGCTTGCCGCAGCTCGGGTGGAACCGTGTCAGCATTGAGAGACAAGACTCTTTGCTTGCAGGGATTGCAGACGGGGAATATTTTTACTTTGCCAATAGCTTTGCCGCGCTTCCAAAGAGCGGAGGGGTGGTGCTTTGCAGCACGCAATATGGGCAGAGGTTTGCCTCTGCCGTGCGCGCGGGGAATTTCTGGGGCGTGCAGTTCCACCCTGAGAAAAGCGGCAGGGCAGGACAGGCACTGATTCGGAATTTCATTGCGATGTGCGAATGCGGCACGGCAGCCGTGCCTTCGATAGACATACTGGGCGGGAAGGCAGTGCGCCTGCGGCAGGGAAAGCTGGGCACAGAGAAGGTTTTCGGAAACCCGCTTGCGCTTGCAAGGAAATATGAAAAGGCAGGCTTCAGGCGCATTCACATCGTGGACATGGATGCTGTGTTTGGAAGGGGCAGCCAGCTTGAGCTTCTGGGGAAAATTGCAGCTGCTTGCCCATTGCTCAAGATACAGTGGGCAGGCGGCATGCGAAGCTTTGAGGCTGCGAAAAAGGCGCTAGAATGCGGTGCAAGCAAGATAGTGGTGGGAACAGCGCTTGCTTCCTCGCCGGAAGTTGTGCTGAAGTGCTCGGAGGAATTTGGCGGCGGCAGGGTTTGGGCATCCCTTGATTTTTCAGGCAAGGTGCCGAAGATGATGATTAAGGGTTGGAAGCAAGGAACCGGCATGGGCTTGCAGCAGGCAGTGGAGCTTGCAGAAAAGTGCAAGGTCGGCGGGCTGGTGATAGGCGCAGTGGACGTGGATGGCATGCAGGCTGGGCCTGACCTGAAGCTTCTGAAAAAGGCGCGCAAGCTCACGCGACTGCCCATTGTGCTTGCAGGCGGCATGCGCAACCCTGACGATGTGAAAGCGGCAAACTCGCTTGGCGCAAACGGGGCAATACTGGGGCGCGCGCTGTATGACAAGAGAATTGGAATGGAGGAGTGGGCATGCTTGCGAAAAGGATAATTCCGTGCCTGGATTGCGACGTGCGCAACGGCAAAGTGGTGGTGCTCAAGGGCACTGCGTTTCGGCAGCTGCGCTACGCAGGCGAGCCAGTGGAGCTTGCAGAACGATACCAGGATGCGGACGAGTTGGTGCTTTTGGACATTGGCGCCACTGTGCAGGCGCGTGAAACATTCCTCAAGTCCATTTCCGATGTCGCATCAGTGTGCTCCATCCCCCTTTGCGTGGGAGGCGGGGTGCGTTGCTTTCGGGATTTTGAGGCAAGGATAAAGCTCGGGGCAGACCAGTGCGCAATCAACACAGCCGCACTGGAAAATCCTGGCTTGATAGCAAAGTGCGCCTCTGAATTCGGCTCGCAGGCGGTGGTGGTTGCAGTGGATGCCAAGCTGTCCGATGGCGAATATTATTGCTATTCGCGCGCTGGCAAGGAAAGGATGGGATGGAAACTTTGCGATTGGCTTTCAGAGGCAGAAAAGCAGGGGGCTGGCGAAATACTTTTGACATCCATTGCCAGAGATGGCACTGGTGAGGGGTTTGACATAAGAATGCTTCGCGCAGCCTGCGCTGCAACGAAGTTGCCAATTATTGCATCAGGAGGCTGCTCTTCTGTTGATGACATCGTTGACGTGTTCCGAAAAACGCAGGCATCAGGCGCTTTGGCGGCAAGCATCTTCCACTTTGGCAGAACTTCGGTGCTGGCTTGCAAGCAGGAGCTTGCGCGCAGGGGAATTGAGGTGAGAATGTGAAAGGATTGGCAGATAGGAAGCAGGCGGAAAAATTTGCGAATGGCTTGCGCTACTCACCGGAAGGCTTGGTGCCAGTGGCGGCAGTGGACAGCGGCACGCGCGAAATTCTCATGCTGGCATACGCAAGCCGCGAGGCAGTGGAGCGTACGCTCAGCTCCGGCGAGGCGTGGTTCTTCAGCCGCTCGAGAAACTCCCTTTGGAAAAAGGGCGAAACGTCAGGCAATATGATGCGCGTTCTGTCAGTGGCGCAAGACTGCGACTCAGATTCACTTCTTTACAGCGTGGAAGTGCAAGGGCAAGGAAACGCATGCCACATGGGAAGGAAAAGCTGTTTTGTGAAAGCATTTGGCGCCAGTGCCGAAAGCCTCACGCTTGCGCAGCTTGATGCCCTCATTGCCAGCAGGCTGTCTGAAAAAAAGCCAGGCTCCTACACTGTGAAGCTCGTGCGCTCCCGGAAGCTTGCGGTTGCAAAGATAAGAGAGGAAGGGGAGGAGCTTGCTGAGGCGCTTGAGAAAAAGGGCAGGAAAGAAATAATTTGGGAAGCGTGCGACGTGCTGTACCACACGCTTGTGGCAGTGCGCGCAAGGGGCATAACGCTTGCCGAGCTTGAGCAGGAGCTTGGGGGAAGGAATGCAAAAAATGAAAAAGAAAAGAAGAAAAACAAAAAGAAATAAAAAAAGCGGGAAAAAAGAAGGAACCTAGTCCGTCACGCCCTTGGGCGTCACCTTGAAGACGCACTCGCCTTCGGGCATGTTGGGCGAGTCGACCAGGCGCGCGATTCTCTTCTCCTCTTTCCCTTTGCGGAGATAAATCCTGTACGTCGCCGCGTGCGCGAGCACATGGCCGCCGATGGGCGTGGTGGGGTCGCCGAACATTATGCCTGGGTTATCCATCACCTGGTTGGTGATGTAGATTGCGATGTTGTGCTTGTCAGCGATTTTCTGCAGTGCGTGCACGTGCTTGTTCAGTTTCCCTTGCCTGTCGGAGAGCGCGCCTCGCCCGACGTAGTCCGCGCGGAAGTGCGCGGTCATGGAGTCGATGACGATGAGGCGGATGTTCTTCTCCTTCACCATCTCCTCGGCCTTGTCCACAAGCACCATCTGGTGGTCGGAGTTTATCGCCTTTGCCACGAATATCCTCTTGAGCGCGGCGTCTGGGTCCATGCCTGCGCTTTCCGCAAGCTGGGCAATCCTCTCGGGCCGGAAGGTGCTTTCGGTGTCCACGAAAAGCGTGTTGCCGTCCAATCCGCCCTGCTCGACAGGCTTTTGCACGTTGAGCGCGAGCTGGAAGCCCACCTGGGAGTTGTGCAGGAGCATGGGCTTGGCTCCGCCCACGAAATTGTGCGTGCCATCCACGGTGATGTCATACACAAAGCCGTCGTAAGGAAGCGGGCTTACTGCCGTCACCTTTTCCCAGCCAAAGTCGCCGAAGGCAAGCATGCGCAGCGTCCTGAGGTCTTTTTGGAGCGCGGCGTCCGACACTGTTTCCTTTATTGCAGCGCGGATTGCGCCAGCCACTTCAGCCACCTTTTCTTCGGGAATGCCGCGTATGAGATAATTCTCAAACGAGGATTTTCCCATCCCAAGCCTTGCATAGTATGCTTTGCTTTGGAAAGGCATTTCACGGATAGCCAACAACAGGTTTTCCTGCGAAGGGGCAAAAAGCGCGTCAAAGTGCTTCCCCAAAAGCGCCAGCCTTTCGTCGTAGAATTTTGCTGCTAGGCGCAGGCTCTCCCTCGGCATTGCCCGGATGGACGGCTTTCTCGCCAGGTAGTTCCAGTAAAGCGAGAAATATTCGCTTTTTGCCACCTCTTCCTTGGACATGCCGCTGCCGCGCTTGCGCGAGCCTGAAAGCTTTGCGTGCACCCTTTTCAGGATGGCACGCACAGGAAGCGCAGGCGCGCCGAATTTCGTGCGCCTGACGTTGTTTTGCACCGTCACTGCCTGCGTGTCCTTGGTGCCTGGCGACAGCGCCTCGCGGAGCTTTTCCTTGCCCTCCTGCTCAGGCACATAGACGCGGTAGAACGTGCTGCCTTTCACCTCTTTGGTTTTCACTGTGGAAGATATGCCAAACCTTGCAAAAAGGTAGGTGAGCTGCGAGGCAAGCACTGGCGACTTGGTGGTGAATTCCGGGCACACCGACAGGTAGCCGTCGCCGTCAGAGTAGCCGGACAGGAATGCGCGCACCACTGCGTCGCTTCCTGCAAGCACTGCGACGGGCACGAATTTTGTCGCGGAGTTTGAATCCGCAAGCTTCCCAAGCGTGCCGCGCACCTCGTTCCGAAGCAGCGTCCGCCCCTTCTCTCCGTTGAAGGTGAAATCATGCCCGAATTTCGCGCGGAGGTAGCCGTGCAGTTTTTCATTTATCTTCCCGTCAAAGTTCGTGATGGAGAGGGGGTTTGCCGTCCCTTCTGCCACGAAAAGCCCCAGGAAATAGGCGTCGTCGGGCGTTATGCTGTCGTTGCCAGAAAAGTGCAGGTTTTCGGACGAGGCGATGTAATCGCCTGCTGACACAAAGCCGGATGACTTCCATTCCAGCCCGCCGTCCGTTAGCGTGAGGAGCGGGTGCTGTTTTGTGATTTTGAGCATTGAGCCGCGCTCTGTGCAAATTTCGCTTATTTCACTTACTTTCTCCCGGAAAAGCCGCGTCACCGCGCCTTTTTGCAGCAGCCCGTCATTGCCCAGCGTAAGCACAGACACGCTGCTGGAAGGGGAAGACGACATCCCCCCATCAGCCTCAACCTCGGTGCCATGATATTTTTCCCACACGCTTGCCATTGGCTCGAGACGCGCGCCCTCCTGGCCAAAGTAAAGGAGCGGCGTGTCGGATGAAACGCACTTGCCGCTGCTAAACTTCCCGTAGCATTCTGTGATGGACATTGTCTCCACGCCGCCGCCGATGAGAGCGTCAAGCTCTTTTGAGCCCGTGGTTATCCTGCCAATGCCCTTGCGCCGCTCGAGTATCTTGTCAGCAGACTCATAGCCCATCTCCAACGAATCGCGCGCCGCGGAGATGGTGCGCTTTGCAGTCTCCACGCCGATGTCGGCTATCTCGTCAAGCTCGTGCGGGGAGCTTGCGGCTATTTTCTCCACGTCATAGCCTGCCTTTCTCAGCTTCTCCGCCGAGACCTCGCCCACGCCTGGCAGGTCCTCAAGCTCCTTTATCACGATTTTCTTCTTCTCCTCAACTGGTTCCTCAGCCATAGAATCGCTCTCCTTTTTCCTTGCCATATATATCAACCCGCAATGCTCCCACTCAGCGCGTATTCTGGAAGACGAGAAGCTTGAGCTTCCCTATCTTTAGCGTGTAGAATTCGTTGCCGCTCTTGGAGACGTTTCGCCACATGGCGCCCACGTCCTTGTACACTGTCTTTCCCAGTGCCGGCACATACTCGGGCTGGACAATCCTAAAGTCGGGCTTGGCGCCTGCAACTTTGCCGTCCGCCTTGCCGCCCTCATCGTCCAAACTCGATTCACTCTCAGATTTGAGCCCTCCAGGCTCAAATACAGGCAAATTCCCTTGGAATTTGCCTCCTACTGGCATTTCACCATCGCCAGAGCCACCCATATTCTCACTCCACTAAATTCATCTGGCGCGGTTTCCCACGCCGAGTCGGTGAAATTTAGCGTATCATTGCTGTTTTCCCAGTATATAAACGCTCGCAGGGTAGGATGCCAGTGGAAGTTTCTCGTTTCCGACCCCGCAGAACCAATTCTTTTTAATCCCATTTGTCCATAACTTCGTATGGTTCTCTCAGAAGTTGGCAAAATCGCGGCAGGATACACTAAACCATCCTTAGCCGTGCTTGGCTCGCACTCCGCGCTTGACATTTCCTCAGGCGCGGGAAAGCTCGGCATGAAGTCCATTGTGCTTTGCCAGAAAGGCAGGGAGCGCACCTACCAGAAATATTACACCAAGCGCCAGGCGCTCGGGGAGGCGCGCGGCTGCATCGACGAGCTTGTCCTCCTTGACAAGTTCTCAGACATTGCCACGAAGAAGTGGTGCGACTACCTTGTGAAAAAGCAGGCGCTTTTCGTGCCCCACCGCTCATTTTCAGTGTATGTGGGCTATGACAAGATAGAGAATGACTTTAACGTGCCTATTTTCGGGAACAGGATGCTTTTGCGCGCAGAGGAGAGGAATTGCGAAAGGAACCAGCACTACCTCCTGGAAAAGGCAGGCGTTCGCGTGCCTAAAACATTTGACTCGCCTGACAAGATTGACAGGCTGGTCATCGTGAAGGCGAGCGAGGCAAAGAGGAAATATGAGCGTGCGTTCTTCATTGTGAACTCTGCACGCGAGTACGAGAGGAAGAGCAAGGAAATGCTGCAGGCAGGCATGATTACGAAAGAGGGCCTGGAATCCGCGCTCATAGAGGAATTCATCCTGGGCGCGCAGTTCAACTTCAATTACTTTGTCTCGCCCCTCACGGGAGAGCTTGAGCTTCTGGGAACGGATTTCCGCAGGCAGACGAACTTGGACGGGCTGCTGCGGCTGACTGCGCCTGAGCAGGCCGAGGTGCTCAAGTACGCGCGCATGAAAAACATCGAGGTGGGCCACGTTGCCTGCACCATACGCGAGTCGCTTCTCGAGGGCGTATTTGACATAGGCGAGAAATTTGTGGAGACCTGCAAGCGCGAGTACAAGCCGGGAATAATCGGCCCGTTTGCGCTCCAGGGCGCCATTGTCCCCACAGAGGAGGGCGAGGTGCCCTGCATATTCGACGTCTCCTTCCGCGTGCCAGGCTCGCCAGGCGTGCGCTTCACCCCATATGGGGAATACCTTTACGGCAGGTCAATGAGCGTGGGCGAGAGGATTGCGCTTGAGGTGAAGGAAGCGGCAAAGGAGAAGAGGCTGGGCGAGATTGTGACTTGATGTTGATTATATGGACATGACACGCGAAAAAATCGGGCAGACGCTTGAGTCTTACGACAAGAAGAAGCTCAAAATCGCCACCATCTGCTCGCACACCGCGCTGCAGATATTCCACGGCGCGCGCCAGGAGGGGATAAAGACAATCGGCATCTGCACGCCGAATCGGCGCAAGGTGTACGAGGCTTTCCCGCTTGGCTGCCCTGATGAGTTCATTGAAGTCGACGATTTGAAAGACATCCCTTCGGATGAATTGCTTGAGGAAAACGCCATACTTGTTCCGCACGGCTCGCTTGTGGAGTATTCAGGCGACCTGCTGTCTTCCATGGCAGTGCCCATGGTGGGCAACCGGGACTCGCTTTGCTGGGAAAAGGACAGGTTGAAGATGTTCGAGTGGATGAAGGCATCCGGCCTACAGGTGCCAGCCACCATAGAGCCTGACAAGATAGACCGCCCGTGCGTGGTGAAGCTTGCCGGCGCAAAAGGGGGCAGGGGCTACCGCGTGGTGAATTCGCCCGAGGAGTTCTACGAGCACTTCGAGGGAATGAACGTCACCGTGCAGGAGTACCTTATCGGCGTGCGCGTATACCCGCATTATTTCTACTCGCCGCTTTCGCGCGAGGGCTACCATGCGTCCGAGGGGCACATCGAGCTCATGGGCATTGACAGGCGCTTCGAGAGCAACATCGACGAGTCCTACAGGATGGAAAAGGTGGGCCTGTCCTTCACGCCGTCGTTCACGGTTGTGGGCAATGAGCTGCTGGTGGTTCGCGAGTCCTTGCTTGAGAACATCATGGAGATGGGCAGGAACGTCACCGAGACGGCAGACAGGCTTTTCGGCGGCATCCCAGGCCCGTTCTGCATTGAGACGGTGTGCGACGAGAATTTGAACTTCTTCGCATTCGAGATTTCCGCCCGCATTGTTGCCGGCACCAATATCTACCCGCAAGGCTCGCCCTACAGCGCCTATCTTTTCAACGAGCCCATGAGCATGGGAAGGAGGATTGCGCGCGAGATAAAATCTGCGGCAAAGCAGGGCAAGCTCCCCAAGATAATCTTCTAGCTTGCGCTGAGGGGGAAGAAAAATAAAAAAAGCATTCTGCTTAGCAGGTGCACGCGTTCTTGTTCATCAGGTTGGTTGCGCCGATGACCAGCACGAGCACAGACCATACAACAGGGAAGTATGCGTCAAAGCCTGGCCAGTTGATGTAGTGGAGCGCGGTTGCAAGCCCCAATGCCCCCAGTAGGATGAGCAGCCAGTCCTGGATGTGCGGGATTCCCGCCTTCTCTTCGCAGCACGCGCAGGCCTTTTCCATCTTCTTCACTGCCGCCTTTTTCGCCTTCTTGGTCGCCATCAATACCACCAGAAGGAGAAAACGCGCCTGATATATATAAGCTTTAGCCGCGCCCAACCTCTTGCAGGGGTACCAAAGACCGGTCAAATGGGCCCTAGGGGGCACAGGGTCAAACTTAAGATCCCCCTGATGGTTCACCCCCAAAAGGGAGCCTTGCTACTAAAATCGGTTTTGCTCCTAAAAGGCAGGGGCTGCTCCTAAAGTCTGAAAGTTGCACTTAGATTTATAAGGTTCTATTTGTTAGTTCATTTATGGTTGCTGCAATAGAAACAACTCCTTTTGGAGATTACTTAAATAAGAAGATAAAAGAAAAGGAGTGTAAGGTCTTACCAACATTATTGCCCTTATATGAGAAGTTTAGTGGTGCAACAGATATTAAATTATTTAAGAAACATGCATTGATTCTATCAAACAAAATAGACCAGAATCTGAAAGCGATAAAGAAAGAACTTGGAGGCTCTGTAACTCCTTTTTCAACTTTCAGAGGATTCTTTCTTGAAGAAGTGGCTATTAGACTTACGAGTCTTTGCATAAACAACTATGAACATAAAGACATTGTTGTTGAGAAGTTGGGTTCTGGGACAGGAATAATTACTGGCGCACTGATTAAATATAGAAAAGGAGTTCTGCCCGATGAGATTGTTTTAGAACCACAACGAGATAGAGAAGATGTTATCTTAGGTTTTGAAAGTGCTGTGTTGCATAATTATGCCAAGCATTGCTAAATTTGCATATCCTCAATCTTTTCTAACCAACACATAAACTTTTTTTCCGATAAAATCTTTCGGGCAATCTATTTTTGCACCTGTCCCAAACTTGGTGACGATTTTCT
>CAITKI010000018.1 GCA_903892905.1 uncultured Microcaldota archaeon | reverse complement strand
GCTCTACGCTGAAGGGGGGCGCTGCCCCCCTTAGTCCGACATGTGCCATTTTGCGGCTCGCCGCAAAATGCATAGTCAAAGAGCTCCGCTCTTTGATACCGCCCAAACCCCTCGTTTTCTTCAGCCCCGCCGCCTTCATGTTTATTAATGATTATCTCGAGAAATATGCATGGCATCCCAGGTGAAGGTGCGCGAGCTCCTGCTCTATTCCGAGAAGATAAAGGAGTCAGACGTGCGCAACCTGTTCAACCAGATCCTCAAGTCCACCATGCCGTTTTTGGGCTTCATCGACTTCCGCGACCTCTTCTCGCCCAACTTCATCAACATCATCACCAAGCGCAAGCTCAACACCATGCAGTTCTTCGCAAAGGAGCGCAAGGGGCTTGCGGACATGTCCATGCTCGTCTTCCCCTACAAGGTTTCCGAGCCGACCATATTGGAGCACGAGCGCGGAAGCCTCTTCCCATTCCCGAAAATCTATTTCCTTGGCGGCGCCCAGGACTTCCTGTCCCTTGCGCTCAAAGAGAGCATATTGGAAGTGGACCTTAAGATGTCCCGCGTGCTTGGCAAGACATTGGGTTTTGGCACCGCGGTGGACGAGCGGGGGAAGAAAAGCATAGTGGTGTGCACCTCACCCGAGCGCTTTTTCGAGGTTGACCTTGAAAAAAACCCGTCCGTTTACATAGAGATACTCGACCCCATACCAAAGCGCATGTCAGTTTCCTCCCGCTACCCGGTATTTGAGGAAACCGGCATCACCGTGGGGCCTGACAACTTCGACATCTTCCAGCACACGCTGGTGATCGGCGCCTCTGGCACAGGAAAGAGCAAGGGTCTCTACGCCATGATACAGGCCATACGCGCCCAGCACCCCAACGACTTGCGCCTTGTCCTCATCGACCCGCACGGCGAATTCATCAAGATGTTCCCTGACGCCTACATTGTCGACTTGGTGAAAAACTACATAGAGCCTCTCGACGTGGGCGGCAACAAGACGCCTCTGATGACGCAGCTCATCTCGCAGCTGCTCTCTTCCGCAATAGGAGGGGACAACAAATATTCCGAGCGCGTGCTTTTCTACGCAGTGCACCTGCTTTCCTCAATCGATGCCATGAACCTGAAGAATGTGAGTCTCCTGCTAACAGATTCCAGCAAGCGCGCAGAGTTCGTCTCTTCCGTTGAGAACGACGAGATAAAGCGCTTCTTTGACGAGGAATTCAACGACATCTACATCCACCACTTCAACGATGCCATATTGCCTGTTCTCAACTTCGTGGGCGAGTACGAGCTTTACCTTGGCGGGGACAAGAAGAAGGAGGACCTTCTCAACCTCATCCGCCGCAACCCCATCACCGTCATCTCCTTCAACCCCAACTTCTTCGGCAAGCGCATGATAAACTTCCTGGCAGGCGCCGTGATAAACCAGATGTACATCCTTGCAATCACCGAAAAGCTGGACAGGCCAACAATACTTGTGATGGACGAGTTCCAGCGCGTGGAAACAAAAGTGGTGAAGGACATCCTCTCCGAGACGCGCAAGTTCAACCTCTATGCTTACCTTTCCATGCAGTACCTCGGGCAGATGCAAAAGGAGGTGCACGACTCCATTGTCTCGAACATCCGCAACATCGTCTCCTTCAAGCTCAACAAGCAGGACGCCACCATGATTTCCTCCATCATGGAAATCAAGATAGAGGAATCCTTCAAGAAGGCGCGCACGCAGACCGAGCTTGAGGAAAGCAAGAAGGAGATGTTCGTGCGCCTGCACCAGCGCGAGTGCATCGTGCGCCTGTTCGACGGCAAGAAATACATCCTTCCCATGAAGCTCCACGTGGTGGATGTCGCGCGCTGGGGCTACAAGTCCTCCATGGAAGTTTCCAAGATGGATGCCATGCACGATGCTGATGACTCTGAGGGCAAGCCGCCTGTCGCACAATACGGGCAAGCCGAGCGCCCGCAAAGCGCATACTCGCAGTCCACTGGCGCGCAGCAGTCCTCGGCAAGCTACAACGTTCGCTACGGCGCTGAAAAGAAGCAGCAGCCGCCAGTTTTCAAGGATGAAAGTGAAGAAAAGGAAAACGAGCAGGAAGAAGCATCTCCCTCAGAGGACGAAGAGGAAAAGAAGCCAGACAACCTCCACGACGAGCTCATGGGCATGAAGCTCGAGGAAGATTCCCCGATAAAGCTGCGCGACGACGAGGAGCCGCACGAGGAGGAAGAGAGCGCAAAGGATATCGCTGACAAGGAAGAGGAGCTCGCGCTTGAGGAAGACCCTGCATACAAGCCGGTGTCCGATGATGAGGAATCATCGCCTGCCGAAGCCGAGCCGGAAGAGGAAAAGCCTTCTGACGAAGAAGAAGCACCAGCTGAACAGGAAGAAGAAACACCTGATGATGAAGAACCCGCTCCCAAGCCCAAAACCAAGAGCAAGCACAAGCCCATTTACATGCCTGAATACGAGCCCGAGCAGGAGCCCGAAGAAAAGCCTGCAAGGAAGGTCCGCAGCCGCAAAAAAGAGGTGGAAGAGACGCCCGACGATCAGGCAGAAGAGCGCTCCCTCCTGCAAAAGGAGGAGGATGAGGACGCCTCGCTTGCTGCGAAGCTTGCGCGCATCCGCGAAAAGGCCGCCGCGCGCGCACGCGAGCGCACGCCTGCTGTTTCCATGCCTGAAGATGACGTGCCTGAGCCTGAAACGCCCGCGCCCAAGTCCAGAATAAAAGCAGCAAAGTCCGCCGCTTCAAAGGCAACTGCCAAAAAGCCGGCAGCCAAAGCCGCTCCCAAAGGAAAGAAAAAGTAGCGGTTCTTCCTCAAATGTTAAAAACAGGGGCGCGCAAACAGGTCTGATGCAAAAAATCAACCCCAAAATAATCAACTCATGCCGCGACTGCACCGCGCGCTGCTGCCGCGGGCTTGCCGTGGTGCTCACCATTCCCGAGACGCTGCGCCTGGTCGCAGCAACGGGCGAGCGCGCGGAGGAAGTGATCGAATTCCGCCGCGACGTGGACTCGCGCGCCACGCCTCACTACCCGCTGCTTGTGAGGACGGAGAAAGGCGTGGAGGAATGGTTCATAATCATAAGAAGGCAAAAGCGCGACTGCATCTTCCTCAACGGCGACCTCTCATGCTCCATCTACCATGACCGCCCGTTCGTCTGCCGCATCTATCCATTTGAGCTGGATGGCAAGACCATGAAAAAGGGCGCGCTGTGCCCTGTGAAATTCGTGACCGAGCCTAACATAGAATTCGATGCCGCGCGCCTCAAGAAGGACCTGTTTTTGCACGAGGTAATGGCGCGCCGCTGGTCGCACGAGCGCGGAAGCAAGGGCGAGCGGCCCGACATGCGGGCGTTCGCCGTATATTTCAAAGCCTGACAAAAAAGTGGCGCAGCAGGGCTTCCTGAAGGAAGATGTGCTCTCAATTTAAGTTTTTCCAAGCATATGTTTGTTTGGTGTTTTTGTGTTCATTTTCCAGACAAACGCAAAGGAGGAGCCTAGGGACGAAAATGCCTGGTTCACTGATTCAAAGACATACAAAAAAGGGGAAAAGGCTCTGCCTGATTTTTTTGACGAGGGCCTGCAACATGCGCCGCACAAGCTTCTTGCCTGGGCGACAAGCGGCTATCCCAAGAGCGCCACTGCAATCACGCACTACCTGAATGCCTCGGGACAAGACATGAAGGTCAGCCTTACTGCCCCTGAATGGCAGTTCATCCTGCACGAGACCGTCGTACCGTGGGAAAAATCATCCGCCCGGGATGATTTGCAAAAATACACCACCTGGGAATACAAGCAGGCAGACTACAAGTCCGACCGGGCCGACATCCCGCAGGAGTACAAGGATTTCCGGGCAAGGATGGCAAAGAACGGCTTTGACCTTGATAAGATTGAAAACGAGCTCAAGGTGGGGCAAACGCGCAGCATGGAGTTCAAAGGCAAGAATGGCAGGATCTACAGGTATGCTGCGGAAAAGTTGAATGACAAGCATGGCGACTACATGATGGTGTATGTTGACAGGAAATGGCGGGCGGGCAACGACGGATGGGAAAGGATGGACATGGTCCCTGGCGGAAAAAACTCATCCGACTCTTCGGTTCCTTTCACGGATGCATGGAACCTTCTTGGCTATACCACTGTGGCAAGAAGGAAGCTAACTGAAAGTGAAAAAGCAGGCGCCCCCAAAGGGGCAGAATACGTGTACAGGGTGGAAGAAACGTTCGATTTCGCCGGCAGCCGCTCATCGTCCGGGGGCGTATACAGCCGGACCACTGACAAGTTCACTGCCAAGGCAATAAAGAAGATTTTCCCAAAGGCGGTTTCACTGGAAAATGCAGGCAATGGCAAGATGGGGGTGGTGGTCAATTCCCAGTGGCTTGAATCGGTGGGGAAGCCGTTCAATCTCGTCATTGCGCCTGTCTATGTCAACAAATTTGGCAGGGTGCTTGGCGAAGCAAAGCCGCAGGAAACAAAAAAGCCGCTTCCGATGGCGCACTAAAACCAACATCGGGGTTCAAAGCCTGACAAGCAGCGTGGTCCTGTACAGCCTTTTTCCGTTCTTCTCTCCCGCGAGCTTCTCGGTGCGCTGGAAGCCCAGCTTCTGCGCGTTGAGCGCGGCAATGGCCTCGCTCCTGCTCCCGCAGTATATGTCAATGCCTTCCTTGAGCTCGTCTATCTTGGGGATGAACGAGCGCGACTCCACTCGCTTTGTCAGGATGTCCACCATCCTTTCCACCTTCAGCCTGTCATCGCCGCGTATCTGTATTATCGCCTCGAAATACTGAGAATTCGAGCGCGCGCAAACAACGCACTGCTCCTTCCTGATGAGAATCAGCAAATCGCGCTTAATCCTGCCTGAGGGCGTGTCATACTCCACCGAAGTCATGTCTTCTGAATAAACAGGGTCTGTGCCCTTGAGCTTCAATAAGCGCGTGGCTTCCTCCTGCACAGTGGTTTCCTTCTTCTTCCTGCCCTTGTCGAGAACTTCGCCGCATTTCGAGCAGATTATCACCTGCACGTTGGGAAGCTCGCCTATCTGCGTTTTCGTGCACTCCATGCAAAGCTCGCCATGGAACGCAACGTCAGCATCTGATTTTCCGCATTTTGGGCAGTATCTTGCCATAGTCGAAGCTTAGAGGATATGTATATATATCCGTATCTCCTAACGTGTTCGGGAGATTTATGGATATTGAAGATGATGACAGCCTGAGCGCGAACTCGGAAATGCGCTATATTTCGCTTGAGCTAATGAAATTGGCGCAAAAATCAGGCAGGAGCTTCCGCGAAGTGGCGGCCGAGTACATGAAAAACACCGCGCTTCTTCAGGAAATGATAATCGGGGTGGAGGAAGCGCACCCGTCGCAGAAAAAGAAGGGGTCTTCCACGAGGGAAAACAAGTAGGGTGCATCTGATATGCAGGAAGCGAAAAAGAAAGCAATTGCCCTTTCAAAATACTTTGTCTCATTGCCGCACCCTGCAAAAACAGTCATTGCCATTTTCGCGCTCTCCTTCCTTTTCGGTGTGCTTTTTTCAACTGCACGAAGCGGCGGGTTTACCCCCCTTGGCGTGATTGCAGGCGGATTTGACGGAATCTACCTCCTGGCATTCCCGGCAGTGCTTTCCGCAGCCGGGCTTTTCGTGCTGAGGAGAAAGGCAATCTTCCGCCGCGCATCATTCCTCGCCCTTCTCACGGTCGC
>CAITKI010000017.1 GCA_903892905.1 uncultured Microcaldota archaeon | reverse complement strand
GTTCTGCGACGCTCCCATGAGCACCACTTTCCTGCCCTCCGCCTTGGAGAGGTCATTGAGGTCCACGCTCGTGAATATATTGTAGTTGTAGCTGCTGTCCGGGTAATCAAAGTAATTTATGTCGGACGGCGCCACCTGCCTGTCATTCCCGTCCACGCGGTAGAGCGGCACAGGATAAGCATACGATGCATAGTCCGAGAAAACCGCATACACTTTCCCGTCAATCATGCGCGCGTCCCTGTAGTCGCCCTTCACCTCTATCCTCTTCAGGAGCTTGGGCGCTGACGCGTCGGAAATGTCATACACCCTCATGAATGCGAAATTCTGCGAATAGTATGGCGGCATCACGCAATCCAGGCAGCGAATGTCCGCGGAAAGCGGGCGCGGGTAGTAGAAAGGCACGTAGATGCTCCCGAAAACCACCAGCTTGCCATTGTATATGAATATGTCGCTCACCGTGCCGTCAATCGATACCTCTCCTGCCTGCTTCATCTGCTCAGCGGGGTAGGCGTCGATGATTTTTATCTTCCCCATGCTTCCCGAGCCGAATGGATTGTAGCCGCCTGAGTTGTACTCGTTCTTCACAACATAGATGTATTTCCCGTCGTTTTTCACAAAGTCAGGCTCGTCCACCCCTTTCACCTGCACGTTGGTCTGCGAATAGTCCGACGCGCTTGCAGACTGCGTTCCGCTTTCCGCGCCTGTAGTTGATGGCGAGGGCGCGGCAGTGGGGGCGATTCCTGTTTTCACCATCATGTCATTCATCATTCCCCCGCGCACCCCGTATCCATATGAGCCGCCGGTGCCCGCCTTCAGGAAAGAGTATATCTCATCATAGGATGTGAAGGACTTCAGGCCGTCCGCGCCCACTGTGGTGCCGCTGCCGCCCGGCGGAACAGGGGGAAGCGTTGGCTGCGGAATAAGTGCAATCATGAGAAGGGCAAGCACAACCACTCCTGCGAGCAAGAATGCGCCTGTGTATTCGTATTGCCTGGATGATGCAGTTCCGGCCATCAAAATCACCTGCGATGATAGGGCGTGCCCTGCATTTAAACCGTTCAGTTTTTGTTTGGTTCCTGACCAAACAAAAATCAGCCCAAAACCTTCGGTTTTAGCCTTCAGTTATCGTTCGGTTACCTGCCGAACAAAAAGGCAAGCGCAAATTCCAGCAACGTTTTTAATTATGACTGCGCATCCAGATCGGTGGTTTGATGAGAAAAAGCACATTGCTCGGCTTTTTTGTCATTATCTCTTACATCATACTTTTTTACGGCGTTTTCGGGGATTTTGCCACTGCGCGTACTGGCGTGGTGCTGCTCATAGTGCTTGACGTGCTTGCATACCTGCTCACCCTTCCGCCGGAATACATGCATTGGCGGACTGCGCGCAAAGTCATAGCGTGCCTTCTTGCAGGGTCAAAAGACTGCGTGACTGACTACCCTCGGGCAAGCCACAAGACCATAAACATCCTGCTTGCTGCATTTGTATATACTCTTGTCATGATTGCAGCCGTGGTGCTCCTGGATGCCATAATGTACCTGCAAAACCTGAGCCTGTCCATCCTCATCTGCCTGCTTTCAGGCATGCTTATCGTGAGGATGCAGCTTGCCTATGAGATTGAGGCTGAAAGCGGCGCATACCATTCAAGGCTTGGGTAAATGGGGCAAGAATCTGCAAGTGCGCAGTCGCACCAGCGTGCAACTCAAGCGCCTGCGGATGCTTTTTAAACCATGAGCGGGTTTACTTCGCATGCATTTACGCGGGCAATATGCGCTTGAGCAGATGGGCGTGATAGCACTTGCCCTAGTGATCATTGCAGCGCTTTTCTTCTTTTCCATGAACGCGGCATCGGACGGTGCGCGCTCCTCGCAGGCAAAGGACACTGCGGAGAGGATTGCGCGCGCAGCCGACAGCGTCTATGCGCTGGGGCCAGGCTCCAAATCAACAGTGTCGGTGAACATGCCCCAGGGCGTGCAGTTCGTGGACACCTCTAACAAGCGCGTCTGGATACGCGTGGCGCTCTCGTCCGGCAATAGCGACGTTTTTGCAGCGACATCTGGGCAGATAGTGGGCAGCATCCCGTCCACTGCCCAACTGCAGGACATCACGCTCACTGTGCTTTCCAATGGCAACATTTCAGTGGGAAGGCAGTCGCTCTCCTGCTCGCCCTCCAGCTTCACCAAGACGATTGTGCAGGGCGGCAGCGCCACTGACGCCCTTACGCTTTCCAATTCCTGGTCATATCAGCTCTCCAACTTCTCATCCTCAATCTCCGGCGTTTCTGACATGGTGGGTGCAGGGGCAGCCCCCGGTTCGCTATCCGCCAGCTCATCTGCCAACATCTCGCTTTCATTTTCCGTGCCTGGCGCCAAGCCGGTTGGCGCCTACACAGGCTCGATAAGCGTGGCTGGCAGCAATTCCACCTCGTGCGCAGCTTCCATCACCATTTTCGTGACCTCATCCGCGCCTGCAGATGTCACTGGGCCAGTGGTGAGCGGCATACTTGCCACGCCCTCCAACCTCACCACCATCACGCCAGTCACAATAAGCGCAACCGCAACCGACGCAAACAACAGCGTGGCAATCTGCGCGCTGCAGCTTGATTCGTCAGGCGTATGGAACACCATGGACGCGGCCGACGGCGCATTCAACTCCGGCACAGAAACAATCGCCTATTACCTCGGCTACCTCTCAATGGGCAACCACACCGTGGGCATATACTGCACTGACTCGCTGGGCAACATAGGCTCGCAATATTCCTATTCCTTCTCGGTATCGAATTCAACCGCCGGGAGCACGGACAATCAGGGCCCCCTTGTCACAAACATTTCAGTTTATGCCTCCACGCTAATCACCACCAACGTGAGCGTAACCGCGTGGGAGCACACAAACGGCACTGCCACCTGCCCTGCAGGCGCTACGATATCTGCCTGGACTTCGATATACGGCACAAACTGCCCCAACAACAACTCGACTTCCTGCAGCAGCTGCACAATCGGCGCAACAAGCTGCACCGTGCTGTGGGAAGATGCCGTATGCAGCGACCCGTGCGTTGGGACGGTCAAAACAGGGCAGATCAACCTCACCTGCACTTACAATTCACAGGCTTTCAGCACCTCAAGCACCATATTTGTGAACGCAACAGCAAGCGATGCGACAACTGGCGGAACCAAAATAATGTACTGCCAGCTGCAACTCGACGGGGGCAGCCCTTCATACATGGCCCCGCAGGGGGGCGTGTACAATGCAGTCACGATAAACGTGAGCTCGCAGCTCGGCACGCTTGCGCCAGGCAACCACAGCGTTTCAGCCTACTGCAGCGACTTTTTGGGCAACCAGGGGCCTGCAACCAACTCGACTTTCAACATCGTCATCCCGCCGCTTTGCGCCTATTCAAGGACAGACCCGACCGGCACAAACAGCGCAGCAGGCGTTTCATGGGTTGCCGGCTACTGCACTGCAAATTCCCCGGTTTCGACAACAATAAGCTACAACTACACGTGGTATCTGAACGGCGTGGTGAATGCATCGGGCGTGTTCGCCCCGCAAACAGCGACCACTGCAATCACCCCTGGCACGCCCACCGCATTCGCATACGATGCAGGCTTTACCAACCCTGCAAATGCCAACGACAGCAACTACGCGACATATGCATCATACACTGCCTATTCATCCGCGTCCATGTACTGGAACTACACCAACCCTGCCAACAGCACCAACGTGACAACCTGGCAGACCAAGCACGGCATGCCCGCAACCGCAAACGACACGCTTCCACTGGCGTGCGCATCTCAGCCCATTGTGCGCCTCAGGATAATGGCAAACAACAGCAACTCCACTGCAGGCGCATTGACCAACCAGCTCATAAGTGCGGCAAACAGCTTCGCATACGACGCGAACTTGACCAATGGAACAAACGCAAACGACAGCGATTATTCTACTTATGCTTATCACGCAACGAACAACACCTATTACTATGCTTACTGGAATTATTCGACCTCGCTCCCGCCAGGGCTGACAGGCGCGGCGTGGCAAATCAAGCACGGCACCCTGGCAACCTACAACAACACGCTCTCTGCGGCATGCCTGGCCCAATACCCAATGCAGCTGCGCATGCAGTCATACTACCTCAATAGCTCGTACATTTCGTATGTCACGAACAACGCCACAATCCTTGGCGCCGGCTCATTTGCATACGACGCAGGCTTTACCAACCCCGCAAATGCCTACGATAGCAACTACGCGACAAAAGCATCCTACACTGCGTTTTCCTCAGCTTCAATGTACTGGAACTACACCAACCCTGCCAACAGCACCAACCAGACAACATGGCAGGCCAAGCACGGCACAGCGGCAACCGCAAACGACACGCTTCCCTCAACATGCGCCGCGCAGCCAACAGTCCAGCTCAGGATAGTCTCAAACAACAGCAATTCAACGACGAATGCAACACAATCCGCGCTTGGCGGCACAATAACAACCATGATTGACGGAGGCGTGAATTACACGGTCCACACCTTCACAGCCAATGGAACATTCATTGTAAATGGAACGATAAATGGCGTGGAAGCGGATGTAATCGGAGGAAGCGGCGGCGGAGGCGGGTCCGGCAACAGCAACAGCCGCGGTGGCGGCGGAGGAGGAGGCGGGGCATATTCATACATCAACATCTCAGCACTCAATAACGGATCATATGCTGTTACTATTGGGGGCGCCGGAGCCGCAGGTACCACAAATGGTGCTGGTGGTGCTGGCGGAGATTCTTGGTTCAATGCCACAACAACCGTCATAGCCCATGGAGGGTCAGGCGGCGGCGTTGGCAGCAGCACAAGCGGAGGCGCCGGCGGCCCAGCAGCATCGGGAGTCGGAACAATCAAATACTCGGGCGGCAATGGCGCTGCCGGGAGCAACAACAATTACGCAGGCGCAGGAGGAGGCGGAGCAGGAACCAATGGCTCCGGCGGCAACGCATCAACAACAAATGCGGGCAATGGCACAGCATCATACGGCGGGACAGGCGGTGCTGGGCGGCTTGCCGCAAGCCCTGGCGCAGGGAATGCCGGCAATGCTTATGGCGGCGGAGGCGGCGGAGGTTATACTACCTCAGGAACCCGCTATGCAGGGGGCGCGGGCGCTGCCGGAATAGTGGTCATTACTTATCCGACCCCATTGCCAATAACCACCAACTACTCGCAATCCTCCCAGCAATGCTGGAACGGCACTGCGTGGATAGGCGTGGGCACAGCCAGCAATGCGACAAACAACTTCAATGCATCTGACATATATGAGCAGAACCTGTACTTCAACACTTCGAACACCACCGGAACGTTTAACGGCGTATACCAATACTCGTCGAGCGCAGCCTGCTACAACGGCACGGCGTGGGCAAGCGTGGGGAGCCTCTCAAACGGAAGCGCAGCGCAAAACAACTACATCTACGAGCAGAACCTGTTTGTGAACTCATCGGGCAACACCACCAATTATTCCCAAACCTCCAAATTCTGCTGGAACGGCACTGCATGGGCAAGCGTGGGCGCAAACAGCGCCGCGGTAAACAACTTCACCGCGGCAAACATCTACGAGCAGAATGTATACTTCAACACAACTGGTTTTGTGAACACCCCCATACTGAACAACACCGAATACCTGGTGAGCAACCTCACCACAACGTTCGCAAACGGCCAGAACTGGGTCTTCACGTGCATAGGGTCGGACGGCACCAATGTGTTTACGGCAAACTCCACCACGCTCACGCTCACCGGATGATATTGATGGTTAAAAAAAAAGCGCAAGCGTCTCTTGAGTTGAGCTGCTGCCCAACTGCGCGCCCCCTGCGGAAGAGCCCTGCTCTTCCACCTCGCCAGCACTTCGTGCTGACGATGCTCGGGCAAGCGTCGCTTGAGTTGCGCTCTGGCGCAACTGCGCGCCCCCTGCTTGCGCAGGCGTCTCTTGAATTCATGCTCACTGCCTTCCTTGTGCTCATCCTGCTTGGCATATCGGTGGGCATCTACGCCACCAGCATGGAGGAGGGCAATGCGCTGCGCTCCTCGCTTGAGGCAAACAGGATATGCATCATGGCATCCTCCGAGCTCTCATCGATTGCCTCGGTGCGCGGCAGCGCGAACTACACGTTTGATTTCCCTGCGAAAATAAACGGCGAGAACTACACAATCTATATTGTGGCTGCAAAGCGCGCGGTGAAGGTGGATTTTGCAAGCCGCGCGGGCGTGGGCTGCGGCCTTCCTGCAATGAACATCACGAATTCAACCGGCGCCGCGTTTTTCGAATTGAAAAAAAATGCAACCGCGCAATGGAAGGACAAGGTGTTGAAAATTGTACCATAATCACAAGCGCGCGCAAATAAGCTCCATTGACCTAGTGCTCGCCATCATAGTGTTCTCCCTTCTCTTCGTGTTTTTCGTGAGCAACTGGTCCACTACGGTCTCCTCGGCAAAGAACGCCATGAAGAAAAACAGGATGGAGTTTGCCGCGATTTCCGCAACCGACCTCCTGCTCAAAAGCCCTGGCTCGCCATCGAATTGGGAGCAGGCGCCGTCAAGCGTGCAGATGATAGGGCTTGCCTCCACTCCCTACACGCTTTCCGCGGCAAAGCTTGGCAATTTCACAGCAATGAACTATTCGCAGCAAAAGGACCTGCTTGGCATGCAGGAGCAGTTTTACTTTTACATTGACAACGCGGCAGGCACGCGGCTGTATGAGGATGGCAACCTCACGGTGAAATCCAACAGCATAGTCTCGATAACAAGGTATGGAATTCTGAACGGAAACAAAGTGAAAATAGGAATGATGGTTTATGGCTGATGGGATGATGGCGCATAGGTGAATGTATGGATGGCGCGCGGCAATTGGGTTGATGGTGCATGGGCAAGTCAAAAGGATTCATTTTCACGCTTGACGCGCTTCTGGCAGTCATAGTGCTGCTTGCAGCCGCAGGCACCTATGGCGCGCTTGCCCCTCAGCTGGAGAAAAGTGCGTCCTCCTATCTCCTTGACAAGAAGCAGGCTGATGACTTCCTGGCAATGCTTGACCGCTCAGGCGACCTGCAGTCGCAGAACGCCACTCGCATGGCATCTGCAATAAACTCGCTTGCGGCAAACAGCACTGCCTGGAACCTCACAGTGGACTATTACGCATATTCGCCTGGCGGCGGGTTTTCCAAAAACCTCACAGTGACGTCTGGCGAGAGCTATTCCCAGATAAAAACATTCGCGGTCTCAGACCGCGTCTTCATCGCAGTTGCGAACAGGAGCACCAGCAAATACGGCGTTGCAAGGATGGTAATATGGCCTGGCTGAAAAAAAATGAAAATGGAAAACAGCAGGGGTCCCTCACCTTCTCAGCCATGCTGCTTGCCGCCGCGCTGCTTTTCCTCCTCTCCACTGTCTCGCTTTACATCCAGAACTTGGGCGCGGCAACTGCGCAGGGGGCAGGCATGGAAAACATCGCAGCCCAGGCCGACGCCGCCTCATACTCGCTTTCCTCCATGCTTTCCGCCGAGGCTGTGAACATCACATCATCCGGCACCAACCTCACCTTTGCCTTTGACAGCTCCAACCTCTGGCGTTTCGGCAACGACATCGCCAGCTTCAAGTCATTCGCAGAGGCATATTCCGCCCCTGGCACGCTCTCGCTCTCAGCGAACAATTCCTCCGATGCCGCGCGACCCAAGCTTTACATCAGGCCGCAGAACATCACTGCGGACTTCACATCAGGCAGCATGAACTTCACGCCAGCAGCAAACGGCCAGGTCACCGGCTACGACGTTGCATTCAAGGTGTCCTCGCCAAACCCTGCCATAAACTGGACCAGCATATCAGTGGTGAACAACACAAGCCCGGACGCGATTTACTTCCACATCGGCGTGCAGGGCAAGGGCAAGGCAGATTCCGACACGCGCTACCTCAACCGCTCCGCAACAAGCACGCTTGAGGTTCGGGACAACAAGGGCACGCTCCAGTTCAAGATAACAGTAGGGCCGCAATCCCAGCTCCTCACATCCTACTTTGTCTCCCTCACAGCCACTGCCAACATGATGATGAACGCCACCTCGCCTGCAGAGTACACCGAGCTTGGGGCAAACATTATTAATGTTAGATTGAATGACGGTACGAATGCGACTTTGCCGGTGATTGTATATGAGAGTTAGGGACATAATGCGCAAGGACTATATCTGGTTCAACGGCGGGGACAGTTTCGCCCATGTGCTTTCGCGCCTGGCGCAAAACGACGTCTCATCTGCCCCGGTGTTCCACGAAGGCAAGTTCGTGGGCGTGCTTTCCGCGGACGAGATGGTGCGCAAGTTCTCCCACAGGGACTTCTCCAACCTCTGGCGCAAGAACAGGCCCACCCCCATAGAGAGGATGAAGCAGATGGTGGCGCTTGAGTTCGCCAAAAAGCCCCGCCGCACGCTTTTGCCTGACCAGAAGCTGGAAAGCGTGCTTCCTGCGCTTGCAGCCTCATCCGAGGGCATTCCCGTGGTGGAGGGCAAGAAAATGGTGGGCATGGTGCGCCCCAACGACGTGGTGAAATTCCTGCTTTCCGAAGTTGCAAAGGACGCGCACAAGCGCGAGATCGGGCTGCTGCCTGGCGCAAAAGGCGAGGCGAAAAGCATGGCTGCGCTTTCGGACAGCGCCGCCATCCTCGGCAGCGCCTCAAGCGCGTCTTCCATGGACACTGCGATTGACAAGCTGCTTTCATTGGTGAAGTCAGAGAGGGAAGTCAAGGTGGAGGATGCCGCGTCGCGGCTCGGGCTGCCCCGCGTAACCGTGGAGAGGATGGGGCAGACGCTTTCGCGCCACCACCTGATGAAAATGGAATATCCGCTCTTCTCAGGGGCGAGGATGAGGATGATTGACAATGACAAAAAGTGATCACGAGCAAAAAGCCGAGAAGCATCACGAGCACCACCACGCCGCAGAGCACCATCACCATGAAAATGAGCATCACGCGCACCCTCACCACCTCTTGCACCACCCTGCAAAAACCCATGCAGAGCTTGGCATCGAGCCTGCAGGCGGCGAGGCACAGGCAGCTGCCCCCGCATTCGAGCTTCCCCGCGCAGAGGAAAAAATAATAGACGAATACAACATTTCCGACGGCCCGCTTGAGGCGCACGTGACCATAAAGAAAAGCGCCGCGCACCTCAAGACCTACTCGCTTGACACGCCGCAGCTCGAGGAAGGGACGAGCGTTTTCCTCGACGACATCAAGACCGCGCTTCTGAAGAAGATAACAATCTCCACGCAGGAAGTGCTCAACATCCGCATGGCAGACTCCCTCAAGGCAAGGTTTTTCGAGATGAGCAAGACCATGGTGCGCGAGTCCATGCCCCAGATAGGCGAGCACGACTTGGAATCCATTTCCCAGCGCCTGGTGCAGGACATGCTTGGGCTGGGCAACATAGAGTACCTTCTCCACGACGACCAGATAGAGGAAATCTGCGTGAACGGCGGGGGCCTGCCTGTGTGGGTGTACCACAAGAAGTACGCCTGGCTGTGTACCGACATCGTGATGGACTCCGACTCGCAGATATGGAACTACGCATCATCCATCTCGCGAGGCGTGGGCAGGCAGATAAACACCCAAACGCCGCTTCTCGACGCCTACCTCTCCACAGGCGACCGCGTGAACTCCACGCTGTTTCCCATCTCGTATTTCGGCAACACCATCACCATCCGCAAATTCGCGCGCAAGCCCTGGACAATAACCGACTACATAAAGACAAAGACCATCTCCTCCGAGGTTGCGGCGTTGCTGTGGCTTTCCACGCAGTACGAAATGAACGTCATCGTCTCCGGCGGCACAGGAGCAGGCAAGACATCCCTTCTCAACGTGCTTTCCATGTTCATCCCCCCCAACCAGCGCATCATCTCCATTGAGCAGACGCGCGAAATCAACCTTCCCACGCACATGCAGTGGGTGCCCCTCGTGGTGCGCGAGCCCACAAGCGAAGGGACAGGCGGGGTGAGCATGCTGGACCTCATGGTGAACACCTTGCGCATGAGGCCTGACAGGATGATTGTGGGCGAAATACGCCGCTCCGAGGAGGCGCAGGTGCTTTTCGAGGCAATGCACACAGGGCACTCGGTATATGCCACGCTCCACGCGGAAACCGTGTCCGAGACTGTGAAGCGCCTCACCAACCCGCCGATAAACATCCCGTCCGTGATGATGGAGTCGCTGCACCTCGTGGTCGCCATGTTCCGCGACAGGCGAAGCGGGGTGCGCCGCGTGTACGAGGTGGGAGAGATAATCCCCACCGACCGCGAGGGCGTGGAGGACAGCGTGATTTACCGCTGGCGCCCCTACTCTGATGAAATCGTGGCTGCGGAGCAGGGCGTGAGGCTGATGGAGAACCTGCGCGCCTACACCAACATGCGCGAGGAGGACATTGCGTCCGACCTTGCGGACAAGCAGCTTGTGATCGACTGGATGGTGAAGAACAACATCAACACTGTGGATGGCGTGGGCGAGGTCATGTCCTCATACTACGACGACCCGCAGGTGGTGCTCAAGGCGGCTGGTAAGAAATGAGCGAGCAAAAAAAAGCGCAGGCGCACCCTTCAAAGCAAGGAGGCAAGCCAGGCTTCCTTTCAAGCCTGTTCAAGAAAGCGCCAGCGCATGCCGCGCAGCAGCCAGCTGCCCACGCAGCGCAGCCATCAATCAAGCCTGCGCCTGTGGCTCCTGCAAAAAAAGAAGAGCCAGCGCATGCGCACCTGCCAACAGCAGCCGCAATCCCTGCCAAGGAAATGCCTGCACACGCCCCTCCTCCAGGCAGCAAGCACGGCTTTGCATTCAGCTTTTTCAAAAAATCCCCCGCGCATGCCGCGCAGCAGGCTGCCAAGCCCGCGGCGCCAGCAGCCCCTGCCAAAAAATCTCAGGGGCGCGAGCCAGCCGACAGCACCAGGCGCGGCTTTACCATAAGCCCGCTCAAGGGCTTCTACTCGGTGGCTTCGTTCGTGACCAAGATGTTCCCCATGCTGGATGCCGAGCTTGAAGAAGCTGGCAAGGAGCAAAGCGCGGTGGATTACACTGCAGGCGCAATCCTCGCGTTCTGCGCATCATTCGCACTCATCGCCGTGCTTTCCGGGCTCGTGCTGCAATCAAAATTCCCAGGCTCCGACATCCGCGTCCGCGCAATCGCACTGGGCTTTTCGATTGTATTCTCAACAGCGCTTTTCATCTACATCATGGTGGTGCCAAAATGGATGGCAGGCAAGCGCATGGGGAAAATAAACCAGGACCTGCTTTTCGCCACGCGCCACCTCATGATACAGACCAGCGCCGGCGTGCCGCTTTTCGACGCCATAGTGTCTGTGAGCGAGGACTTTGACAATTCCACGCTGGCATACGACTCTGTAAGCAAGGAATACGGCGAAGTGGGCAAGGAATTCGCCCGCATCGTGCTTGCCGTCCGCTCGGGCAAGGAGCTCACGACCGCGCTTGAGGAAAGCGCAGCGGCCAGCCCGTCCGAGAACTACCGCAAGGTGGTGTGGCAATTGGCAAACGCCAACAAGACCGGCGCGCGCGTGGGCAACGTGCTTCGCGAGACAGTGGAGTTCCTCGCAGCAGACCAGCTCATAAGCATAAGGAGCTATGGCGCGCAGCTTTCCACGCTCGCGCTTTTCTACATGCTGGGATGCATCATCGCGCCCACCATGGGAATAGTGGTGCTGGCAATCGGCGCAAACCTCCTTCCCAACCTCCCGGTGAATGAAATGACGTTCGGGCTCATACTCGCCCTGCTCATACTGGTGCAGGCGTTCTTCGTGGGCATGATAAAAAGCAGAAGGCCAATGGTGTCGCTATGAGCAGCAATACTCTAAACCACATCTCCCTCCTGCTTCGCGGGGCCAAGATGAACTACTCCGCCGCAGAGTTTTCGGGAAAGGTGCTCCTCATCGCCTTCCTGCTGGGCGCTGCAACGCTGTTCTTCCTCCAGGGCCAGCCCCTCCTCACAGTGGCGCTGGCGTCTTCCGCCGTGTTCCTGCTGGTCTGCCTCCTGGCATACATCTCCCTTTCCACCGCGTCCTCGCGCAGGATGGATGCAATCGAGCGCGCGCTTCCGGAGTTCCTAAGCATAATGGCATCGAACATCAGGAGCGGGCACACCTATGACCGGGCGCTCATGCTCTCTGCGCGCAAGGAGCTGGGCCCACTGTCCGAGGAAGTGGACATAGCCTCCAAGGAAACGCTCACCGGCACCCCGCTCAACACCGCGCTTATGAACATGGCGCGCCGCGTGCCATCTCCTGCGGTTGAAAAGACAGTGAGCCTGATTGTCAAGGGCTTAAACTCCGGCGGCAAGCTTGCCGACCTCCTGGAGGCTACTTCGCTTGACCTGCGCCGCTTCGACTCCATCAAGCGCGAGGTGGATTCCACCGTGCTTGTCTACAAGCTCTTCTCGCTTGCCGCGGTGTGCATCGGCGCGCCCCTGCTCTACTCAGTGACAGGCTTCCTCATCAGCGTGTTTGCAATGACCAAGGCGAAAATAGGCACGGTGAGCACGGACAGCTCAGGCTACCTCCCGTTCTTCCAGGGCACTGCAATCTCCCCTGACACCACGTTTTATTTCTCGCTTGCCGCAATAGGCGTGACGGTCTTCTTCGGCTCGCTCATGGCAGGCGTGATAACCAAGGGCGACGAGCGCTCTGGCCTGGTCTACCTCCCTGCAATAGCGATAGTCTCGTATTCCATCTTCTTCCTTGGTGGCTTCCTGCTCAACATGCTGCTGGGCGGATTCTTTTTCTCGATGTAGAAAGCCTGCGCTGGATGGAAAAAAGGGAAAAAAGAAAAGAAGCGGGCGCTCAAGTCACTTTCCCTGAAAGCGTGCCTGCGTCGGTGTAGGGGAAGCCCGTGGTGGAATCATTGTATGCTATGGTGACTTTCACCGAGTAGCTGCTTGAGAGCGGCTGCGCGGCAAAGCTGCCAAGCGGCAGCGTGCCTGTCTGCTCGCCATCTGCAACTGCCACTGCAGTGGAATTCGCAATCGTGCTTGTGCCAAGCGTGGCATTCACCTGCGTTATCACAATGTCCGTGCCTGCGTTGTTCTTGAACATCACGGTGAGCGCGCCGGTTGGCGCCACGCGGTAGCCCACAGGGCTTATCTGCACAAAGCCAGTGGCGCGCGTGCCTATGAACGAGCCAGTGTCAAACACGCCCAGCGCGAACAGGCCTGCAATGACAAGGGCCATGATAAGAAGCGCCCACCCGTATGTCATCAAGAAGTCTAAAGCTGATTGTCCTTTCCCTAGTGCCATCAAATCACTTTCCCTACCAGCGTGCCAGTGGATGACTGGGCAAAGCCGGTATTTGCATTGGTGAAGTATATTGCCACCTTGGCCGTGTAGCCTGTGCCTGCGGGCTGGGCGCCAAACGCCCTGTTTTGCGTGGACAGCAGGCCGCTGTCCTGGCCTATCGCAAGCATATTGTTCGTGGCATTGAGATAGGAAGTCACATCGCCAATCGCCACGCTGATATTGGTGAGGTTGATGTTCTGCGTGGCGTGGCTCGTGAGTATGAGCGCAAAAGTGCCGTTGGTGTCCATTTTCCAGTCCTTCACTGCAACGTCGCTGAAGCCCACTGCCTTGCTGCCCACGAAGTTGCTGATGTCAAATATCCCAAGCAGGAAAAACAGCGCCACCACCAGGCCCACAAGCGCAAGCGCCCACCCGTACGTGAGCAGGAAATCAAGCGCCGCCTGCCCTTTCTCTAGCACCATCACGACACCTAAAACACTTCTGCGTCCGGGTATGCTGTTATCCCGCCTGATGAAATCTCGAACGGTATGAGCTTGAGCGAGTGGTTGGTGCCTGCCATCTTGCGCACATAAAGCGTGCGCGCGAAAGTGCTTGCGTCCTTCTTGATGATGTCAAGGACGATGACGCCGCCCACCACGAACTCCTTGTCGCCGGTGTAGGACAGGAAGGGCGAGCCTTCCAATACGTCCTCGATTATCAATGCCGTGCAGCCCAGCCTTCGCATCATCCTGGCAAGGTCGGAAATCGATCTGCGCACGTCATAGGGGTCCTCGTGGAAATACGCAGATATCAGGCTGAACGAGTCAACTACCAGCCGCTTCGCCCCCATCCTGTAAATCTCCTCCTCAAGCGTTTTCTTGAAGGTGTCGAAGCGGTGCATGTCGGGCTTCACGATCGAAATCATCTTCTTCTCAAAATGCGCGCTTGCGCCCCAGTCATAGCCTGTCGCATGCTCCATGACCTCGGACGGCTCCTTCTCAAGTGTGACAAACACCCCGCTCTCGCCGCGCTTTGCGCCCTCCATCAAGAACTGCATGCCAAAGGTGGTCCTGCCCGTGCCGCACTTGCCTGAGAGCATGATGAGGCTTGATGTCGGGTAGCCCCCGTCAATCACCTCGTCCAGCCCGGCAATGCCGGTGGCAATGCGCGAAGCGCCTGATTTTGCCGCGTTCTTGTGTGCCAAATCATCCACCTAAATTAACTAAAAGAGAAAAAGGAAAAATAAAAAAGAAAAAAATGAAAGGAGCTATTTAGGCTGCCTTTCCTGTAAGGGTTCCAGTTGTCGAGGACGCAAAGCCGGAGCTGTCCGTGTAGTTGATTGTGACCTTGGCTGTGTATCCTGCTCCGGATGCCTGCGCGCCGAATGCAGCCGCAGGTGTCGAGAGCGTGGCGCTGTCAACCCCTGTTGCAATTGTGCCGACCGTGCCGTTGACCGTAGATGTCGTGGTGCCGATTGTGACGCTCACGCCCGTGATGTTCACTGTCTGGCCCACCTGGTTGGAAAGCTTCAGAGTCATCGTCCCTGCCGTGTTCAGGTTCCATCCCTTCACTGCAACGCCTGAGAAGCCCGCAGCCTTCGTTCCCACGAAGTTGCTGACGTCGAAAACGCCGAGTGCGAATAGCGCCGCTGCCACGATGACGACGAGCGCGATTGCCCATCCGTACGTCATCAGGAAGTCCAGTGCTGCTTGTCCTTTCTTAATAACCATTATACCACCGAGGCTAATTCTCTACTCCAATTTATAAATCTTCGGGTGGGCACGTCGGAGGGCGGGCGAGCGTCCCCTCTTCCCCACGCCGAGAGCAGGCAGCATTTCCATGCCCGATGTGTTCCTTGCCAAACTTCCAATCGCCTTCCTGCTCAAGCTCTTTGATGGGCATGTGCATGTGCACATAGTCTGCCTAGCCATTTTCCCTAAGCGCCCCAAACGACCGGGCAAATTCCCAAAAGCAACAGTGCAAGGAGGGGCATACTTTAATAAATTCGGGCGGCGCTGTTCAATAAGAAATTCCGGAGCCTCTGGCGGAGGGATCGCATGGCAAAGCGAATACTGATCGTGGATGACGATTTCGACGACCTGCAGACAATGAAGACTCTTCTTGACAAGGCAGGCTACAAAACGGTCCCTGCCACAAACGGGGCAAAGGCATTGGATATGCTCAAGTCAAACGGCTTTGACCTGATACTCCTTGACATCAAGATGCCCACGCTTTCTGGCTATGACCTATTGCGGCTCCTGAGGGAAAAAATCAACCACGACGCGAAGATGGCGTACGTTTCCATAGTCCCGCAAAAAGAGGTGGACATGGAAAATGTCGACGGATTCATCCAAAAGCCCTTTTCCCCTGCATCGTTCGTTGCAGAAGTGAAAAGGATGCTCAAATGACCGGGGGAGATACAATGGCAAAGACGATAATGGTGGTGGACGACGAGCCTGACATACGCGACAGCGTGAAGACAGTGCTTGTGAAAAACGGCTACAAAGTCATCACCGCGGTGAATGGCGACGACTGCCTGGTGAAGCTCAAGAGCGCAAAGCCAGACCTCATACTTCTGGACATCATGATGCCCGGCACCCCCGTAAGGGACGTGGTGCCAAAAATAAAAGGCATAAAAATAGCATACTTGAGCGTGGTGCGCACGGGCGAGGCGGAGAAGGAGGCGCTTCTCAAGGAGAAGAACATCGTGGACTTCATCCAGAAGCCATTTGACATAAACGACCTCCTCAAGCGCGTGAAAAAAATTGTCGGTGCATAAGATGGACATCAAAAAGGAGCTGTCGAAAAGCCAAGTCATGCTGGTGATTGTGCCTGCCTCGGGCTATGACAAAGTGGTCATAAAGCACCTCAAGGCGCTTTCGAGCAAGCCAGTATGCTATGTATCTCTCAGCAAGACTTATGAATCCCTGAAGGAGAGCTTCAAGAAGAACAAGATAAAAACGGGCAACGTGGTGGTCATCGACGCAATCTCAAAGTCCATCCGCAAGATGCCCGACCAAACCGACGGCTGCTACTATGTGAGCTCGCCGAATTCGCTGACCGAGCTTGAAATCGCGGTGCTCAAGGTCCTGCGGCACGGCTTTGAATACCTCATCTTCGACTCGCTATCCACCATGATGTTCTACCAAAAGAACGCGCCAGTGGCAAAGTTCGTCGCAGCGCTTTCCAACAACGCAAGGCAGAACAACGCCAAGGCGCTTTTTTACACGGTGAAATCCGCAGAGCAGTCTCAGATGGTAAGCGACGTGGGCACGCTGGTCGACAAGGTAATAGATCTGGGCAAATAACAATTAGGGAAAGCGTGAAGTGATGGAAACCACTCCCAAAGGATTTTTCAACAGGATAGACAGGAAGCTGATGCTGGCATTCCTCGCCATGGCCGCCCTTTTTGCGCTTGTCGAAGTCTCCTACATAATGCAGCTCGACTCGATTGCAAAGCCGCTGGGGACTGTTGTCCAAAACGACATTTCTTCCTTGAAAAGCGCCTCGCATCTCAACAGCCTTGCGCAGCTGATCCAGTATTACGATGAGGTGCTGACACAATCGGCAAGGAACTATGCCTTCACATCGGACAAGAAATGGAAGAGCCGCTACCTCTCATTCGAGCCCGAGCTCGACTCCGCCATCAAGCAGGCAATCGCGGAAGGCGACGCGCAGGACCAGAAGTACTTCTCAAGCGTCGATGCGGCGAACACAGCGCTCGTTGCCATGGAGCACCAGTCGCTTGATTTGGTGGACAAGGGGCAGGCTGGCGCGGCAATCACGATACTTGAAAGCAACGAATATGCCCGGCAAAAGGCGATTTACGAGCAGGGCCTGAGGAATTATGTCCAGCGCCAGGGCAGCAATTACGACGAGGCATCCATCCTCTCGACAAACGGGCTCCAAGCAGTGATAAGCAACATCCAGGTGCAAATTTCCTCCAGCACCAATCTGATGATCATATCCGTCATAGCGATTGCAGTATTGCTTGTTGTTGCGGGCAATCTCATCACCCGCTCGATTTACAACCCCCTCCAGCAGCTGCGCAAGGCGGCCGATGAGCTGGAGCAGGGCAATTATGCCGCAAGGGTGCGCATAAAAACAGGCGACGAGCTTGAGGAGCTCGGGGACGCATTCAACAAAGTCGCAGACTCCCTTGGCAAGACGGCGGAAGAGCGCATGCAAGTGGACAAGGCAAAGACGCAGTTCCTCTCAATCACCAGCCACGAGCTTCGCAGCCCCATGACACCCATGAAGGCGCAGCTGCAGATGCTGGAGCAGGGCTACCTTGGCAAGATGAACAGGGCGCAGAAGGAATCATTGGGCATTGTGGTAAGGAACGCCGACCGGCTGGACAAGATACTGGTGGACTTCCTGGAGATTTCAAGGATTGAGGCCGCGCGCCTGAAATTCGAGTTTCGGAAAACCGACCTGGCAAAAACAACCCGCGACGTCATCGACTTCATGGAAGGCTATGTGCCTGAAAAGCGCATCAGGATAAAAGGCAGCATCAAGAGCCTGCCCATAATCGACGCCGATGCCGACAGGGTGAGCCAGGTGCTTCGCAACCTCATAGGCAATGCGGTAAAGTTCTCCCCCGACAACGGCACGGTGGAGGTCGGCGCGCGCGTGCAGGGCAAATTCATATTGTTTTCTGTGAAGGACCACGGCATGGGGATTTCGCCCGAGAACCAGAAAAAGCTGTTCGAGCCTTTCTTCCAGGTGGACAAGACGTTCTCCCGCGCCCAGCAGGGCACTGGCCTGGGGCTTGCCATCTGCCGCGGCATCGTCGAATCGCAGGATGGCAAGATATGGCTGGAAAGCGCGGAGGGCAAGGGCACCACGTTCTATTTCACCGTGCCCTTCGAGCCTGTGCGCGAAATAAAGCCGATCCGCGTGCTGTTCTCGGCAAAATCCGACGCGGAGCGCAAGGCAAGCGAGGCATTCAAGGAGTTCCTCGGGCCCATGGGCGAGCAGGAATTCATGGCGCTCCAAGCCGGCGGCAAGATGTCCAAAAAAGGCCTGGCCGAGTACATTGACGGCTTGCGCGAAAAAGGCATAATTTCGGAGGAAGAGGCAAAAGGATTCAGGAATGCGATACCCGAGAACGTATGATGCCGCATTTGGCGGGAGAGGGGCGTGAAAACATGAAATCATCAATTGGTTCCCTGCTGATAGTCATCTTTGTGGCAATCTCGCTTTTGGGCACGTCCATCGGCGCCTACTTCCTCTACGCCCAGGTGAACGATATCCTGACCCAGCAGGTCTACAATGGCCTTGCAGGCGCTGTCCAAGCCAAGGCGAACAACCTCAAGACATACATCACCGGCATCGAAAGGGAGACTGCACAGGGCGCTTCAAGGGTCACATTCTCAAAGCTCTTGGCCACGGATAAAAACAGCTCGGGCTATGCATCAGCGCTTGACTCTGCGCAGGCCAGCATCGAGCAGCTCCAAAAAACTGACCCGAGCTATGATGAAGTATTCCTCATGGGCATGGACGGAAGGATTGTCATCTCGAGCAACAAAAACACAATTGGGGCTGACAAGTCAACCGACCCGTTCTTCACCGAAGGGCAGGAAAAAGTTGCCATCAAGGACGTTTATTACAGCAGTGTGACCGGCAGGCTGCAGATTGGCGCATCCTCGCCTGTTTTTGACAGCAGCGGCAAATTGGTCGGCGTTTATGCCGCCCGCATAAACACAGAAGAGCTGGACCAGATCACGAATGACAGGACCGGGCTTGGGCAGAGCGGCGAAATGGTGCTGTTAAACAGGCAAAGTTACCCAATAACCCCCTTGAGATACAGGGAAAATTCGGTCCTGAACTTCTTGATAAACACTACGGTGTCGCAAGACTGCCTGGAGGACATGGTGGAATACTATAACGCGACTGATGGAAGCGTAGGGGCGCACAATGACAGCGTGGTGCTATATGATGATTATCGCGGCGTGAAAAGCCTGGGCACGCACAGCTATGTCCTTCCGCAGGCGCCATGGTGCGTGATTGCTAAGATAGACGAGGCAGAGGCGCTTGGCGCCCCGCGCAGCCAGCTCCTGGGCTCGGTCATGCTCATTGACTTGGGAGTGATAATTGCGTCTGCCATTGCGATTTATGCGGCTTCAGGGTTCGTGTCATCCTCCATCAAGCGCCTGTCCGATGACGTTGCCAGGATAACCAAGGGCGACTTGGACATAAGGCTCAAGCCAAGCGGCATCATCGAAATACAAAGCCTGAACGACTCGCTGAGCAGGGTGTTTGCGAGCCTGAAGCTCGCCGTGCTAAGGACGGGAATGAGCAAGGAAGACATGGGCATTGGCGAGGCGCTGACGGCAAAGAAGGAAGCCGAGGAGCGGTATGCTGCGCTCTTCAACAGCATCAACGACATAGTCACGGTCAACAAAATATCCCCCGAAGGGCCAGGCAAGTTCGTGGATGTGAACGATTATGCCTGCACCGCATTGGGCTACAGCAGGAAAGAACTCCTCAACATGGGCCCGCATGACCTGGACGACTCGGTCAAGCCTGACGACGCCAGGACAGCGGACAATGTAAAGCAGATGCTCTCAGGCAAAACCCTCGAGTACACAAGCATCAACCGCACCAAGGGCGGCAGGAAGCTGACGCTGCAGCTGCGCATGCGCCTGATCAGCTTCAAAGGCGAAAAGTACATCATCAGCACAGGCAGGGACATCAGCTCAGAGGTTGAAAGCAAGGAAAGGATAAGGCTGTTCGAGCTGGGCTTTGACTCCTCGCCTGACTCGCAGCTGATGGTTCAGTACACGGACGGCACGCCTAAAATAGTGAAGGTCAACGCAAGCTTCACCAAGTATTACGGGTACGCCCCCAAGGAGGTCCTCGGGAAAAATCCGCGCGTCCTCAAGTCAGGCGTCCAGAAGCCGGAATACTACAAGAGGATGTGGACGGCGCTTTTGGACCCGAAGGTTGGCTATTGGCGCGACGAGATAATAAACAAGAGGAAGGACGGGAGCATGATAGAGGTGCTCCTGGTGGCCAACACGATTTTCGGCAAGGACGGCAAGCCAAACGCCTTCCTGGCAAGCCATCTGGACATGAGCGGGCAAAAGAAGGCGGAGAAAGAGCTGTCCACATCCAAAGAGCTGCAGCAGGCTGCGCTGGACTCGATACGCGACAGCTTTTTCGTATGCGACATCAAGGGCAGGCTCCTGTCCTGGAACAAGGAATTCCGCGAATCCACGGGCTATAGCGACAAGGAGATAGCGCAGCTGCACGCCACCGACCTGTTTTCCAGGGCGGATTCGCTGCGAGTGGCAGCCGCCATCCGGAAAGGCATGAAAGCCGGCAGTGCGGTCGTGGCGGCCAATGTGATAGCGAAAAACAAGCGGCTCCTCCCGACTGAATTCTCGGGCTCGGTGATGAAGGACGCGAACGGCAAGATAATCGGTTTTGCAGGAGTGGGCAGGCGCCTGGGTGAAAGGAAAAAATGAGGCTGGGGTCAGATATAGCCCTTTGACTTGAAGTACTTCGAGTATTTCTTGTCGTGCTTCATCAGGTGGTCTGCAAGCCAGTCCTTCAAGAAAGCAAGGAGCTCCGGCGCCACGTCATCGCCTTTTTCGAACTTGTCAGAGAAAACAAGCACCTTTGCAAGCAGCTTCGCATGCTCTGCCTTGTGCTCATCCGTGTGCGGGTAGCTGAACTTCTCGAAATACTTCTCCTCGGTGTCGAAGTGGTAGCGCCCGTATTCTATCAGCCCGGCAATCACTTCCTTCTGCGCACCCCTCGGCGCGCCAGCCTTGTTTGCCTCGTATGCCTTGTTGATGAGCCCCACGAAGTTCTTGTGCTGCTCGTCAATGTCCTTCATGCCCATGCTCAATTCAGGCGACCAGTTTATGTATGCCATGCCAATCGATTTCCCGATTCTCCCGCAACAAATAAAATACATGCGATTATTGCCTGCCTTCCCCCATGCCGTGCCTGCCGCCACTAGCTGCCCAAACCCCCCGCCACTAATATAAAATATTGCAGTATAATCTGCCACGTGTGGGCGGTGCGGTTTAGCGCTGCTTGTTTCAAGGTGGGAATTTGGACATTTCAAAAAGGACAATTGACTTGGGGACCGAGACTGCTTTTGAAGTGCTTGCAGAGGTGAACCGCCTCCGCAGGGAAGGCAAGGACATCATAAGCTTCTGCATAGGCCAGCCCGACTTCGACACGCCGCAGCACATCAAGGACGCCGCGATAAAGGCGATAAACGACGGGAAAACTGGCTACACCGACTCTGCCGGCGTGATGTCGGTGCGCGAGTCAGTGGCGCGCTACCTGTCGCGCACGCGCCATGTCGACGTCAAGCCCGAGCACGTGGTGATAGCGAACGGTGCAAAGCCGTTCATCGCATACACTGTCGCATGCACCACAGACCACGGCGTGGGCGACGAGGTCATCTACCCCAACCCCGGCTTTCCAATCTACCAGTCGCAGATAATCGCAAACGGCGCAGTGCCCGTGCCCCTGCCGCTTTCAGAGAAGCGCAAATTCAGCTTTGACATCGAGGAGCTTAAGGCGCGGATTTCCAACAGGACAAAGCTTCTCATACTGAACACGCCCCAGAACCCCACTGGCGGCATACTTGAGGAGGACGACCTGAAGGAAGTCGCTGCGCTTGCGAAGAAGCACGACTTCTGGGTGTATGCCGACGAGGTCTACTGCACGCTTTCCTACGACAAGGAATTCAAAAGCATTGCTTCCTTGCCCGACATGTACGAGCGCACCATCATCTCGGACGGCGCATCAAAGTCATACGCAATGACTGGCTGGCGCATGGGTTACATCGCAAATCCGACGCTTGCCCCGCACATCGCGCGCTGGGTGACAAACACCGAGTCCTGCGCAAACCACATGTCCCAGTACGCGCTTGCCGCGGCGCTTGACGGCTCCCAGGTGGAAAGCGAGCGCATGGCAGCCTCCTTCAAGGAGCGCCGCGACATCATAGTGAAGCTGCTCAACGAGATTGACGGCGTGCGCTGCCTCATGCCAGGAGGCGCTTTCTACGCATTCCCCAACGTCACTGCTGCGGTGAAGAAGCTCAAGCTCAAGGATTCCGAGGAGCTGCGCAGGCTGCTTCTCAAGCACGGCGTGGCAGTGCTTGCGGACATCCACTTCGGAAGGCGCAACCCGGGCGACCCAGAGCAGCACATCCGCCTCTCCTACGCGACCTCCAAGGAAAACATCCTCGAGGGCATACGCCGCATGAAGGCAGTGATGGGCACCAAAGGCACGCAGGACGGCACGCTCACGTGGTAATCTGATTGATGTGATATTATGGGCATAATCGGCACAAGCGGAAATGAAAAAAATTACTCTGCGCCTGAAATCGCAAAATCTGCGCAGGAAATGCGCGGCTACATGCTGATTGCGCTGCACTGCGCAGGAAGCGGCCACACCGGCGGCTCGCTGTCATCCGCGGACATAGTATCCTCGCTTTACTTGCGCGTGATGCACCACAAGCCCTCCGACCCCGACTGGGACGGGCGCGACCGCCTCTTTTTCTCGGCTGGGCACAAGGCGCCTGCCTGGTACATACCGCTTGGCTACACAGGCTATTTTGACGTCAAGCAAACAGCCACGCTTAGGAAAATGGACTCGCCTTTCTGCGGGCATCCTGACAGGAGAAAATGCGCAGGCATCGAGGCATCTTGCGGCTCGCTCGGGCAAGGCCTCTCCATCGCAGTGGGCGACGCTCTCGCAGCGCGCCTTGACAAAAAAAATTACCGCGTTTATTGCCTGATGGGAGACGGCGAGCAGCAGGAAGGGCAGATTTGGGAGGCTGCAATGGCAGCAGGGCACTACAAGCTTGACAACCTTGTCGGGATTGTGGACAAGAACTGCCTGCAGATTGACGGCAATGTCTGCGATGTGATGGATATCGACCCCATTGACGACAAATACCGCGCCTTCGGCTGGCACGTAATCGTTGCGGACGGGCATTCCATCCCTGCGCTCCTCTCGGCGTTTGAAGAAGCCGCACGCACCAAGGGCAAGCCCACCGTGATAATCGCAAAGACAGTGAAGGGCAAGGGCGTCTCATTCATGGAAAACCAGGCAGGCTGGCATGGCCGCGCGCCCAAGAAGGATGAGCTGGACAAAGCGCTTGTTGAGCTAGGCGTAACACACCTGCCCAAGGACGAAATGATTGCAATTGCAGCGGCGCACCAAAAGAAAGTGAACGAGGACATCGAAGCCGCAATGCCCCACTTCTCCAAAAACTACTGGTGGAATGCGCAGGAGAAAATGAAGGTGGAAATGAAATCCACAAAGGAAGGGTTTGGCGAGGAGCTGGACGAAAATGAAAATCCGAACGTGGTTGCGCTTGGCGCAGACATTTCCGGCTCCATCTCCATAAACATGTTCTTCAAGAACAAGCCTGAGCGCAAAGACCGCTTCTTCTCCATGGGAATTGCAGAGCAGTCGGGCACCTGCGTGGCAGCAGGCATGGCAAAGGAAGGCAAAATCCCCTTCTTTGGCACCTATGGAGTTTTCGCGGCAGGCCGCGCGCTTGACCAGGTGCGGACAACTGTGTGCTACGGCAACTGGAATGTGAAGATTGTGGGCGCGCATGGCGGCATCTCAGTGGGGCCTGACGGCGCCACTCACCAGGCGCTTGAGGAGATTTTCCAGATAGCTGGCCTTCCCAACATGAACCTTCTCATCCCCTGCGACTTGGCAGAGACGAAAAAGGCAACCAAGGCAATGATTGACCAGATAAACGGGCCTTGCTACATCCGCTTTGCGCGCGAGCCCACGCCCATTGTCACGTCCGCATCCACGCCGTACAAGTTCGGCATTGCAACCATCATCCGCTACCAAGGCGAGCAGCCCAAATTCTCAGACGCCTTCACGCACGCCCTTTCCACTGACGCGCAAAAGGCGCACGAGGACATCGCAATACTTTCCTGCGGGCCAGAAGTGGCAGAGGCAATGCGCGCAAGCTGGATACTGAAAGAGGAATTCGGAATAACCTCGCGCGTGGTGAACCTGTCCACGCTCAAGCCACTGGACAAGCCAGCCATCCTTGCAGCTGCGCACGAATGCGGCTGCGTGCTCACCGTGGAGGAGCACCAGAAGGGCGGGCTTGGAAACATTGTGGCAGCAGCCATCCTCACAGCATCGAGCTCGCCGCTCATATTTGACATGATGGGCGTGGAGGACCGCTTCGGCGAGACAGGCGCGCCCTGGGAGCTCATACGGCGCTTCGGATTGTCTGCAGAGCACATTGCACAGAAAGCGAAAGGCATGGTCGGCAAGAAGAAAAAGTGAAGTTGTGCGCACCCCCTTCAGCCGTCCGCCTCGAGCACATGTCTATAAACCTTGCCAGGGCATCCGCTTCATCTGGAAACAGGGGTGTTTCAAATGGAAATATTTCCCATGGTAAGCCTTCTGGCAGAAGCCCTGGCCATCGTGGTCGCGGCGTCCATAGCGCTGAAAAGGAAAAAGGCATATGGCTGGCTTTTTGCAGCATCGTATGCGCTGTTCCTGGCCAATGACGCCGTTAATTTCCTTGGCATTGCCGCGAACAATACTCTCATGGAGATTGTGCTTCTCGTCGGCGTGGCTTTTTCGCTCGTGGCAGTCTGGCAGCTTTACAAGGAGAAATAAGGGGTGCTTCAAATGGATATCCTATGGTTGTTGATGGACCTTCTCGAAGTGGCTGTCGGGCTTGTGGGGCTGGCCATTGCGATAAACAAGAAAAAGGCAGTTGGCTACGTCATTCTCATTGCCTACTGGCTCTATGTGCTCTCGGACGCGCTTAGGGTGATGAGCATCGGGTCCAGAAGCCTCTGGGACCTGCTGCTCCAGCTCGCGCCCATCGTAGCGCTCGTGGCATTCTGGATGCTGTACAGCGAAAAGAAGAAGTGAGCAGCGTTCCGTGCCGCGCCTGCCAAAGCACAAGATTTTCCTTATGGCACATCTCACAAAAGGTGCGTGGTATGGTCGGCAAGAAAAAGGCGAGCTGGCATTCGATTTTTAGCGCGTCAGTAATTGTGTTAGCGTCACGGCAAGGCAAGTGTGATAGCACCTGCCCTGCTCAGAGAATCCACTTATCCTCATCCGCGCACTCGCCTTGGGCTGCCATCATTATTTAATGCCGCCTGTGGCGCGGGGTCGTGTGCCACAACCCCGTGCAGGGGCTCATAAATATTAACATTCCCCCTAGCTAACATCATACGCAAGCACGGGGTCGTGGCGTAACTTGGTAGCGCGGCAGGCTCCAGATCTCCCTTCGGGGAAAGAAAAAACCTGCATGTTAGGGTTCAAATCCCTACGATCCCACTGTCAGCCCATGTGCATTTTGCTCGAGCAAAATGCATCAGACGTAGAGCGGCGCGCCGCTCTACGTCTGATGCATTTTGCTCGAGCAAAATGCACATGGGCTGACAGTGGGATCGTAGGGATTT
>CAITKI010000016.1 GCA_903892905.1 uncultured Microcaldota archaeon | reverse complement strand
TCGTTCCTCTACTGGTGCTCGCGCAACAAAATACCCGTTTTCCTGCCAGGGCCCCTGGATGGGGCAATGGGCGACCATTTCTATTTCTTCAACAAGTCGCACTCAAAGCAGCCGTTTGTCATTGACGCGGCAGAGGAAGTGAGGCGCTTCTATGACATCATGCTGCTTGCCGACAGGACAGGCGGCATAATACTTGGCGGAGGGATTGCAAAGCACCATCTCATAGGCGCCGCGATACTGCGGAACGGGCTGGATTATGCCGTGTATCTTTCCACAGGCACCGAGGGGGACGGCTCGCTCTCAGGGGCGCGGCCGCGCGAGGCTGTGAGCTGGAACAAGCTCAAGCGCGAGGAGGACTCGGCGTTTGTCGAGGGCGATGCCACGCTCACCTTCCCGCTTCTTGCGTGCGCCATGCTTTCGAGGGAAAAATAAGCCTTCCACGGCGTTGGAAAGCGCAGGGAAGAAGAAGGTTTTTAAATTTGAATAGGCTAGTTATGCCAGAAAGCCAACGAAGGTGAGCTCATGGTGAAAATTGTTATTGCAAAACAACTTGCAGGAAAAAAGATAATCACGAATGACGGCGAGGACCTGGGGCGCCTCATTGACCTCGAGGTCTCTGAGAGCTCCGGCAAGATTGAGAACCTCTTATTGGAGCCCAACCTTGACAACCCGACCGCGCGCCGCCTCAACAAGGAAGACGGATTGCTCGTGGTGCCCTACTCGTCAGTGCTTGCGGCATCAGACCACATCATCGTGGACAAGAAGACGATTGGCTGATTTCCTGCTTTTTCATTATTTTTATGTTCCTTAGCGTGCGCGCCTTCGTTTTGTTTTTAATTCTAATCCCCATAATGAGCATTGGGAGGGATAACATGGCTCTTGAAATAGTCCTGCTTGCAATCGGCGCGGTAATCGTGCTTTTCATCCTGTTTTTCGTGTTCGCCTACAACTCGCTAATCACCCAGAGGAACAGGATTGACAATGCGTGGTCGCAAATCGACGTGCAGCTCAAGAAGAGGTACGACCTCATCCCCAACCTCGTGGAGACCGTGAAGGGATATACCAAGCATGAAAAGACGGTGTTTGAGAACGTGACGAAGGCGCGCACTGCAGCGCTTGGCGCGCAGTCCATCGGCGACAAGGCAAAGGCGGAGGGCATGCTTTCCGGCACCCTCAAGTCGCTGTTCGCGGTTGCGGAGAATTACCCCCAGCTGAAGGCAAGCGAGAATTTCAAGATGCTCCAGGAGGAGCTCTCAGGCATTGAGGGCAAGATCGCCTACGCGCGCCAGTTCTACAACGACTCGGTGATGTCCTACAACACCTCCATCCAGACCGTGCCCACCAACATCGTGGCAGGCATGTTCAAGTTCAACGCGCGCGACTTCTTCAAGGCGGATGAGGGCGAGCGCGAGAACGTGAAGGTAAAGTTCTAGTTTTTAATTTTCTTTTTTTTTGGGCTAGCGCGCGCTAGCTTTTGTTTTTCTTCAAGCTGCCAGTGCCGTGCGCTTACCTGATGTACGACAGGTCGTGCTTGTGCGGCTCTGCCTGCGGAGCCATCCCTTTTGCGGCGAGCGCTTCCTTTTCCATCTTCCTGGCAAACGCCTCGCTCTCCTTTGCGCGCTGGTCAAGCTTCTTGAGGTCCATCTTGATGCTCAGTATCTTGCAAAGCACTTCGAGCTGCACCTGCGCGCTTT
>CAITKI010000015.1 GCA_903892905.1 uncultured Microcaldota archaeon | reverse complement strand
GCCCCTGGTCGTAGATGAGCGGGCAGAAGGCGCGCAAATCCACGCTTTTTGGCACGCTGGAGGGGGTTTTCAGCAGTTTTTGGACTGCGGGCGTGGATTTGGTGTAGTCCCGAGCATCAGGCAAATCAGGCAACCACCCGAAAGAGTAGGGGAAACGAGGCGAAGACGGCATAATGGGGCACCTCCACTCAGGATTAGCAAGAAAGGGCGTAAAAGGGTAGCGGAAAGCTAGAGGGGAGCCACTGGAACGCCGGCTGGGCAATGTTTAAACAGCTTTCCCTGCATAATCAGATACGGTGGGTAAGTCCAGGGAATCGTCAGGTGGCAACACCTGGCGGCGCGCGGCCGCAAGGCAGCGCGGGGCGTGCACCGGAAGGGCGCACACACGAAGCTCGCTCTGGGTCCGCCAAATTTTCAACCCTTAGCATTAGCGCGAGCGCCGGCCCAGGGGGTCATTCCTTCCAGATCTCTTCCTTGCCTTGGTTCCTGATTTTGAGCTTTATTATGTCGTAATAGGATGAATCGCCATGCGTGAATTTGCGGTTGACCGCCCAGGCCACAAAGTCAACTGCCTGCAGCTCGTTTGATGCAAAAGATTCCATGTGCCTTATGCGCACTTCCAAATCAGGTTTCCTTTCCAATATTTTCCTTTCAATGTACTGATTGAAGTCCTCTCGCAGCATCCTGTTCCCATGCTTGCGGTCAATGGTTATGTCGACAATGTCGGTGTTCAGGCTGATATGCTCGAAGAGTATGCCGCAAAGGTAGTTGTAAAGCTTGTTGTTCTGCCCGAACAGGTCTTCCCTGACTTTTGATTTTGAGATTACCACTGCAGAAATTGAGCAATCGCACAGGCTTAGCCTAGCAAGCACCCATTTTCGTATCTCTTCGTTGGAATTATATGCCTTTATTTCTGACAGCTGGGAAAGTTTTTTCTTGAATTTCCTCTCCCGCAGCCTTTTGAAAACCCTGGATAGCTCGTTTGGAAGATGTGTGGACAGGGCAACTATGGTAAAATAGACTGAGCCGTATTTCCCAAGGTCCCCGCTTTCGTCTATGAAGATGTATTCGAAGTGCGGCTTAAGCATTTCAATCACTCGCATACAACTACTTCAAGTATTTGGCATATCTGCCCATCGCTTTTTTTTTCAGTAATAACTTTTCTTTTTCCCGCGGAAATATCAGCGTCAATTTCCTGCATCTTGCGAACCGCCATCTTGTCAGTATATTTCTCGAAACAATCGTCGCAGAGATCAATCGCAAATATCGTGCCGTCTCGTTTGCTGCCAAATCCAAAAGATATCTCGCCGCTGCCTCCAGCAAAAAAGCCGTATTTGCCGCTTTCCTTGCCGCACCAGTCGCAGAATGTCTTGGCAACTTCCTTTTCTTTCTTTATCAAAGTTTTGTATTTTCGCATGCCAAAAACGACGTAAAATTAGTATTTAAACATTCGCAGGGTAGGATTCCAGTGGAGCTGCGGCTCCACTGCCTGTCAAACTTCTGTGGAAGTTTGCCATCCAGTGGTTCCAGTCAGCCGTTGGCACCGCTTATCCCTGCCTTCTTGGGCATTATGAAGAAAAGAATGAGCGTGAACCGCCTATTTCTTCTTCAGGTGCACGTCCTCGAAGAATGCGTAGAGCACGGTCAGGTAGGCGAGCGAGCGGATGGC
>CAITKI010000014.1 GCA_903892905.1 uncultured Microcaldota archaeon | reverse complement strand
CGCTCGACACGCCATTTTATTTTTTGCATAAGAATATCGACGGTTGAAACCCCAAGATCTGACGCAATGAGGATCTCTTCAAGATTTTCAAGCAGCTCTTTGCTTATTTCCCGTTTACCAAGGGTAATCTCCTCAATGCGGCGCGTGACTGCCTGGTGGGTTTTTGCAAGCCCCGCTTTGAGTCGCTTAAAAAACCCGCTATGTTCTTTTTCTGATGTCATGGCAGGTTCAGTTCAGTTCTACGGAAACGATTTTTGAAACGCCGCGTTCCTCCATGGTTACGCCATACAGTGAGTTTGCCGCCTGCATTGAAAGTTTATTGTGCGTGATGATAATAAATTGAGACTTTTCAGCCATTTTTTTCATATGTAGTATGAATCGACCGATGTTTGAATCATCCAGTGGCGCATCAATTTCATCCATAAGGCAGAAAGGCGTTGGCTTGGTGAGAAAGATAGAAAACATTATGGCGATAACCGTCAACGCACGCTCACCTCCGGAGAGCAGATCAAGACTCTGCAATTTTTTACCTGGAGGCTGCGCAAAAACCTCAATACCTGTTTCAAGCAGGTCGTTTTCATTCGTGAGCTGCATATATGCCTTCCCTCCGTTAAAAAGCATGGGGAAAAGTTCTTTGAAATGTTCATTGACAGTAGTGTAGGTATCGAAAAATTTTTGTCGAGTAATTTTATTAATTTTAACGATAACTTTCTGTAAAGAATCAATAGCCTGAAGAAGATCCTGTTCCTGAGACATCAGAAGCTGGTAGCGTTGCTCCAGATCCTCATACTCACGTGCTGCTCCAAGATTAACATCGCCTATATTGGTAAGACGTTTCTGAAGTTCTTCAAGTCGCGCTTTTGTTTCATCCTCATTAAAACCATCTTCTGAAAGAGGCTGCGGCAGCTCATCCATGGGAAGTGTGTATTTTTCATAAACCTCTTTTGCCAGGTATTCAAGATGCATTTCATTGGCTGACAGATTGCGCTCAATTTCAAAAATTCGGGCGCCAACATCCTCCCCGCGACGTTGCAGCTCTTTCATAGTGGCTTCGTGGTTCGTTACTGAATCCTCCAGTGTTTGCGATGAAGTGCGCTGGTTTGCAAGGGCGATTTCCAACTGACGGTTCTGCTCGATAAATTCAAGAAGACGCTCTTGTGCAGCAGCGATTTCATCGACGAGTCTATGGGATTTAACGCTCAACGATTCGATCTCAATCTGCAATTGAGCTATTTTTTCGAGGGCATGGTGTTTTTGAAAATCAAGACGCTGCAATTGTGTCCTGACGCTTTCAAGTTCTTTCTGTGCTGAAGCAAGGGCAATTCGTGTATCGGTATGACTGGTTTCGGAAGTTTCAAGTTCGGAAGTCAACTCTTTTATTTGTTCCTGAAGGTTTGTTATGGCCTGCACCTTTTGCTCTTCAGCTCCCTGCTGAATAATTTCTTTCTCCTGCAATGCTGTCAGCTCGTGCTCATGGCCGTCAAGCGCGATGCGGCATGATGACAATTCCTGTAAAATTGCCTCTATTTTTCGCTGTTCCTGAGTTAACTCATGCTCTGCATGCTCCGCGTTTTTTTCAAATTCAACAAGTGAAATATCAAGACGCTGCTTTTCAGTGGCCAGAGTTTCAAACTCCTGCCTTGCGCTATGGAGCTTTTCGGCAAGCCCGTCTTTCTCGCCTCTTAATAGAGCAAGGCTTGATTCGCACTCTTCCAGCTCAAGCGTAAATTCTCGAATTTCCCGGTTTCTTTTAAGGATGCCTGCGCCGACGCCATCACCGCTGCCGCCGGTGAGTATGCCCTTGGCATCGATGACATCTCCTTCAGAGGTTACAATAATAACCTTGCGCTGCATGTTTTGCCAGATTGCAAGTGCGGAAGAAAGGGTATCGGTCAACAAAACATCCCCGAGAAGTTCGTCAACAATATCCTCAAACCCGTTCTTGATCGTTACAACCGAAAGAAGTGATGCTGCACCTGCAGGAATATCTATTGATGCTTTTTGAGCAGTACGAGCGATAAACGAAACTCTTCCTCCGCTGCAGCTGCGCAGATACTGTAT
>CAITKI010000013.1 GCA_903892905.1 uncultured Microcaldota archaeon | reverse complement strand
CATGTTCTACATGGCAGCCGCGGTGATCACGCTTGGCTCGGGATTTGTGCTCCATGAGCTTTCGCACAAGTACTACGCGATAAAGTACGGCGCGCGGGCGCGCTTTGTCGCCTGGCCGACCGGCCTTGCGTTTGCGCTTGCCCTGGTGGTGGTGCCGCAGATAATCTGGGGCCCAGGCGCGGGCATATTCTTCATAGCCCCAGGCGCAGTCTACATCTACGCCATGCGCCCCATTTCCATAAAGGAGAACGGAATCATCTCGCTTGCAGGCCCTGCTGCGAACTGGGTGCTTTGCCTGCTGTTCCTCGCCCCAATCCTGTTCCTGGACCTGCCGCTGCAGCTTGCAAGGATATTTTCCATCGGGTTTGCAGTGAACTCCTGGCTCGCGCTTTTCAACCTCATCCCGTTCTACCCGCTTGACGGCAGCAAGGTGCTTGCCTGGGACTGGAAGATTTGGCTGTCTGCGGTGCTGGTGTCGCTGTTCCTTGTGAGCCTGCCGTCGATTGCCTGAGATGTTTTCATGAAAGGTGCCGAAGCCATTCTCAAAAAAACGCGCGTGCTGACTTTTGCCGCAGTGGAGAAATTCCGCCCGAAAAAGAAATACCGCGCAGCTGCGCTGGATGAGAAAATAAGGCGCGAGCGCACGCGGCGCGAGGCGCGGCTCCTTGCGCGCGCCAAGGAGGCAGGCGTAACCTGCCCCGTTGTCTACGAAGTTTCTGATTTTTCCATCCGCATGAAGTTCCTTGAGGGAGAAATGCTCTACCATGCGCTTCGCAGGCGCGCCATAAAGCCAGCTGAGATTGCCTCTGCCGCGCGCATACTGGCTGCTCTGCACTCGGTTGATGTTGTGCATGGAGACTTCACGCCAGCTAATCTCATGAACACGCGCGAGGGCATGGCAGTCATTGATTTTGGCTTGGGGAGCATTTCAAACGACAACGAGGACAAGGGGACGGACATTGTCACCATGCAAAAGGCGCTGGGCGCAAAGAAAGGCGCGCTTTTTGCCGCAGCTTACGCGCGCGCAGGCGGCAAGGCGCCGGTGCTTAGGATGGCAAAAGAGATTGGCAAGCGCGGAAGGTACATGGAAAGGGGCTGATGAAGTGGTTATGAAAAAAACAGATGCCAGAAGCGAGAAAGAGCGGATAGAATCCGATATCAAGCAGTTTCACTCCAATGTCAAGGAAGTTAAAATAACGGATGACACGCGCGATGTCATCGAGATGGCAAAGCAGTACTGCGAGGACACCAAATACTTCCTGGAAAAGAAGGACTATGTCACTGCGTTCGGGTGCATAAACTACGCGCATGGGCTCATCGACGCTTACCGGAAGAAGTGGCGAGATTAGGAGCCTTTTTATATCGGATTCGAGGCAAGCCAGCCTCGAATTCTATAAAAAAGCCCTACAGGTGCTTTTTTATATCTGTTGGTCAATAAAAGTGCCACTGACGAAGAAGAATATTCATTAGGTGACTTATTGGGATCAAGACCGCGAAAATGGAAGAAGAAAGGACGCATGCGCTGGAAGTGGCTCAAGAAGAGGCGCAAGCGACTGAAGCGCAAGCTTAAGCGCAGAGTCGGCGAGCTGTAAGGCTCGTTCGGTTCCTGCTGGATACGAAAAATATCCGTAGCGCAAGCGCTTTGGCTCGCATGGCGCTGCGCTAGGCAGGTTAATTTTTCTCCATAGCGCGCGCCTTACCTTACAATGGCGCCCAGTGAAACAAGGTCTCTGAAGAAGTTCGGGTATGCGTCGGAAACGATTTCGCTGTCGTTTATGATGGTGGGCCCGCTCGCGCACACTGCGGCTGCTGCGCACGCCATTGCCACCACGGGGTCCTTGCCAGGCTCTATTTTTGCGCCAGCCAGCTTCCCGCCGGTTATGGAAAATGAGTCGCCCTCGCGCTCTATCTTTGCGCCCATCTTGCCAAGCTCATGGGAGAGGCGCTGCGCGCGCGAAAGGTGCCTGCGCGGAAGCGAATGCAGGTTCCCAATTTTTGTCTTGCCATTTGCCACGCTTGCAAGCACGAGCGCGTGCGGCAGGAAGATGCCGATCTCTGGCGCGTCAATCTCCAGTGCGGAGAGGGAGCCGGCTGAGACCGAGATTTCGTGCTTGTGGATGGAGACGCCTGCGCCGAATGACTGGAAAATGCCCTCGTAGGATTGCCAGTCGCAGCTTCCCGTCATGGTGGCTTTCCCGGAAAGCGCGCCTGTGAGGAGGAGGAAGGAGGAGAGGTAAGGGCTTGCTGGCACTTTTATCTCGTCAGGGGGAGAATAGGCCTGCCCGCCTGGAAGGGAGATGAAATCATCCTTGTCCGAGTAGAACTCGATGCCGTATTCCTTCATGAGAGAGATGGTGTTTTTCACATGCTGCCAGCCAGGCACGCTGCCCTCCAGGCCAATCGAGGCCACTTGCCCAAGCAATGGCGCGCAAAGGAGGATGCCTGAGAGGAACTGCGAGCTTAGCTGCCCGGGGTAAACCTGCTCCTCCGCCGAGAATGGCCCCTTGACGCTCGCGGGAAGGGAGCCGCTGTATATTGTCTCGGCCTTTGCCGCATCAAGGAATCCGAAGAAAGGGGAGAGTCCCTTTTTTGACAATCTGGGCGAGCCTGAGATTTTCACCTCGGTGCCAAACGATGCTGAAAGCGGAAGGAGAAGCTTCAGGGTGGAGTTGCAGTCGCCGAAGTCCACTGCTTGGGGCGCCACGAGCTCCTCGGGGCCGAAAACGTCCGCAACGCCTTCGCTTTGCACAATGTCTGCGCCAAAAGCGCGGCAGGCGGCGATTGTGGAGGCAACGCCGGGCAGGGAAGGGAGGTTGCTCACCACGCTCTGCCCTGGCGTGAGAGTGGAAATGATGAGCGCGCGGTGCGCCATTGGCACTGAGGCAGGCGCGGCTGCCTCGCCTGAAATGATGGAACGTCGTATCTCGGCTTGCATGCAATAGAGGCGAAGAGGTATTTTTTATTACTTTGGAATTTCGTGCCTCAATTCCAATGCTAAAAAAGCTGTCTACAGCTTTTTTATTGCTTTGTCAGGCAATAGCCACATATGGCAAGTGCAATTAAGGAAGGGAAGGCATCAATCACGCTTGGCAAGGGCGTGTTTTTCAATCCAGAGATGGAGCTTTGCCGGAGCATATTCTCGCTCTCTGTAGGCGCGATTGGCGACAAGCTGGACGTCGTGGATGCCATGTGCGCCTCGGGCGCGCGCGGCTTGCGCTACAAGCTTGAGAACAAAAACATAGGCAAGCTTGCGCTTGTGGATGCCAACAGGAAGGCGATTGCATGCGCGAAGAAGAACGCGGCAAAAAACAAAGTAAGATGCCGCACAGTATGCGCAGACGCGAATGAATTCCTGAGGGAAAATGCGTTTGATTTTGTGGAGCTTGACCCTTTTGGCTCGCCGCAGCCGTTCCTCCACGACACTGCGCGCTGCCTTGCTGCAAATAGGGGCGGCTACTTGTCCGCAACAGCCACTGATGTTGCAGTGCTTTGCGGCGCGCACCATGCCGCGTGCCTGAAAAATTATGCGGCAGCGCCCCTGAACAACGAGTTTTGCCATGAGAACGCCTGCAGGATACTTGCCGCCGCTGTGGTGCGCGAGGCAGCACCCATGAACCTTGCGGCAACGCCCATTTTCACGCTTTCGCACAGGCACTATGTCAAGGTGCTTTTCCGCGTGGAGGAGGGTGCGGAGAAATCTGTCGAGGCGATGAAGAAAATAGGCTTTATTTCATACTGCCCGTCCTGCCAGTGGCGGGACGCGAAGAGGCTTCCCCTTCAGAGGAATTGCCCGCACTGCAACGCGCTTCTGCAGGTAGGGGGGCCGCTTTACATTGGCGCGCTGTGGGATTCCGCGCTTTTGGAAAAAATGCTCGCCCTCAACGCCGAGCGCAAGTACGCCAAGGCAAAGGAGATAGAGAAATTGCTTTCAGCCATGCGCGACGAGAGCAAGAT
>CAITKI010000012.1 GCA_903892905.1 uncultured Microcaldota archaeon | reverse complement strand
TCCTCCGTCATCCGTCATCCGATTTCAGCATGTCAGCTTTTCAGCTTTTCAGCTTTTGCCCTGGTAATTTCAGCTTTTCAGCTTTTCAGTTTTTCTGCTTTTGCCCTGATAATTTCAGCTTTTCAGCTTTTCAGCTTTTCAGCATTTGCCCTGGTAATTTCAGCTTTTCACCTTTTCAGTGGCTATTCCTCCATGAATATCTGCGCCCATCTGCGCCATCTGCGGTCAGAGTCGAGGAAGTATACTGCTGCCATTGCCACTGCCCACAGGAAAACCACTGTCAGGAAAATCGGGGCAATCCAGATGAGCTTCATCTTCGGGTCAAGGTGGTTCTGCGCCATAAATTTACCTCTGCATAGCCTCTCACGCGCCAGCCATCCTGCGGGCGCGCCTTCCCATCTACCTCTGCTCTGCCATTATCACGACGTCCGCGGTGTTGCGAAGCGCCACTGAGAAGCCCGGCTCGCTGCCAATCACAATGGTTTCCTTGCCCAGCTCCTTTGCCTTCACAAGCACGGGCCTAAAATCGATGTCGCGCGTCATGAGCGCGATTGCCTGCACGTGCGGGTTGTAGACCTGCACCATTGCCTCCACCGCCATGGTGACGTCAACATCCCCTGTGGTGATGATGGGCTCAAAGCCCTGATTCGTCATCGCCTCGATGAGCTTGTCCGAGGCGTACTGGTCCAGGAAAATCTTGCTCACCTTGATGGTGCCGTGCTTCTCAATCATCTTCCTGACTTGCACCAGGTCGAGGCGCACGTCCTTCCTGATGACATTGGGGCCGTCTATCAGAAGTGCGATGTTCCTGTCTTTCTTCTTGGTTTTAAGAAGTTCCTTGACTTTGTCCAACATTGCCATTTTCTCACCCGTTTCACACCGGAGAAAATGGCAAAAGATTGCCCTCAGGCAAGCGTGTTGCCATTTTCTCACCCGTTTCACACCGGAGAAAATGGCAAAAGATTGCCCTCAGGCAAGCGTGTTGCCATTTTCTCACCTATTTTCTTGCTGCCCTGAAAATGGCAATAATCCGCCAGAGCGGATGTGTTGCCATGCTTGCCACCTTCCTTTCACTTAACGCCGAAAAATGCAATCGTGTTCATCAGAAGCTGCCTCTTGGCAGCCTCCACGTCCAGCTCCTTTATTTCCGCAATTGTTTTTATAGCCTCCAGGGTGTCAGACGGCGCCTTGCCGATGTATGGCGCGTCCGACTCAGCCAGCAGCTTCTCAAGCGGCAAGTCCCGTATGAATTTCCTCCTCTCCTTGTTCCTCAGCGGCGGCACCGAGACGACCGCGCGCCCGCCTGCCACTGCGGCCTGCGCCTGCTCCGCGCTTCCCGAGAAGCAGTGCAGCATGCACTTCAGGTTGAAGTTGCCAAGAATGTCAAGCACCATTGCCTCGGCGTCGCGCGAGTGCACCACCACGGGCAAGCCGAGCCTTTCCGCAAGCACCAGCTGCGATATGAAGCACTCGTGCTGCAGGAATTTCTCCTCCTCTGTTTTCGCCCAGTGGTAATCCAGCCCGATTTCCCCGATTGCTACGAGCTTGGGAAGCGCTGCGATCGTCTCCTCCCATTCATTGAGCTTTATCTTGATGTCCGGGTGCTTCATCGCCTCCTGCGGCGCGATGCCTGCGCACAGGTATGCATTGGCGTTCTCCTCTGCAATTTTCCCGTTCCTCTGGTTCGCCTTGTCCGAGTATCCGCAGGTGATGTGGAGGATGGTGGGCGAAAAGCCGCCTGCGACGGAATCAAGGTGGCAGTGGGCGTCGGCAAATTCCCAAGGATAATCCGGCATAGACATCTTCCCCGAAGCGCCTGCCTTGCTCACTCGACGTAGCCCGTGTGGCGTTCCCTCATTTTCCTGCTCATTATGTGGTCGTGCGCCTTCATGCCCTTTTTTACCTCGAACATGGCGGCGATGAGCATGAGCAGGAAGATGAACGAGAAGACCGCCTGCACAGGCTCAAAAATGGCGGGCGGCATGAGCCCGAACACCTGCACGATTTCCACCACCAGGAAAAGCGAGATGGCAATCAGCATGATGTGTATGGTGCGCGAAAAGCTTGCGTGCTTTTCCGCGCGGTAAAGCGGCGCGAGGATGGAAAGGAGGTAGCCTGCCAGCACGAGGTTGGCGAGCCGGACGACGGTTGTGAGCGCGGGAAGGAGGTTGTCCATGCCCGATTTTCGATTATCAATATTATATTACTATCTGCGCATCATCTTCCCATGCGCCTTTTCATTGCCATCAGGGCCCCGCAGGAGATTCACGCGCAGATATCCCGGGCAGCAGCGCACCTGCATGAGAGGATGGGCGTGCGCGTTCTCCCGCCCGAGAGCTGGCACCTCACGCTTCGCTTCATCGGCGACGTGGATGAGGAAAAAGCAAAGGAAATTGGCGACGCGCTGTCCGCAGTGAAATTCTCGCCATTTCCCATGCATCTTTTTGGCGCAGGCGCCTACCCCAACACGCACTTCCCGCGCGCCATCTACATCGGCGGCGAGTCGCAAGGCGCGCAAGCGCTTGCAGCGGAAATCGAGCGCGCCCTTTCCCCTTTCAGCCTGCAGAAGGAAAAATTCTCCGTGCACGTGACCGTCGCGCGCTCAAAAGGCGCGGGCGACATCGAGGACTTTTTGAAAAATACGGGCGAGGTTGGGCAGTTTTATGTGCGCTCGTTCGTGCTCATGAAAAGCACATTGATGGCGCACGAGGCGGGCTACGAAGTTTTAAGAGAATATCGCGCAGAAGGATGACTGTGGGATGTGGGGAAAATGGGCAAGATTGAAATTGTTCCTGCAATACTTGTGAAGGACAAGGAGGACTTTGCGCGCAAAATCGCGGCTGTCGCGCCTCACGTCTCGCGCGTGCAGATAGACGTCATGGACGGCAAGTTCGTGCCCAACGAGACGCTTGCGCCTGAAAAATTCCCGCCAATCCCGTCGCATCTTCTTGTGGAATACCATCTCATGGTGCAGCAGCCGCTCGAGTATGTGCGCCGCATCGGGAAAAAAGGCGCGATTTACGAGCTGCACATTGAAAGCCTCGGCGACCCGGCTGCTGCAATTGCAAGCGTGAAAAAAATGGGCGGCCATGTTGCGCTTGCGATTTCCCCTGACACGCCAATTTCAGCAATCATCCCCTACTTGCCGCAGATTGAGCACGTGCTCGTGATGACTGTTTACCCTGGCTTCTCAGGCCAGAAATATCTCCCTGCAATGGAGGGGAAGATGCGCGCGCTTGCGAAGCTTGGCGCAATTGTCGAGGTGGACGGCGGCGTGGGCTTGGGAAGCGCGCGCACCGCAGCTGCCGCTGGCGCGACCTTGCTTGGCGTGGCATCAGCAATATTTGCTCAGCCCGATGTGGCGCGCGCGATAAAAGGCATCAAGAAGGACGCCGAGGGCTGAAGATGGCATCATGCTTTTTAAGCCCGGCCCGGCAAGTGAACCATATGGCAAAAAGCCCCGTGCCTCAAAAGCTCCTTTCCAGGCTCAGGGGAAACCCCAAGGTCATCGCCTGCTACCTTTTCGGCTCAAGCCTGAAAAACAGGGCGAAGGCACGCGACATCGACATCTGTGTGATTTCAGAAGGGCTGGGAATCGGGGAAATGGCGCGGCTCGCGCAGGAATTTCCTGCCCCGTATGACATTTCATTCATGGAGCGCATGCAGGATGGCGTGGCTTTCAACGTGCTGCGCGAAGGCAGGCCGCTTTTTGTGAAAAGCAAAAGCAGGCTTGCCGCAGTCTGGCTTTCGGTCGTGCAAAGGAAGCTGGAGATGGGCCCGATGCAATCGCGCGTATTTGAGGGTGTTTCAAGATGGATGATTTCGAAGCCTGTGCCAACCGCCTGAAGAAATACCTTGACGACCTCAAGGAGTTCGAGGGCAGCGACCTGTCTGGCAAGAAGGACTATTACGCGGCCTCCATGCTCGCATTTTCCGCCATAAACGAATCCCTCCGTGCAGCCGAGCTTCTCATGGCTGAAGAGGCGATGCCCGCGCCTGCCACCTACAGGGAAATGATGGATGTCCTCGCAGGCAAGCAGGCGATAAGCGCGCACCTTGCAGGCAGGATGAAGCTCCTTGTCACCACGCGCAACATGATAGCGCACGAATACGGCGAAATAATGCCCAAGGACGTTTCAGGCTTCATCTCAAAGTCCGGCACCCTGCGCGAATTCCTTGCCGCGCTCATGCGGAGGCGCGAAGGGAAAAGGCAGAAGAGAAACGGGAAGAATGGGAAAAAGTGAATGCAGCGCGCAGTCAATGCAGGTGCATGCGCGCAAGCCAGCCTCATCTTTTTTAATCCTGCCATCGTTATGCCACCATGGCGCGCGGACAGGCAAGCACGGAATTCATCATAATAATGGGAATCTCGTTCGTAGTGCTGCTCGTGCTCTTCACAATGACGCTCAACTACTTCTACAGCGTGCGCGCGCAGCGCGACTACGGGGACGCGCTCTCCGCGGTGCAGACGCTTGCCGCAGAGGCGGACAACGTCTACCTCCAGGGCACGGGCGCGGAGAAAATCGTGCCCATCACACTTCCGGGCAGCACGGTGTTTTCCTCAAACACCACATTCATCGGCAGGCCCATCAACTCGCTTTCAGGGAAATCCAACACAATTTCCATAGACCTCAACGGCACCGTGCTCACCGCGACTACCGCTGCTACGGTGGTCGGCTCGTTCCCGGCGCAAGCAGGCGTGCAGCAGATGAAGATAACCTCGCACGGAGACTTCGTGAGCATTGGCTCGCACCTGGTGAGCGCGGACCCTGACTCGGTTTTCCAAAGCATGGGGAAAAGCTCATCCGCAACTTCCACCGTCACCTTTTCGGTGGAATTGGTTTCATCCACGAACGAATCAGTCAACGTGTCCGTCGCCACGCCCTGGAGCTACCCCAATGCGAACGTCTCCATTTCCCCCTCCTCGTTCACCTCGTTCGGGATTGGCGATGTGCCTGTCTCGCTCACTTTCACGACCGGGAGCGGCGCGGTAGGTATTTATACTTCTGTGTTGAATGTGACTGCAGTCAAGCAAAGCGTGGGCGGCACTATGGTTGCAAGGGAGACATTCACCGTGCCTGTCACGCTTGAAGTGTCGGGGTAGGAAATGCAACAAACCAGGGGGCAGGTATCCGCCGAGCTGATGGTCACCATCAGCGCAATGATAATCCTTCTCATGGCAATGTACCTTGCAGACCAGACCATAGAGTCGTCCTGGAACGGGGAGAAGGACATAATGCTTGCGTCCACTGCCTCGAACCAAGTCGCGCTTGCCATCAACCGCGTGGCTGCAGGCGGCAACGGCACGCAGATGGTTTTCAACAACTACGTGGGCGGGAGCATAGCGAACATCACAGTCAACCCCCCGCGCGCGGTGCGGGCGACCACCATCAACGGCAGGTGGTCCACCACCGCCATAATCACGAACAACACCAACATATCCGGCACCATACCCATAAACCAGGACGTGGTGGTGAAAAACACCGGCGGGGTAATCACGATCGAGGCGAGCTAACAACGGCGATTTGATGGATTTGCTTTCAGGCAAGAACCGGCGGCTGCGCGGGCAGCTGTTCTCCACCGAGCTTACGGTCTCGCTCTCTATTTTCCTTGCCGGCGTGGTGCTCTACCTTTTTGTCTGGAACACGCTCTACAACAACTACGTCGAGGAGCAGGCCGACGTCCAGATGCAGGTGGCGTTCATCGGCGTATCCGATGCGGCCGTGCTTTCGCAGGGCGACCCGGTCGACTGGGAAACCACTGCGGGCGCGAATGCAAACTCCTACGGGTTTGCAACCGCCTCGCCAAACACGCTCTCCACTGACAAGCTCGCGGCAATGCAGGGCTTTTTCACAGCCAACTACACCGACATGAAGGACAAGCTCGGCGCGGCTGGGTATGACCTGTACATCGACGTGAGGGACACGGACGGCAACCCGCTTTACAGCTTCGGCACGCTTGCCGACACCACGAACAGCTCGATATCCGCGCTGAGCGGGGAGCGGCTCGGGATAATCGGCAGCGACATCGTGAAGCTGCGCGTGCAGCTTTCGCGCGTGAGGGGGCGGAGCATATGATGAAGATGCAAATGCTGCAAACTGTGCGCGGATGCCGCGCAAGGGGACGGAGCATATAAAAAATGCAAGCGCAAGGGATTGAACAGATGGAAAACATCGCAGCATCACGGGGGAAAAATGCAAGGCGCGGCATAGTGCTCACGCTGGACATCGCAATCGCCATGATGCTTCTCCTCGTCTCCATCGCCGCGGCCTACGCGTCATACGGCACGCCTTCGCGCGCGAGCTTCAATTCCCAGCTCATGAAGAATTACCTCCAGGACTCGTCGACGCTGATGTCCGACCTCGGCTACCTTTCCTCTGCGGCGAACACTGCGAACGGCAGCGACACGTCGGGCATCCGCGAGGTGCTGCGCGCCACGCCCACCACGGTGTGCATGCAGGTCACGGGCTATGGCACGGTGCTCGGCGACGATCTCACGGGCTACTGGAAATTCGACGAGGATTCCGGCTCGGTAATCTCGGACTCGTCGAGCAACGGCTATGTGGGCAGCATCTCGGGCGGCGCATCATTCTCGTCAATCGGCAAGAACGGGCACGCGCTCGCGCTTGACGGCTCAAGCGGGCATGCGGATGTCGGGTCGCTCAACCTCAAGGGGCACAGCTCAGGCACGGTGTCACTTTGGGCAAAGCCGCTCTCAACCAGCGGGTTGCAGTACCTGTTCAACATCGGCGGTACGTCGTGCGACGGCGCGCTGCTCTTGCGCCTGAACGCGGGAAAGCTCGAGCTGGTCTACACTGACAGGACTGGCACGGTGCACACGCCTTATTCTGTGGCATACACTGCCCCGTCAAGCTTCGACCATTTCGTGGTGACCTGGGACCCTGCAGTGCAGAAAATCATGCTTTACAAAAACACCGCGGTGCTCCTCAACTACACCTGGACTGACGGCCTGCGCAACCCGCTGATGTCCGACATAAGCTTTGGCTACTGCTCCGGCTCTGGCAGGTATTACAACGGCACGCTGGACGAAATCAGGCTGTACAGCCGCGCTCTCACTCCGACGGAAATCGGCCAGCTCTACTCCGACCCGTCGAACATCCTGTACGTTGTGGACAAGCCAGAGTGCGCGTTCTCCGGCGGCGAGGTGCAGACGCTCACCGTCCCGTTCGTGCTCAATGCAGACCAGGAATCG
>CAITKI010000011.1 GCA_903892905.1 uncultured Microcaldota archaeon | reverse complement strand
TTCATGCTCGCTACCTGCGCGGCAACGAAGCACGCCCTGTCGCAGTCATAGTCCCCTGCCAGCACCCCCTCGAAAAAAGCGAGGTTTATGTTCCTTGCGCCGGTTTGGTTCTGATTCGACAGGGCCTGCCTGAGGAAATCGGAAAAGCCAGTGTAGTCAGAGTAAGGCATGGCTTTGGATTGCGCAGAGAGCCGTTCCACCAGCTGCGCCACCCGCTCCTTCGTGTTGCTGATGTCATACCCGTTCCGTTCCTCCAGCCTCAGGCGATAAAGGGCAGGCTGGGCATCCTTGAACTGGGCCCACTCATTATTGCTGCCTGGCCTGGGTGTGTTGGGGTGTTGAGCCCGGAGCGGCGACAGGCCAACTGCCACCACGGCAGCAGCCAGTGCCACCCGCCCCGCAACACCCATATTTTCACCCAAAACTAAAAAGCTACTTTTTCACTATGGTCGTTGGCGTGTGATTGACGGTCATCCCATTTAGCGCCGTCATCACCTTCTTAACGAGAGCCCTGCTTCCCATATAAAGCGGCACGCGCGCGTCCACGTCATTGTCTACCACGTCGAGAAGCGAGCTGCTGCCCGACCAGCTCTCGCCTCCAGCCTGCTCCATCAGGAATGCCATGGGCTGCGCCTCGTAATACAGGCGCAGCTTGCCCCTGGGGCTTTTTTTCGTCGATGGATAAGCAAATATTCCGCCACGGTGCAGCACCTGCGAAAAGTCGGCGACAAAGGTGCCGGAATAGCGCGCCTTCATCCTCTCCTTCTTGAACAGGTCTTTCCCGAACCTCAAAAACAGCGGGCTCCAATCCACGGGGTCGCCGCCCAGGCCGAAAACCTCGCCGGGCTCAGGGATTTTCATATTGTCTGCGAGAAGCAAAAACTGCGCACGCCCTTCGGAGTCATAATGCTTCACAAACTCGTGCGTGCCTTTCCCTACGGTGTATACGAATGTGTTCACGGGCCCGTACAATTTGTAGAACGCCGCCACCAGCTTCCTCCCGGTCTGCGGCAAATCATCGCGGTACACGCCCACAATGGTGCCAAATGCATTGTTGCTCACAATGTTCGACGAGCCATCCAGCGGGTCCATTGCGACCACGAACGGCGCGTCATTGTGCGCAAGCAGCGGCTCCTTCAGCTCCTCTGAGTAAATTTTCCTCACAAGGCCTGTCTTGACAAGCGAATCGCAAAGGTAGCCGTTCACCCATTCATCAAGCGCAGCAACCGCCTCGCCGTACTTGTTCCTGTCGCCCATTGTCCCGCGCAGGTATTTCGGGAACTGGTGCTGCGCATCAAGAGCAACGTAGGCAAACGAGGAAATGAGCTTCTGCAGCTTCTTGTCCGCGCCGCTTGCGGCAAGGTGCTGCTCCAAAGTGACAGGTTTTTGCTCAGCCATTTTTTCACTTGTAAACTATCTTCTTGATTTCCTCGGTGATTTTCATGGGGTTGTCATGCTGCCAAACATTCCTGCCGACCGCCATGCCCACGCCGCCGGCTGCGAGCACTTCCTTCACTTTCGCGCAGAAATCAGCGTCGGACTGCTTGCTTCCACCTGCAGAGATAACCTTGCACCTGCCTGCCGCCGCAACCACTTTCTTGAAGCCAGGAACGTCGCCAGTGTAATTCACTTTCACAATATCCGCGCCAAGCTCAAGTGCCACGCGCGCAGCGTATGAAACTGATTCAACTGACTTTTCATCCTTCACATGCTTCCCGCGCGGGTATGCCCACACAATAGTCGGCAGGCCGTAGTCATCCGCCTCAGCAGAGATAGCACCAAAGTCCCTGAACATGTCTGCCTCGCGCGGCGAGCCCACGTAAAGCGTGTAGCCTATCGCGTCCGCGCCCAGCGCCACCGCCTCCTTCACCGAGGCAACCGGCGAGGAATAAATCTCGTCTTTCGGCACAATGTTCGTCCTGCCGTTGAGCTTGAGGATGAGCGGCACCTTGCCCGAATAGCACTCCTTGTAGTGCTTTGCAATGCCTTTCTGTATCGCAAATCCCGTGAAGCCGCCGCGCGCGGCAATGTCGCAGACATATTCTGGGTGGATGTTCCTGTCATTGAAGTCCGCCGGCCCGTGCTCCATGCCCTGGTCCATTGCAAGTATGAACACGCGCCCGTTTTTCACAATCTTCCCAAGATGAACGTTCTTGTCTTTCATTTTCTCACCTGGCGAAAAATCGCGTCTAAACATTATAAAACGCGTGCCTGCATCCCATGATTATAAAACTTGCCCGCGCACTCGTTGCGGTGTTGCCATGCCAGACTTACTCTCGGTTTACGACTTTGACAAGCGCGAGGCCGATGCCTACCTTTCAGAGGCCTCGAAAATGGAGGCGCTGCTTCAGAAAGGCAAGCCCCTCCGCATCCTTTCCGGCAAAATAGTCGCCAACCTGTTCTTCGAATCCTCCACGCGCACAAACTTCTCCTTCCAGTCCGCCGCGGCGCGATTGGGCGCCGTGCCCCTCGCGTTCTACTCGGACAACAGCTCTGCGCAGAAGGGCGAGACATACGCCGACACCCTCCAGATGAGGGATGGCTACGCAGACTGCCTCGAGATACGCCACCCGGCTCCCGGCATGCCCCAGCTTGCGGCGGAAATCGCAAAACACCCAGCGATAAACGCTGGCGACGGGGGCAACCAGCACCC
>CAITKI010000010.1 GCA_903892905.1 uncultured Microcaldota archaeon | reverse complement strand
AGGGGAAACACCCGAACCCATTCCGAACTCGGAAGTTAAGCCCTCTTACGATGTTGCCTGTACTGCGCTATGCGCGGGAACGCGCATTGCTGCTGACACAACTTACAAAAATCAGCGCGAGCTCCGCCGCGCAGCAATGCGCGTTGGGACAAAGCTTCGCAAAGCTTTGTCCGCATTTGTAAATTATCAAATTTACAAATACAATAAAAATCAGCACGGCCTAAAGGCAGCCCTTTGTTTGGCGGCGCAAGAGCGCTCAACTTTATTTCCATTAGTGAAAGCGCTGCAAGATATTGCGCGCGCCAAGCACAATTATAAATTTGACAAGAGAATTTGGCGCCATGAAAAAGTTCGGCAGAAGTTTTTCAGAAGCCGGAGGCATACTGCCTACGGCTAAGATGAAGATAGGCGACATCGTAGCTGCAGGCGCAAGCAAGCTCAAGCCGAAAGACGAGGTCTGGAAGTACAAGAAGTACATCTGCCGCGCAAAGATACTCGACCTCACCGCAGGCGGGAAAATAGTCGTGCTAAACGAGCAGGAGGCGCACGAGAACGACCTGTACGCGTCCCACCGCGTGGTGCTCTCCTGCGGGAACAAGCACGAGGTTGCGCTCATCGACCTGTCCCACGACCTGGTGCAGCGCGGGGAAATCATGCTTTTTTCCGAGGTGCTCTCCGAGTTCGACATCAAGGAGGGCGACCCCATAGAGATAGTGCACATGCAGCGCCCGGCTTCCATCGAGTACATAAAGAAGAAGATGGACGGCGGGGAGCTTGCCGAGAAGGAAATGGGCGTCGTGATGACAGAGCTTATGCAGAACAGGCTGTCCGAGGCTGAGCTTTCCTCCTTCATCACCTCGATGTACATCCGCGGCCTCACGCCAGATGAGGTGGTGGGCCTCACCAACAGCGTGGTGGCGTCGGGCCAGACTCTGCAGCTTGGCCGCTCGCCGATTTGCGACAAGCACTGCGTGGGCGGCGTGGCAGGCAACAGGACCACCATGGTGGTGGTGCCCATAATCGCAGCCACCGGGCTTTACATCCCGAAAACGTCAAGCCGCTCCATCACGTCCGCGGCAGGGACGGCGGACACCATGGAAACATTATGCTCAGTCTCGCTGCCGCTTGACGACATGCGCGAGGTCGTGCAGAAATCGCACGGCTGCGTGGTGTGGGGCGGGGCGCTCAAGCTCGCCTCTGCGGATGACAAGCTCATCAAGATAAGGAATCCGCTCTCGCTTGACCCCGAAGGCGTGATGCTCGCATCCATCCTTGCGAAAAAGAAGAGCGTGGGTGCGGAGTACGTGGTGATAGACATCCCGATAGGAAGGGGCGTGAAGCTTGCAAACCAGGCGGATGCGAAGAAGCTCGCGGACCAGTTCATATCCATTGGCAAGCGCCTGGGCATGAAAATCGAGGTGCTCATAACCGACGGGAGCGAGCCCATCGGCGTGGGCATCGGCCCCGCCCTTGAATGCGCGGACGTCATTGCAGTGCTCAATAACACAGGCCCGGCCGACTTGCGCGAAAAGTCCTGCAGGCTGGCAGGCGAGATACTGGAGATGACGGGCAAGGTGAAGAAAGGCAGCGGCTTTGATGCTGCAGGGAGCATACTCGACTCAGGCAAGGCGATTGCCAAGTTCCAGGAAATCGTGGAGCTGCAGGGAGGGAAAAAGGGCCTCAAGCTCTCCGACGTCCCGGTGGCAAAATACAGGCACATTGTGACCGCGGAGGCGAACGGCCGCGTGTTCCACATCGACAACCGCATGCTTTCCAAGATTGCGCGCGCTGCAGGCGCCCCGAACGACAAGGTGGCGGGGGTGAAGCTGCTTTGCGAGCGCGGCGACAAGGTGCGCGCAGGCGACCCGCTGTTCGAGATACACTCCGACTCGGAAACCAAGCTTGACTTTGCCATCAAGGCACTGGTCGGCTGGGAGGGCGTGGAGCTGGAGAAATCCGTGCTTTCCAAGGTGGGCTGACCTTGCATCAGGCGGGCCGGACAGCACTTTATAAAACTTTCCCGCCTTAACGTCGATGCCAAAAACAAGGTTAGCGCGCGCGAAGACAAAGTCTGGCGGCAGACTTTGTCTGTTGTTGGAAATTGCCAGAGCAAGTTCCAACACGAGAACGAAGGCAGTAATAATATAATCCTGCGTCTGCTAATTCCTTCAAAGTATTTTGGATGGTAATCATATGGGACTTGACAACGTTGAGGCGCACATTCCTGAAGGCATAGTGGTATCACCTGAGGACGCTGAGCTCCTGAAATTCATAGAGCAGTCCAAGCCGAAAATCTACGTGGTCGGCGCGGGCGGCTCGGGCTGCAACACCATGAGCAGGATGCACGACGTCAGGATTGAGGGCGTGAAGCTCGTCGCCATGAACACCGACGTGCAGCACCTTGTGAAGATGGGCGCGGACAAGAAGATATTGCTTGGCAAGAAAACGACGCGCGGCATGGGCGCAGGCTCCAACCCTGCGGTCGGCGAGGCTGCGGCAAAGGAATCCGCAGAGGAGATAAAGGCTTCGATATCGGATGCCATGATGGTATTCATCACGTGCGGCCTGGGCGGCGGCACAGGGACTGGAAGCGCGCCAATCATCGCGGAGCAGTCGAAAGCCGCAGGCGCGCTCACAATTGCAGTTGTCACCTTGCCATTCGCATCCGAGGGGAAAATAAGGATGCAAAACGCGCTTGAGGGCTTGAACAAGCTTCGCAAGCACGCAGACACGGTCATAGTAATCCCGAACGACAAGCTCCTCTCCATTGTGCCTGACCTGCCGCTCAACACGGCGTTCAAGGTATCAGACGAGGTGCTTGCAGGCGCAGTGAAGGGAATTGCAGAGCTTGTCACAAAGGCGGGCCTCGTGAACCTTGACTTTGCGGACCTTCGCACCATACTGACATGCGCAGGCTGCGCGGTTGTCGGCATCGGCGAGGCAACGGTGGAGGCAAAACCGGACCAGCGCGCGCTCATCGCCGTGGACACTGCCATGAACTCGCCGCTTTTGGACGTTGACATTTCAACGGCAAGCCGCGCGCTCATCAACGTGGTGGGTGGGGAAGACATGACGCTTCGCGAGGCAGAGCTCATTGTTTCCGAGGTCTCAAAGAGAATCGACCCGTCCTCGCACATCATCTGGGGCGCGAGGGTGGAGAAGAACACCAAGAAGAGCTCGGTGCGCGTTTTGGCCGTGCTGGCAGGCGCGAAGTTCCCGCAGTACGAATTGACAAGCGCAGCGATGAACGCAGGCGCGAAGATAGAGGACGCGGAGCTGGATTTGGACCTGCTCGGGTAAGCTGACGATCAAGAAAAGGTGGATATATGTTTGACATTGTCGGATGGATCAGGCAGGCAATGCGCGTGATGAACGTCGCCACGCGCCCGAGGCAGAAGGAGTTCGAGAGGATAATAAAAATCACGGGCATCGGCATGGTGGCAGTTGGCCTGATAGGCGTCATACTTTCGTTCCTCGTGAATTTGGTTTAATGTTTGTGAAAGGTTGGGTGGAAAAATGATATATGTTTACAAGATAACCGTGGGGCAGGAAAAAATCGTGCTGGACATGCTCTCCAAGAAGATAAAGAAGGAGAACCTCAAGATCCCTTCCATCGCATATTTCGAGGACCTGAAAGGCTACCTGATTGTGGAGGGCGAGGATGAGGTGTCTGTGCGCCAGGCAGGGCTTCGCATCCCGCACATAAAGGGCGTGCTGGACAGGCCAATGGAAATCAAGGACATCGAAGGAATGATCGAGGCTGCAAAGCCCGCCGTGCTTTCGATTTCCAAGGGCGACGTGGTGGAGCTTGTCTCCGGCCCGTTCAAGGGCGAGAAGGCGCGCGTGATAAAGATTGACACCAACAAGGACGAGGTGACAGTGGAACTCACCGAAGTCGCGGTGCCAATCCCGGTCACCATCAAGGCAAACACGATAAAGGTGTTCCAGAAGGCGTCGGACGCGGCAAATGCGTCGTGATTGGCATGGAGCGCAAGAAGAGCGGAAAGAAGAAGCCCCTTCCGCCTTATGAAATACGCATTGTTAGCCGCGGCTCGCAACTGAAGAAAATCGGGGCGAAGGCGCTGATGGAATACTTCAACCCCATCATCGCGAGCAGGGCGCACGTGCTTCTCCAGAAAAAAGTGACGCTTGCGCAGGAAGAGAAATATGTCCTGGAGCAGGCGAAGCTTCTGGACAGCAAGCGGCTGGTCAAGATATTCCTTTTCGTGGATGGCAAGATTGCAGGCGTCAGTGAAATCCGGAGAAGCGCGATTCCAAGCGAGGCGCACAACACGGTATTCAGCATTGCAATAACGCCCAAATGGCAAGGCAGGGGGTTTGGCGAGCTTCTTCTGCGCCGCGCAATTGTCGAGGCAATGGCGCGCTTCTCCCCGAAAAGGATGTGGCTGGACAGGTACAGCGGCAACAAAATCGCAGGCAAATTGTACGAGAAAGTCGGCTTTGTGGAAGTCGCGCGCTTGAAGGGATACCACTCGCATTACAACAAGTATGAAGATAAAGTATTCATGGAGTACAGGGGAAAGCACGCCAGGAAAAAGTAGCTACTTCTTTTTCGCAATGAACTTCCTGTAGGCGAAGAATGCGAGCGCGCAAATCACGAGAAGCGCAATGATTGGAAGGAGCGGGCTGTCGCCGCCGGTGCTTATGATTATGAATGAAACCGGCTCGAAGCCCGGCTTTTCAAGCGTGATTGGCACGTTGCCGCTCTTGCCAAGCACCACTGAGAACGGGCTGCCCCCGTTCTGCTTCGCGCTGCCAACCGTGAGCGCCACGCCGGTAAGCTGCGCGCCCCTGCTGTCGCGCGCAGATATTGTGATTGTCTCGTTCATGCCGGCCTGCGAAGGGGCCAGTACGGACATTTTTTGCAGGAGAGCAGACTGCCCTTTCACAAGAGTGATGGATGAATAGCTCCCTGATTGCTGCGTCCCGGACAAATCCGTGACACGGCATTCCACGCTGTACGCGCCCAGCGGCTGGCCTGTGAAATCCACACTTGCGCGCCAGTCCTCCTTGCCGCGTGCAACCTGCCAGTTCCCGCCCTCAAGGCGCACCTCCACCCGCTGCACGCCGGAGTCGGAGTATGCGGTCCCATCGACATCGATTGGCCAGTCGCCCACAGACACGCCGTTTCTCGGCCAGGAAAAGCTGCATATTGGGGAAGGGGAAAGTGAGTAGAACTTGCCATTGCTTGTGCCGAAAAAGAGGCTCCCGTTCGACTCGGCTGCGCTTCCAAGCCTGCCTCCTGCCGAGAACGACCAAACAACATCGCCGCTGGCTGAATCCAGCCCGTAGATGTTCCCGTCGTTCGAGCCGAACGACACCTGCTGCCCGCCCTTGCCGGCATAGAGCACCGGCTCGGACCATACGCCCTCGCCCGTCTTGTATTTGAAGCGGAGCTTGCCGGAATCGGTTATGGAATAAAGGTAGCCGTCGTTTGAGCCGAAGAATATCGAGTCGCCAAAACGCAGCGGGGTGGACTGCACCCATCCGCCGGTCTGGAAATACCAGCGCTGCCTCCCTGAGACCGCATCGAACGAGTAAAGCCTGCCGTCAGTGGCGCCAAAATAGACGCTGCCCCCGTATTCCAGGGGCGCCGATAGGAACGAATCCTCGGCGGGCACTGCGAAATTTTTCGCGCCGTTCTTGGCAGCAACCGAATAAAGGTTCCCGCCTGATGTGAAATAGACCGTGTCGCCAAATGCGCCCACCGGCCCTGCAGGCGTGGGAAGCGTGATGTTCCAAAGCGATTTTCCTGCCTGGGAATATGCCCGCACGCCATCGCTGAAAGAAACATAAACGTTGCCGGAGTCGCCCTCCAGGTAGAGCGGTGCTGATGGGAGAGCCACCACCGCGCCTTCCTTTCCTGTAGCAGACAGGAACGACAGCCTTCCGCTTTGGCTTGCCACTGCGATGGCGCCTGGGGAGGCCATTGCAGCAGGCACAGCCATGCGCGTGTCAGCATCGTAAACCCAGGAAATCGACCCACTGGCTGCTGAGAACGAATACACTTTGCCATCGTATGTGGAAAAGATGACCTTGTCTGAAATCAGGATGGGCTTGCCGATTATTGCGCCCTGCGCTGAATAGCTCCACTGCACGGATGCATATGGGGCCGCGCAGAGAATGAGGAGAAGGAAAATCGCGGGTGCGGCACACTTCATGGGACTACCGCACCTGCATTCGGAAAAAGAATATTTAAACGAGTGCCTTGGGGGCCAGGCAAATTCTCTTCTGGGGACTAGCCCGCAAGCTGCGAGTCGTGCTTCCCAGCTTTCACTTCCTCGATGACCTTGCGCGCGTCCTGCCCTTCGACAGTTATCCCGAGCGAAACGCAGGTGCCCAGCACCTCGTTCACGCCGTTTTTCAGGTTGCGCACCAGCGAGCCGTCGGTCTTCATCTTTGCGACCTTGACGGCCTGCTCGAACTAGAGGTTGCCGACCACTTTCGGGTCGTCTGCGCCGCCCTTCTTTCCCTTTTCCACGCCGGCCTCCTTCTTGAGAAGCTCGCCGGTCGAGGGGCTGCCGACCTCGATGACAAACGTCTTGGCGTTCTTGTCGACAATGACTTTGATGGGCACCTTGAGGCCGGAAAATGGCGAGGTCTTCTTGTTTATCTCGTCGATTATCCCGCCGATGTTCACGCCGAGGGGCCCGAGCGCGGGCCCGAGTGGCGGGCCTGCGGTGGCCTTGCCGCCTTCCACGATTGCAGGAATGGTTACTTTTGACATTAGTATCACCTATAGATCCGAGGATGGCGATATGAGGGCACTTGTTTTAAAGCCTTTTCGTTACTGCGCCACAATCATCTCGCCGCAGGCGTCATTGCCCATGGCCACAGCCACGTTCTTGGAAAGCGGCCCTGATGCTGAGCGGCATTCAATGGACGTGACAAAGTCCGTGGGGCTGGGGATGGTGTTCGCCTTGATGGCGTGGGGGATGCCATAGCATGAGTAGCGGAGATAATCAGTCCCGCTGTAGCCCCTTGCAGACACGTTGGCAGAGTAGACGTACTGCCCCCTGTCCATCCTGAAAGCTGAGCCAAAGACAGAGCAGCCCTTGGCCGTGGAAAACACGGTGAGCGTGCTTGAGGCGCACACCACGCCGTTTATCTTGGCATAGACCTCGACGGTGCCGGGCGTGTTGAACTGGCAAATTTTGCCCGTGTCCACCATGCCGCCGGCAGATTCATTCACCTCGCGGTCCCCGCAGAGGTAGGAAAGCGTGCTTTTTTCCTGCGGCACGTATGCCTTCACGGTCACCGAGGCAGTCTGCCCCACAGATATCCGCGAGGACGAGAGAAGCACGGTGCAGCTTTGCTTGCCGGGCGGCGTTGAGGAGCCGGAGAAGTTCGCGCTGCCGCATTTTGCCCCGTCAAGATATGCGATCGTGGGCCCTGTCGCGTCAAGCTGGGCGCAGAAATAAAGCTCTCCCTGCTTTTGCGCATCCGCCCCGTTTGGGCATGTGACCTTTATCGCGCCTGGCTGCGTCGTGTTCACCATGACATAGTAGACGCTTGAGGAAGCCTTCTGGAACTGCACGCTGCACTCAGCGCTTGGCGCAGTCTGCTGCGCTGCAGGCGGCGCCATTGTAGTGTTGTTGAATTGGGGATTTGCAGGCGGCGCGGAAGGGACAGGCACAATCTGCACTGGCGCCTGCGGCTGCGCTGCAGGCGGCGCGGCAGGAGAACTTGGCGCCTGTGCGCAGCCATAAAGCAGGAGGGCGGCCGAAAGCAGGAGAATCAATGCAATGTTCTTCATCAACACAACCTCACTTGGCTGTTTTCTTGACCGCAAAAACGAGATAGGCTGTGTGCGTAAGGCCGGTGTTCTCGGGCCGCACACCTGATGCGCGCACCAGGTAGTCGCGCACAATCACTTCCAGCATGTGCGGCTCCTCGAAGCCTGCGGCAGTGCATGCCTCGAAAAACCTGCGCGATTGCTCCACGTGCGGCAAGTAGCCGAATATCGTGCCACCTGCACGAAGCGCAGCGTGCGCATGTGCAACAGCCTTGTCGGAATCTGCCAGGTCAAGCGTAACGAGGTCCACCTCGCGCTCCTCAATGCCCTCAAGCACATTTGCGCGCTTTATTGTGAGAGTTTCCTGCACGCCAGCCCGCTTGGCATTTTTTTCCGCAAGCTCGGCAAACTCCTCGCGCCATTCGTACGCAGTGACTTTTTTCGCGACGTTTGCGAGCGAGACTGCAAGCCATCCCGAGCCAGCACCAGCGTCGACAACCACGGAGTTTTTGCCGATGCCGGAGTAGGCGAGTATGATGCCGATGTCTTTCGGCAGTATGACCTGCGGGCCGCGCTTGCATTTCTTCAGTATTTCCGGAAAGTGCACAATAACCACAACTCCATGTCATTTATGTTCAGCCTTTCTTACTTGCCCAGCTTTGCCGCCAGCTTCGCATCCGACAGCGCCAGTATCCTCACGGCGAGGTGCGCTGCGTTCTTCGCATTGCCAATGCCCACGGTCGCAACCGGCACGCCCCCCGGCATCTGCATCATGGAAAGGAGCGAGTCGAGGCCGGAAAGCGCGACATCCACAGGCACGCCAATCACGGGCTTTTTTGTCTTGCTTGCAATCACGCCCGGAAGCGCGGCAGACAGGCCTGCGATGCCGATGAAGACTTTTGCATCGGATTCCCGTATGAGCCTGTCGAGCTTGTCAGGCGTCCGGTGCGCGGATGCCACCTCTATGCCATTTTTCACGCCGAACTCGTCAAGCGCCGCCTTTGCCTTTTCTGCGACAGGCAGGTCGGATTCGCTTCCCACCAATATGAGCACGTCCACCAAAATATCACCTAGTACGGGAATTTCTTCCCTGTCAATCTTTCGTAGCACTCCACATATTTTTCAGTCGTCTTTTTCATCACGTCCGCAGGCAGGTGGGGCGCAGGCGGCTTTTTGTCCCACCCTGTGGTCTCGAGGTAGTCGCGCACGAACTGCTTGTCATACGAGGGGGGCGAGATGCCTTCCTTGTAGGATGCCGCGGGCCAGTAGCGGCTGGAGTCCGGCGTGAGCACCTCGTCCGCAAGTATTATTTTCCCCTCTGCATCCACGCCGAACTCGAATTTCGTGTCAGCCAAAATTATGCCGCGCGTGCGCGCATAATCCGCCGCGGCGGAGTAGATGCGCAGCGACAGGTCGCGCACCTTCTCGTATGTCTCGTCGCCCACGAGCTTGCGGGATGCCTCCTCGCCGATGTTTTCATCGTGCCCTGCCTCGGCTTTCGTGGACGGGGTGAAAATTGGCTCCGGCAACTTGCTTGCGTTCTTCAGCCCGGCGGGCAGCGGGATGCCGCAAATCGCGCCGGTTTTCTGGTAGTCCTTCCAGCCAGAGCCTGCCATGTAGCCGCGCACCACGCACTCAAGCGGGATTATCTTCACTTTCTTGACAGTCATGCACCTGCCTTCAAGGTAAGAGGGCAGGCCAGACGGCACCGAGGTGGAAATGAGGTGGTTGTCCACCACTTCCTTGAGCTTTTCAAACCAGAAAAGGGACATCTGGGTGAGCACGCGCCCCTTCTTCTCGATTCCCTCGGGGAACACGACGTCGAAGGCGGAGAGCCTGTCCGATGCCACCATGAATAAGTTGCCGTCGGGCAGGAAATAGGTGTCGCGCACCTTGCCGCGTGAGAAAGGCTTCAGGTTAAGACTTGTTTTTGTGATGACCCCATCCATGCTCCCACCTGAAAATAGATTGGGAATGGAGATTTATAAAAGCAATGCGGCGTCAGGGCCTTGGGAGCGGGGGCGGGGCGAACGGAGGCGGGGAGATTTCGCTTGCCTTCCTCCTGTTGAAATAATAGATTGCCGCGAAGGCAAGCACGGCAAGCGCCGCAATGCCCACGAATATCGCCTCGTTGGGAATGGAGGAGGATGCAGGGACCGGCGTTCCTGGCGCGCTTGCATTCCCCTGGCTGGCCTGGCTTCCGCCCACCACGTAGTTGCCGGAGCCGACAGCGGCGTTGCCTTCCTTGTCTGAGACAGTGATGGTATACTTCACAAGGGTGTCTGCAGGCTGCGCAGGGATTTTCGCCTCGAAGCTGTTGTAGCCTATCGTATAGACCGAGAGCGTGTTTTGCACACCTGAAACCTCGTAGGAGACGGAAACCGTGTCAATCCCGCTTGCCTCCGGCCCCAAATCCTCCACAAAGAAGCGTATGGTGCCCACCCCTGATGGTGAAAGCGTGGAAACCTGGTCGTTGATGATCGGCCTGCTGATGTCAAACGTCACTTCCAATGATGGGCCTGCCTGGAGGTTTGGCTGGAGGCGCTTTATTTTCTGCCCGTACATCACGATGACCTGCGGCGTGCTTGTGGTGATGTTCTCGAAATGCGCCATGCCGTCGCTGTCGGTGTTGGCGCTTATGCCGTTCACCTCGACCTGGGCGGGCAGGGGGTTGCGCTTGTCGTCCTGCACGCGGATGTCGAGCTTGTAGTAGCTGAGCAGGACGTCGAACGACTTGTCGCCGGTCGCATTCCCTATGGCAAGCGGGATGTTCCGCACTAAGTCGCTGCGCTCCACCTTGAGGGTGTAGTTGCCAGGTGAGAGGGCGAAAAATGTCCTGCCTGACGGGTCGGTCTGCTTCGTGACCTTGCCCACGGTTGCGTTCGCCTGCAATGGCTTTCCGTCCTGGTCAAAGACGCGCACGAATGCGACATACGATTCGACCATCATCGTGACAGTCCTGTTCTCCAGGTGGTCAGTCGTGTTCTCCACGTCTGAAGCGATGAGCGAGGACGAGACCAGCTGGTCCCCGTATCTCACATACAGCGTGAATGCGTAATCCGTCTGGCTGTCAATCGACTCGTAGTCGCTGAACACTATGTTTGCGTACCCCCGCGAGTCCGAGAGCTTTGGCTTGGTCTTGGTGTACCCCTGCACCGAGTTCAGCTCGTAGTCGACATAGGCCTGCGCGCCCTCGACAGGGCGGAGGTAGCTGTCAAAAATCTGGACAGTGAGGTTCTCCGTGTATTTTGCGAAGGGAGCCCCTGTGAGCAGCAGTGTTCCTGCGGCAAGCAAAAGGAAAAACGCTGAAAGCCTCATGGATGCATTTAGGGCGTTGACCAATTAAAAGTCTTTGCCCGCCTTTCATTTTTGTAATTTTTCTTCCTGTCGTTAAAGCAAGTGCTTCCGCTAGGAAGCACTGCGCAGATTTTGCATT
>CAITKI010000009.1 GCA_903892905.1 uncultured Microcaldota archaeon | reverse complement strand
GTGCCCTTGCCTATGCCTGGCGCTGCGCCCAATCCTCGAAGAATTATCCTGTCCGTGCTTGCACTTGGCATTTTCACAACCTCCGTTTTCATGCTGATTGCCGGCGCTGGCGCGCTGGTTGCAATATTGGTTTCCTGTTTCTGCTGGGATGTTGCCTGCGGCAACCGACTTGTCGACGCATCGACAAGTGGTCCACTTGAACTACGGTTCAAGTCGGACAATTCGCCAGCACTGCGTGCTGACGATACAGCGGGCAGGGGCGACCTCTGCTGTTGTTGAGGCGCTGCCTGCCTTTGCTGCTGCGGGGGCGCTTGCTGCGAAGGCGCCAAAGCGGGGGGCTTCATATACTGTACCGGCGATGATTGCTGCGGCGCGCTGCCCTCGATATTGGAAACGCCCGCAAGCGCGCGCTCCGCGTCGGCCTGAACCTCTTTCCTAAGAGTAGTGATGGGGCGGGACTGCACAATGAAGAGCGTGTTCTCCGCGACCGCCCACTCGATGTCCTGCGGCTTGCCGTAGTGCTGCTCTATCCTTTTCCCAAGCTGCGCAAGCCCGAGAACCTGAGCGTCCGTGATTTTCTGGCGCGACTGCATGTCCTCGCGCACGTTCATGTGCGCGTTCTTGTCGTTCACCTTCACCAGCATCCATGTCTGCTTGGCGACGTCCTTCACCTCGATTTTTAGGGTGTTCTTGTCCACCACGAACCGGTCGGGCGTCACCTGGCCTGAGACGACCACCTCGCCAAGCCCGTAGGCGCCCTCGATGGATATCTTGTTCATGTCCTGCGTCATCGGGTCGATGGTGAACATCACGCCTGCCTTTTCAGACTGCACCATTTCCTGCACGACTGCTGCAAGACCCACTTTCAGGTGGTCGAACTTATTCTCCGTCCTATAGTAGATGGAGCGCGGCTCGAAAAGCGACGCCCAGCACTCCTTCACCATCTGCACGCAATCCTCCGCGCCCTTCACGTTGAGGAAGGTGGACTGCTGGCCTGCGAAGGATGCCTCTGGAAGGTCCTCGGCTGTTGCCGACGAGCGCACTGCCACGTAAGGCTCCCTGCCGTTCTTTATCATGCCCTTGTAGGCATTGAGGATGTCGGTGCGGAGCTGAGGGGGGATTTCGCCCGAGAGAATCCTTGTCTTTATCACGTCGGACGCCTGGTTGAGCTTGTCGTTGTCCTCGATGTTCAGGTCGGACGTCATCTCGGCAATCACTTTCTCTATGCCGTTGTGCTTGATGAAAAGGTAATATGCGCCCGAGGTGACCACGAAGCCGCCCGGCACGGGCAGTCCCACAGATGCCATTTCGCCAAGGTTCGCGCCCTTGCCGCCCACCTCTGCCAAGTTGCTTTTCCTTATCTCGGAAAACCACATCACGTTCTTCATTAGCCCACCCCGCGCAGCCAGTTGGCTTAAACTCGCTGAATAGATATTAAAAGGTTGTGAATAGAATTCCCTCGCATAGCGGGCTCGTAACTCAGCTTGGCCTAGAGTGTCTGGCTTTTACGAACCCTTTTTGCGCCTCCAGATGGGTACGCCCGCTTCTTCGGCGAACCGAAGAAGGGGCATCGTTTTGCAGAGCAAAACGAACGGCGCAAAAAGCGTTCATGGAAAGTATCACTCGTGCACGATTGCGTGCAAAGTGGCCGAAGAAACCAGAAAGCCGTGGGTTCAAATGCCAGCCCAAGGGGGATAAACAGGCC
>CAITKI010000008.1 GCA_903892905.1 uncultured Microcaldota archaeon | reverse complement strand
CGTGTTCTTGGGAAGCTTGGAGAATGCAGCGAGAAGCTGTGCAGTATCCATCTGCCCAGCAGGTATGTTTATTGCGCCCACCATGTGCCCTGCCTTGTAATCTTCTGGCGTGCGAAGGTCCACCAATATGCCGGGGGACTTGCCTGTGCGCAGCCCGTACAAGTAGTCTGTAGGGCTCACGCTCACCATGGTTTCAACGGTGTAGAAGTCGCGGAAAACGTCGTTGCTGGTTTTGGGGAATAATGCGCCTGCTGCTGCAAACACGAAGATGCCCACCACTGCGCCTATGAAGCCGCAGGCGAGGAATAGTTTTTGGCTTTGGTTCATGAAATCACGTTAAACCTTTTTGTAGTCAGCATCATAAACGTTCCCATTCCCGCCCGGGTTGCCCGAGCCGCCCTGCGGCCCGTAGCCTGTTGGCCCGTCATCGCCAGGCGCGCCGCCTGGCCCGCCTGTCCCTGGGCCGCCTGCGCCCTGCCCCTTGTAGAGCGAGGCGCCTGCGTCCTGGAGCACTTTTTTCAGCTTGTCCACCGAGAGCTTGAGCGCGGCCATGTCGTTCTTGGGAAGGGTGTCCTTCACTTCCTTTGCAGCCTCGCGCACCGCATCTGCAAGCGCCTTGTCCAGCTTGTCGCCCAAGTCCGCAAGCGTTTTCTCGCTTGTGTAAACAAGGGACTCCGCCTCGTTTTTCAGCTCTGCTTCCTCACGTGCGCGCTTGTCGGCTTCGGCGAATTCCTCTGCCTCGCGCATTTTCTTCTCGATTTCTGACTTGTCCATCTTGTGCGGGGCGACAATCTGTATTTTTTGCTCCTTGCCAGTCCCCAAATCCTTGGCGCCCACGTGAATTATGCCGTTGGCATCGATGTCGAATGACACCTCTATTTGGGGCACGCCGCGCGGCGCGGGCGGGATGCCCACGAGCGGGAATTTGCCAAGCTCCACGTTGTCGCGCGCCATTGCGCGCTCGCCTTGGAGCACATGCACGTCGACCGAGGTCTGGAAGTCCGCGTCTGTCGAGAATATCTGCGACTTCTTGGTGGGAATGGTGGTGTTCCTTTCAATCAGCTTGGTGAACACGTTGCCTCGCGTCTCGATGCCAAGCGAAAGGGGCGTGACGTCGAGCAGCAGTATGTCCTTCACATCGCCTGAGATGACGCCTGCCTGGATGGCTGCGCCCATTGCCACGCATTCCATTGGGTCCACGCCGCGCTCCACCTTCTTGCCGAAGATGCCTTCCACGAAGCGCTGCACGATTGGCATGCGCGTGGGGCCGCCCACCATGATAAGCTTGTCAATTTGCGCAGGCGACAGCTTGGAGTCGGAAAGCGCGCGCTGCACTGGCACCCTGCACCTGTTCACGATGGGCTCCACAATCTCCTCGAGCTTTGCCCTCGTGAGCTTGTACGCAAAGTGCTTGGATTTTTCTGCAGACAGGAAGGGAAGGTTGATGTCGCTTTCAAGCAATGTGGAAAGCTCAATCTTTGCCTTTTCGCCTGCATCGCGCAAGCGTTGCATTGCCTGCTTGTCGGTCTGCACGTCAATGCCGCTCTCGCGAAGGAATACGCCTGCAAGGTGGTCGACGATT
>CAITKI010000007.1 GCA_903892905.1 uncultured Microcaldota archaeon | reverse complement strand
TTTGAGCTTTGTATAGCCCATTCAATCACCAGTGACCTCTGACGATGAAGCTTGCAAGCAGAGTCGGTGGTCGCCTCAGCTTTTACGAAGAGAAAAAACAAGACATTATCGGCTGCCCAGGCGAATTAGGAAACGCCCTAAAGTGCCTGGCGCCCGGCTAGACGCTTCTTTTTTAAACCAGCCTGAGAAAGGGCTTCCGTGAAACAGGACAATGGCGCAAAAGCGCGCGCAGTTTTCGCAAAAGTGCTTCCAAAGATCACGCCTAGCAGGCGCGAGGCATCCGAATGCTTTGCAACCGCGTCTGCGATGGCGAAAAAGCTCGAGCGCGTGGTGCCCCCGGCAGTGGAGGTGCGGCTTGCAGGCTCGCTTGCCAAGGGGACGAACCTGTCTGGCAACAATGAGTTTGACATCTTCATGCTTTTCCCGCGCCACTTTTCTCACCACGAGATGACCATGATGGGCATGCAGTATGCCAGGCGCGCGTTTGCCGGCATGAGATGCGAGGCGCGCTATGCAGAGCACCCTTATCTGCAGATATTTTACCGCGATTACCATGCAGACATCGTGCCTGCCTACAAGATAGACAGCATCTCGGAGCGCGGCTCGTCCGTGGACCGCTCGCAACTGCACACCGCATACATCAATGCAAAGCTGAACGCGGGCGCGAAAGGGGATGTGAGGCTTCTCAAGCGCTTCATGAAGAACTTCGGCATTTACGGCGCTGAGCTGCGCGTGGAGGGCTTCTCGGGCTACCTCTGCGAGCTTCTCATCGTTCAATACGGCTCGCTTTTCGAGCTTATGAAAGCCGCGTCGCAGTGGCATGCGCCGGCCATCGACACTGAGAGGCATTTGAGCGAGGATGCTGCAAGGAGGAAATTCCCGCAGGCGCCCCTCATCGTGGTCGACCCTACAGACCCCAACAGGAACGTCGCAGCGGTGGTGGCGCACACGTCGCTCTCGCGCTTCATATTCGAGTGCCGCAGATTCCTTTCCCAGCCTTCCGAGAAATTCTTTTTCACCAAGAAAATAGTGAGAACCCCGAAGGAAATCGCCAAGGCGATGAAGGTGAGGGGAACAGTGTGCCTCGCCGTGCGCTTCCCTGCGCCCAAGGTGGTGCCAGACGTGCTTTGGCCCCAGCTCAAAAAAACAGCGCAGGCGCTTTCCAGGAAATTGTCCGACCAGGGGTTCTCAGCATTTGGCTGCTACCACTGGAGCGACGGGACGGAGTGCGTCATACTTTTCGAGGTTGACAGATGGGAGCTGCCCGCCATTGCAAAGGCAGTCGGCCCATCGATAAGGTTTGCGCGCGACTGCGAGTCATTCGTGAAAAAGCACAGGAATGCGCTTAACATGCACATCGAGCATGACAGGATGGTTGCTGTGGAAAGGCGCGAGGTGCAGCACGCCCTCCCTGCGCTTGCGCATGCATGCCGTCATCCGCACGGGTTGGGGATCCCGGAGAACATGGAAAAGGCAATGGCGCGCTGCGACGTTCTTGGCGCGGAAAAAATGCTTTCGAGGAAATACGCGGAGTTCCTGTCAGACTATTTCTTTGCGAAAATCGCCTGATGCATAGTTAGCTTTTTATTATTTCAACGAAAAAGCCCACGTGAGGCGACCGAGCAACGCAGTTGCGAAGGATTTTGCCCCGGTGGGGCAAAACATACGAGACGATGGTCGAGGAGGAGATATGAATGAGGCATTTTGCATTTATCCTGGTTATCTTGGCGTTGGCGTTTGGCGCTGCGCACGCAATCACAATCGGAAGCTGCGCTGACGGAACGCAGTATGGGAAATGCTCCACAGTAAACCCGGGAAGCTACTGCACAGGCGACATAACCGCGCCAGGCCTCCAGGTGTATGTCGCAATGTGCAAGTGCGAGGCGGTTTCAGGCTGGATTCAGCAGGGCGACGGCAATGATGCCGTATGCGCGCAGGCAAAATGCGCGGACGGGACGCTGAACGGGCAGTGCTCCGCCGTGACCAAGCCAAAGGTGTGCGTAGGCGGCTCAACTTACTCTGACAATGCCACGAAATGCAACTGCCCGGCAGGAAAGAGGGTGGCGGCAGGGGGCATATTCTGCGAGTTCATACCATGCACTGACGGCGACGTGAGCGTGCCTGAAGGCACCTGCTCTGCAAAGAAGCAGAAGAAGTGCGTGAACGGGCAGCTTGTGGACAAGGCATCCGAATGCGACTGCCCCACGGGCATGACAAGGCAGGGGGAGACCTGCGGGGTGGTCTGCTCTGACGGCACAAAGGACGGCGCGTGCTCCACCACCAAGCCAAATGTGTGCACGAACGGCTATTTGCTGGACGATGCAATAAAGTGCGGATGCCCGGATGACAAGCCCAACATAGTTGGCAAGCAATGCACCGATTCCGTGCTTGCAGCCGTGCCTGGCGCCGATTTGCTCGGAAGCTCGCCTTCAGGCAATTCGACCGGAAGCGCGGCTTCGGGGTCAAACGCCATTTCATGCTGCTGCCTGCCAACCGCGCTCATAGGCATAATAGGCGGATTCGCATTCTTCAGGAAGAATGAATAGGCTCTTTGCTTGTCTTTTGGTTTTTTTCTTTTCTGCTTCAGATTTTCCCTTCGCCTTCAGGCGCACCCTTCTTGCTGATTTTCCTTTTCAGGGAGTAGGGCTTGCCGTTGGAATCGGTCCCGGCAAGGTCAAGCTCCAGCCTGGAGATGGGCGCCTCATCTGCCGGCGCGAATGAAAGCGTGACGCCCTTTTCCCCGCCTTTCACCTTGGCGCGGGCAGTTAGTGCCGCTTTCTTGCCGATGCTTTCCTGCGAAAAGCACGTCACGGACGAGGATTTCTCCAGGATGCCCCCACTCTCGCCAACGTTGTCAAACGTGAGCAGGAGCGCGCCTTCCTTGAATGCAACGCTGCCGCGCCTGTACTGAAGTTCCATCGGGGACTTCACTTGGGAGGAGAGGGAAACCGCATTGCTCTGCGCGGATGGCCTGTCGATGTAGACGGCGTTTTCCTTCAGGAGAGCGGTGAATGACAGCATCCCGCGCGCAACGTCCTCCGGCAGGTCAAATGCCACATTTATCCTTGATTCGCCCCCTGGCTCGATAGCGCAGGTGCGCGGCTCGGCTTTCGAGGCAACTGCGGCTTTCTGCGAGTCAAGTATGGACACTTCGGCCACGACCGCGATTGGCGAGGCGGATGCGTTCTTGCCAATGAGGAGCACCTGCACGGACCTTTGCCCCACTGAAAGGGATACTGGCAGGCCCGAGGCAATCGAGAGGGATAGGGGTTGCTGATCAGGCAGCACGCCGCGCCCCATCCGCCTTTCCTTTTTAGGCACAGTTGCCGGGCGCAGCGAAAGGGAAACCGGCTCTTCCGGCCTGTGCTGCTCAGGCGCATGCAGCGGCTTTTTCCTTTTGAGAAGTGGCGTGAAAATCTGCGGCGGGGCGGAGGACTCGACCGCATAATGGCATACCGTTTCCGGCAGTTTCTGCCTCTTGCGGATCTCCTCGGGCTGCGCATCGCGCCTTTTCCTATCGCTGGCGGCTTCCTGGCGGGCGCTTTCTGCCGCGGCCTCGCGCCCCTGCCTGCCGCGCGCCTTCTCCGCCCGGCGGATGTCCTCGCGCATCTGCTCCTTGCGGTACTCTATCTTCTGCTGCCTCAGCTTCTCGGCCTCCTCGCGCTTGCGCTCGTCCTCCCTCCTGACCATGGTGTAGCAGGTCATGCAGTAGTCGTGCCCGCCATAGTCTGCGCCTGACTCATATTCGGCCCTGCACCGGTCGCACCGCCTTGCCATGGATGAAAGGCACGGCTAACGATTATAAAAACAAGGGGAAACGCCTCGACCGGGATTCGAACCCGGGTCACCAGATCGACAATCTGGGATGCTAACCACTACACCATCGAGGCACCGCAAACTGCGCAGCAGTTTGGGGGACGGGCGAGCACGGCTCGCCCGGACGGACAAAACGCGAAAGCGTTTTGGACGAAAATGATATCCCGCCAGTGTGATGAGTTCAGCCAGAAGGCTTTATGAACGTTCCATCGGGCTTTTGAACACACAACATCTTGATGACTGCCAGCACAATCGCCGACGGCCGTTGTTTTACTACAGCCAAGCACTCTACCAGGTTGAGTTATGGCGGGATGGGAGTAAATAGAAGGGAAAACGTATAAAAAGCGAACCGAGAGAAGGGGAACATGCCAAAAGCCATTGTTTTCGACCTTGACGGCGTGGTCTACCTGGGCGCGCGAGGCATCCCCGGCGTGGCTGCGGAAATTGCGCGCCTGCAGAAGAAGATGCCTGTTCTTTTCCTCACCAACAATGCCACCAAGAGCAGGCTGGAGTATGTGCGCCACTTGGCAGCGTATGGCATAAGCGCAAAAACTGACGACGTGATGACTGCTTCTTACGGCTGCGCGAGCTATGTCCTGGAAAATTACGGCAGGGGAAATCGCGTGCTCGTTGTCGGCGAGCAGGGCTTGCGCGAGGAGCTGGAGAATGAGGCAGGCGCTGCGCTTGTGGAAAGGCGTGCGGAGATTGTCGCGTGCGGGCTGGACAGGCAAATCACGTATGCGAAGCTTGAGGCTGCACTGAGGTGCCTCAATGCCGGCGCTGCATTCATCCTTGCGAACAACGACCCGACCTTGCCGAGAGAGTTCGGCGCGTCGATAGGAAGCGGCGCGATTGCCGCGTCGCTCATCTTTGCAAGCGGAAGGAAGCCGGACGTGATAGTTGGGAAGCCGTCTGCCTATCTCATCAAGAAGCTGCTTCAAATTCACAAGATAAAATCGCGCGACGCTGTTTTCGTGGGCGACAGGCTGGAAATAGACATTCGCATGGCGAACAAGGCAGGCATGAAATCCGTGCTTGTGCTTACAGGCGTGGCAAAAAGAAAAGACGTGCTGTGCGCGCCAAAGTCTGACAGGCCGTGGAAAATAATCAGGAGTGCTGCCGATATTGGCAAGGCGCTGGGAATCTGATTTTACCTGAACAGGTCGCGCACTGCCTGCTCCACGTTCTCCTTTGTCTCAGGGTCAAGGTGCTCGGTGACAGTGGCAGGCTCGGCGATTGTGACTGGCGCGGGCGACTGCGGCGCTGAAGGCTGCGACAGAAGAGCGGAGATGCTTATGCACACCGATGCGCCGCATGACGGGCAGCGCGCGGCGAGCGTGAGGTCCTCGACAGACAGGTCGGAGTTGAAGTCAAACGAATTGTTCGCGCCGCACTTGCAGGGAATGTACTTCTTGAGGGAAACCATCGGAATCACCAGAAAGAGAAACGACGCGGCAATTAATAATGCTTATTCCACTGTGACCGACTTGGCAAGGTTGCGCGGCTTGTCGGGGTCCTTTTTCATCTTCACTGCCATGTAGTAGGCAAGGAGCTGCAGGGGCACTGCGTAGACTATGGGAATCGCCAGGGGCTGCACGGATGGCATGCGGAAGGAGAGCGCGCTCTTGCCTATTGCCTCGTCGCTGTCGGAGAATGCCACAAGAAGCGCGTCGCGCGCGCGGCACTCGCTCATGTTGGAAATTATTTTTGGAAGAGAGGAGTCGGACGGGGCGAGCGCGACTACGACGACATCTTTCTGCAGGAGAGAGAGCGGGCCGTGCTTGAGCTCGCCTGCTGCGTAGGCCTCGGCATGCAAGTAAGTTATCTCTTTCAGCTTGAGCGCGCCTTCAAGCGCGGATGGGAAGGAAAGCGAGCGGCCTATGAAGAAGAAGTCATTGTGCGTTACAAGCTTTTCGGCAAGCGCTTCGATTTCCCCTGAGCGGGCGAGGATTTGCTCAATTGCCTCTGAGGCTTCGGAAAGCGTGGCAAGATTGTCGCTGCTGCCAGGAAGCGAGAGCGCGATTTTTGTCAGCACTGCCACTTGAGAGGTGAAGGATTTTGTCGCCACCACCGCAATCTCCGGGCCTGCTGCAATGTTCACGCATGCGTCTGATTCGCGCCAAAGCGAGCTGCCGGTCACATTGGTGATGCCGATTGTCTTTGCCCCGCTTTTCTTGGCAAGTCTCACTGCAGACAGTGTGTCCGCCGTTTCGCCTGACTGCGAGATTGCCACCACCACTTTTTCCTTGCCTGTGCGCGCATATGAGAATTCAGAGCCGATTATCACGTCGCAATTCACTGAGAGGCGCGATTGCAGGAGCTGCTTGAAGACGAGCCCCGTGTAATAGGATGTGCCGCAGGCAACCACGGCGATGTTCTGCTGCCCTCGCAGCAGCGCGACTGCGCCTGAGACGTCCGCCGCCAGGGCCTCACGGATCTTTCCGCCCTGCTCATGTATTTCCTTGAGCATGAAGTGCGCAAAGCCTTCCTTTTCCGCCATTTTCGCAGTCCAGGCGACCGTGTGCACTTTGCGCTCTGCTTTCTTCCCGCCATTTGTTATGGAATAGGAGTCGCGCGTGAAGCGGACAAGGTCGCCATCCTCAATGTAGATGACGCGCTTGGTGTAATCGAGAAGCGCCGGTACGTCTGATGCGCAGAACATCTCGCCCTTGCCAATGCCCAAAATAAGCGGCGGGCCGTTGCGCGAGAGGTAAATTGCCTCCTCGCCCTGGTGCATGCAGACAAGGGACCAGCTGCCTGTTAGCTTTGCAACGGCATTTGAAAGTGCCTTGCCAAAATCAGGCGCGGATTTGCATTCCTCCTCCACCAGGTGCGCAATCACCTCGGTGTCGGTTTCTGACACGAACTTGTGCCCCTTGCGCGAAAGAGACGTGCGCAGCGATTCGAAATTCTCTATCACGCCGTTGTGCACAAGGTAGATTTTGCCAGTGGAGTCGGTGTGCGGGTGCGCGTTTTTCTGCGTGACGCCGCCGTGCGTTGCCCAGCGCGTGTGGCCTATGCCCATGGAGCCTTCAAGCTGGAGGAAGTTGCGCTTTGCGTGGATGTCGTCAATCCTGCCGATGTCCTTTATTGCGGAAATGCCTTTCCCGGAAACGGTTGCAATGCCTGCGGAGTCATAGCCGCGGTATTCAAGCTTCCGAAGCCCTTTGAATATGACCTCTGAGGCTTTGCGGTACCCGATGTAGCCGATTATTCCGCACATAAATATTACCCAAGCTATGCTTTTTCGCCAAGGGCGAATGTCCGCTTCACCGCTGTTACCTTTACCTTCACCTTTTCGCCGACGTTTCCGCCTGCGACGAATATCACGAATCCTTCCACGTGGGCAATGCCGTCGCCCTTGGCGCCTTTCGCGTCAATGGTGACCTCGTATTCCTTGCCCTCCTCAACTGGGCGTCCTATGCCGTCCATGCGCCCACCTCCCATTTAGTCTTCCGAGCCACTATTAATAAAATTACCTGAATGGCCGCTCGTTGCGCCTCAGGCGCATCAATGACGAGCTCCTGCCCAGGCGCGAGAAAAGCGAGCCGTATGCGCGCTCGAACTCGTCGGGCGGCATTGCCGCGCGCAAGTCCGCCTCTATCAGGATGGCAGGGTAGGCGTAAGCCTTGTGCGTGCAGGAAAGCGAATGCACGAGCGATGCGATTTCAGAGAATGTGCGCTGGCCCGAGAGGAATTCCACGCGCAATGGGCGGTCGTCCTTCACCGGCTTGAGGTAGAAGGAGAGGATTTTCTCAGACCATTGCCCCAAATCCTTGAGGACGGGGTGCTTGGACGAGGAGGAAGAGTAGGAAAACGCGCAGGTGCGCTCGCCTGCCTCGAGCATGAAGTAAAGGAAATTGGTGTCGGACGTGTGCGCAAAGCCTTGCTCGTTTTGCGAGTGCTTCTGCACGATGTCTATGAAGCGCCGCGAGCGGCTGTCCTTTATCACGCCAAGAAGAGTGGTGTTTGATTTCCAGGCGGATTCATAGAGCGACTGGTAGGCTGCGAGCACTTCGTCATAAAGCGGGCGCATCTCGGATTCTTCCGATGGCTTGTCGGAAAGGAGGGGCGCGATGGAGCCGTCCATCATGAGATAAGTTGGCGTGTGCTTCTGGATGAGGGAGGAGGCGAGGGAGAGCTCGCCTTTGAGGCGGAAAAGCGAGTTGTGCAGCATGACGTCGTGCGAGTCCAGCCCGCTTCGCACATCGTATTGCATGGGCGGCAGCGAGGATGGGAAGTAGGAGTAGGAGACTGTCTTTGACGCGCGATATGTGAACAGCGCGCCCACTGCGCGCATGAGGAGGAAGTTGAAGCCGTGGAGCTCCTCGCCTACAATGCCCCCGTCCACTGCGGCAATGGTGCCATCCACAGGCACGGCTTGCACCTTGTGCACAAGCTCGCGCTCCAGCGTTTCCGCGTACTCTATCTTGCCTGAGTTGAAGCGCAGGCGCTGCGCAAGCTCGCTTCGCGCGCGCTCGGTGGAAGCAATCTGCTCTGCGATTTCTGACAAGCGGTCCGGCATGGCAGAATAAGGAGCGCAATCGTTTTTATCTGCATGGGCTCTGCGCGGGCATAGCAATATAATTTGTGCAACCGTTTCTATTTGCATGGCACTCAAGCAGGCAATCGTTATACGGAGCGACCTTGGCATGGGCAAGGGGAAAATGGCAGGGCAGACCGCGCACGCGTCAGTCTCAGCCTACGCGCTTGCCCGCAGCAGGGAACCCGAGGATGCAAAGCAGTGGGAAGAGGAAGGGCAGAAGAAAATTGTCCTTAAGGTGGGTTCTGAAGAGGAACTGCTTTCGCTTTACGAGAGGATGAAGCGCGAGATGCCCTGCGCGCTCATACGCGACGCTGGAAAGACGCAGCTGGAGCCCGGCACCATCACATGCTTTGGCGCTGGCCCTGCGGACGAGTCTGCCATAAACAAATACACGAAAGAGCTCAAGCTTCTTTAGCTGCAGGCACAAGCAAGCAAATGCACGAAAGACCTCAAGCTGCTTTGATTGCTCTATTTTTGTAAACAGTGGCAAAGCGTGCAGATAGCCTTAAAAAGACGGTCGAGCACATCCCAACTCCCTTCCCCTTAGGGGAAGTAATCTGGGAAAAGAGGTAATGCCATGACAAACGGAAAGAAAGTGATGTTCCTTGAGACCTGCCCCACGGGCACCAATGCCAAAACAACCATTGCCAACCAGGCCGCAAGGCAGAGGCCGCAGGTTCCGGCGGGCTTTTTCCCTTATGACTCGTGCATAGACCTGAAGAATGCAGATGCCAGGCGCGAGTTCTTTGGCGAGAAGAAAGAGGACAAGAAGCCCCTTGCAAAGGAGCACGAGTTCATGCCGGGCGTTTTTTGATTTTTCCAGCCCCTTTTCTTTTCCAGCGCCGCCTTCCCATGGCCCGCCTTTTCATGATTCCTTTTTTCCACCCCGATACGCCTAACGGAAGCGCGCGGCTTTTTAAGCCTTCTGCGGAAAAGGGGGTGGAAAAGTCTGAGGACAGACTTTTTCAGCATTGGAATGGGAATTCCAATGCAAAAACAATCGTTTTTACTTTGGAGGTGAGACGATGGCAGACAGCATAAAAGCTGAAGGGAAAGCAATTGAAAAAGGAGAATACATAATCGGCATTGCAATCATACTTGCAGCGCTTCTTGTTTCGGGCACCGTATTCATGGGGATGAGCTCGATAACGGATGCTGTTGGCAAGGTGAAGCTGACTGTGGCGGCTGCCCCGTCAGGCACGAACCCGACGCCCACGCCGACACCAACGCCTACGCCCACACCTACCCCCACGCCAACGCCCTCCGCGCCTTCCAAGCTGACGCTGGATTATTCCACCGCGCAGTTCCAGGGAAAGGCGGATGCGAGCACCGTGATGGTGGAGTACTCCGACTTTGAATGCCCGTACTGCAGCAGGGTGCTGCCCACGATTGAGCAGGTCAAGTCTGCCTACCCGAACATGAAGTTCATCTTCAGGCAGTTCCCGCTCTCGTTCCACCCCAATGCGCAGAAGGCTGCGGAGGCATCCCTTTGCGCAGCGCAGCAGGGCAAGTTCTGGCAGCTCCACGACGCGATGTACGGCAACCAGAGCGCAATTGGCGTTGCTGACATAAAGAAGTACGCTGCCACCATCAGCGGGCTTGACACCACGAAGTTCAACGCTTGCCTTGACGGCGGCGCCATGGCCGCGCAGGTCACATCCGAGGAGAATGAAGGCGCAGGCATCGGCATCCGCGGCACGCCAGGCTTCCTGGTGTACTCCACAAGCAAGAAGAGCGACGCGCTGGTCAGCAAGCTGCAGGGCATTGCAACCAACCTGCAGGCGCTCGGAGTGGACGCATCGGTCGTTGAGGTGAACGGCGCGGGCAACGGAATAGTGTTTGCAGGCGCGCTGCCCTTCACGAACTTCCAGGAAGTCATGAACGCGTTCAACTAAGCGCGTTCTTTTTCCTTTTTTTCTTCTTATTTTTTTTCTTGCCCCCAGCTTCATTTTTATATTTTCCTTAGTCACAATAGCGCAAGGCATGGAGGGATGGCAATGGAAAACGCTGAGAAACCAGTTGTGAACCGCACATTGTACCTCGTCGCATTCGTCGTCCTTGCAGCTGCATTGCTGCTGGGCATCACTGCATATTTCGGCGCAAATAGCGCAAGGGGAACGGTGGGAAAAATAGGCAATGCGCTTGACAGCGCGGGGGCCGGGAATTTCCAGGCTGCCCTGCCGCCGCTGAATGGAAGCGCGGCAGCAGGCATTCCGAAAGAGCAGGCGCCAGCTGCAGAAGGGCAGCCAAACGGAAGCGCTGCTGCCGTCGCCCAGCAGGCGCCAAGCTTGGCGCAGAACGGCACAGCGCAATCTGCCCAGCAGGCGCAGCAGAATGGCACGGCACTTGCGCAGCAGCAGAACACGACCCCTGCGGCAAAAAAGGAAGTGACTGTGGACTTTTTGTATGCTGACTGGTGCCCGCACTGCCAGGCCATGAAGCCGGTTGTGGCGCGCGTGGCATCGCAGCTCCCTGCCGGCAGGCTGGAGGTGCGCTATTGGAATGAGGCAAGCCGCGGCAGCAATGCCACGGTGGCGGCTATCTATGACATGTATACCCGAAAGGGGTATTTCCAGGGGTTCCCGACGTTCGTGGCAAACGGGAATGAATACCAGGTGGGGGAGATGCCCGAGGCTGCGTTCAAGTCCTGGGTGTGCCTGCAGTTCCCAGCGCCAAAGCCGGCAGGATGTTAAAGCCTGGGGGGTTTGGGCAGGCATCTGAAGTTCCTTTTTATTATTTCGCTTCGCTCCTTAGCCCATGTCAGAAATGCAGGAGTTCATCGAAGCATGCCTGGCCGGGGCATCGCACGAGATTGCAAAGGCGAGGCGCGCAGGGCTGACCATCACGGCAAAAGCAAGGAACGACATGGCGACATCTGCGGACCTGGCAGCCGAGAAATTCATCGTCGGGAAAATCAGGCGGAGCTTTCCCGATTCCGCTGTCCTTTCCGAGGAGTCCTACCTGAAGGCTGACTTGGTGCACGACTCGCTTTTTGTGATAGACCCTATTGACGGCACGCATAATTTCATACAGGGAATCCCGCTTTGGGGCGTGTCAATCGCGCACTACACCGGCGGCAAGCCAAATGCAGGCGGCATCTACCTGGTGCCGCAGCAGGAGATGCTGTATGCCGAGAAAGGCAAGGCTGCGACCCTTGGCGGCAAGAGGATAACAGTGGCCAAGACGGAGAAGCTCGAGGATTTTTTCCTGCTTTGCGACACGAGGCTCCACAGGATAAGCGAGCAGGGTTATTTGCCGCGGCTGGTGGAAATCGAGAAGGTGAGCCAGCACACGCGCTTTTTGGGCTCCACTGTCCATGACATGGGCTACGTGGCATGCGGCAGGGCGGATGCATGCATGAGCTTCAGGCTCAAGCCCTACGACTTTGCAGCGGCGGCGTTCATTGCCGAGCGCGCCGGCGCAACTGTCACCGACCTCAAGGGGAAGCCCTGGGGGCTTGGGACCGACAAGTTCCTTGCCTCAAACGGCAATCAGCATGCGCGCATCCTGAGGATGCTGGATGGGAACGAGTAGCCCTTGTTTTGGGAATGATGGGTTTCCGCCTGCCCCTATTGCTGCTTTTCCTTTGCAGCCGCGGCCTTTTCCGCGCGCTCAAGCATGTTGGGGTAGTGCGAAAGCATCACTGAAAGCGATGCTAGTGCCACGGAGGAGAAAAGCACGACCAGGCAGATGGAAAAGAGGAGGGCGAGCCAGCCCATGGATGAAAGCGTTGAGCGGAAGTTGCGCTTTGCCTCGGAAAGCTTGGCTGCGGCATTGTCAATGTCGGCGGATATGCTTTGCACGGAGGCAACGGCGGATTGCGCTGAGGACGCCATCTGCGAGGCAGACTGGGAGGCTGCCGCGAACTGCCCGGATGCCTGCTTCATGTCGCCTGCTGCGGAAGTGAGGCGGGCATCAAGCGAGAACGGCGGCACGGACGAGATGTCCGTCAGCGAGGACGAGAGCGAGGCGGTGGAATCGGAGTACGACTGGAGCGCATCGGACACCGAGAGCAGCGTGGCGTATGCATAGAAAGACGAGTTTGCCGCAAGCGAGACCGATGCGCTGGCGTCGGACAGCGCGGATTGCGCGGAATCGAACTGGGGGGAAATTGTTGAGTCTATGCTTGAAAGCGCCATGTATGACGCTGCATAGACGCACAGGGAAGCGATTATGCCCGCCAGTGACAGGAAGAATGCGGCGAGCGCAAGCGCCGCCGCGGTGTTCGCCATTATGTCAGGCGGGATGCGCATGTCACAGCCCCTGCTTTTTCTTCCTCATCAGGTGGAAGAGGAATCCTGCTGCTATCATTGCTATGAAGAACAGCACCACGGCGACCGAAATCACCGCAAGCGAGAGCGCCTGGGAGTCGCGGGATTTTGACTCGGCAGATGCCTTTGCCTGCGCCGCCATCTGCAGGGCGGACGGCGGGGAGGAATAGACTGTTTCCTCTGCCTGGGCCATAAGCGCGCGCTCCTTGGCAAGGTCGGGCGTGAAGAGCAGCGAGCGGGTTGCGGATGCGTTGAGATCTATTTCAGCCACTGCGAGGGTGGACTTCGCCGAGTCGATTTCCTTTGCCGACGCGGCGAGGCGGGCGGCGTAGCCTGTTATGTCCAGGCGGGCAAGCCCGAGCGAGTGGTTTGCGGCTGCAAAGTCCCCGCCCTCCGCGCTGCTTCGCGCAAGCGCTACGAGGTCGAGCGAGCCTGAGAGGTTTATGCCTTGGCGGTAGGCGTCGGATTGCGCCTGGAGGCTGGCCAGCTGCGAGGCGAGGTCGGTTATCTCGGATGTGAGGATTGCCGTGGACTCGTTTTGCTTTTTCTCCTCGTTTGCCGCTGCTGCCGATTCCGAGCCTGTTGCAATGGAATTGGCAAGCGGGGGGAGGGAAAGCGCGATGTCGGACGAAGCGGCGTAGTTTTTCGAGGCGAGCGCGGATGATGATGCCGTTGCCTTGTTGTCGAACTGCACGAGCAAGGTCGCATTGGTGGCGGAGGCGTTCCTGTAGGGCGCAACCGTCGCCTGTGAGGCCTGTATGAGCTGTTTTATCTTTAGCTCCACCTTCTGCGTGAGCGCGGATTGGGCGGATTCGCAGCTCGACTTGGCATTCTGCGCAAGCGATGATGCCGTGGAGAATATGTAGTCATCATAGTATTGCTGCGCGGATGAGATATCGGCGCCGGAGGACGCATCTGGCGTGAAAGATACGTTGAGCTTGGCGGCAACGGATTGCAGGGCGCCGAGGCTGGCGCATGACGCGTTCGCCGCGGCAATCATCGCAAGGACGGACGTGTCGCCGGCAGCCTTGCTTATCGAGAACGCCTTGACAAGCTGGTTCTGGGTGTCTGCCACGTAAAGCACGCCATTGTTCACTATGACGTCTTCAGGATATGACAGGTTGCCCCACGCCGTGGACGAGTTGAGGATGTCCACAGGGTAGCCATCAAGCGAGAATGCCACCACCCTGCTTGCGCCTGCATCTGCCACGTAGAGGCGGTTGTCGTCAAAATCCATGCCACGCGGCGATGAGAGGGTCACGTCGCCTTTGCCCCTGCCGATGGTGAATTGGAAAGTGAAGTTGCTGTCGTAGACAAAAATAAGGCCTTTGGCAGCGTCGGAGATGTACACTTTCCCGCCATGGAACAGTATGTCCTGGGGCGAGGTCAGCTGCCCATCCGAGCTTCCGGACTGGATGATTGTGTCGGCGAATGATTTCGTGGTCCGGGAAAGGGCAATCACCTGCCCGCGCAATGCGTCGGTCACGTACATGGTGTCGTTCGTGACTGCAACGCCTGCCGCCTTCTGCAGGTTTGTGGCGCCTGCGTTCCATTTGTCAACAGTGGAGCTTTGCCCGTCGTAGTAGAGCAGGTCGCCGGAGCTGCCGCCAGCTATGTAGAGTATGCCTGTAGAGTAATCGAAATCCATGTGCATGGGGTTGTTGAGATAGGACTGCGAAGAGGGGTTGGAAATCATCTTCACGCGCGTGAGGTTCGCGCTTGCATTCAGTACATACACCTTGCTCTTGCCGCCGTCTGCAACATACAGCCTGTCGCCCACAAGATAAAGAGAAGAGGGCTGGGAGAATGCAAAATAGGTGTCGGAGTCTGAGGGGAGCGAGCCGTTTGCTATGTAAAGGAAAGTGAATGTCGGGTATGCCAAGGGGCATAGGAACAGAAGCGCGAGGGCAACGGATGCGAAATATCTCATGTGAACACCGCACAGGAATTGCATGGGGGAGTTAAAAAAGTATTGCCACGTTTTCGCGGCAATATTTGCATGCTTGCGCATGCAATAGTTGCTACGCCCAACGTCGCAGGGCTCAGTGCTTGTTTTCGTCTTCTTTTTTGTTTATTTTAACTAAAATATCTAATATTAATAGTTTGTAAGAGTGATTTCGTTACAAAATGGCGATTGATTTATAAATAAATGCCAATAGAAGGGGAAACAGGGGATTCAGATGGCGCTTCAACAGGTAATCAGCGGCACGAGCAGCGGGAAGGTGGGCAGCGTGGGCGCTTCCTGGCCGCCTGCCTTTGACGCAGGCAACGCAAGGATAAAGGGATTCTGCCCGTCAATCATCAGGAGCAAGGCTGAGCTTCACCAGGAGGCGTTTGCCCGCGCAAACAGCGCAAAAAGGGCGCACCCCGAGGCTACAAGGACAACTTTCCGCGCGTTTGTGGGAAGGGAACTCTTGGAGGGCATAATCCGCCTGGATGGGAATATGGCCTTTTCAGTCGAGGCAACAGTGCCCGCAGGCAACGCGATTCCTGGCTTTGACCTTGTCTACTTTGGCAGGAACGACAATGTGCGCACCCCGCTTGCAAAAACGCGCAGGGAGGAAAACGAGAGCGTGGCTGCCATCAGGCAAAGCGTGGCGCGCGTGAGCCGCGACGTAGCCATGGCAAGGCTCGCATCGAACGGCTATCAGATTTCCATGCCCCGAAACGGGGATGTTCACAACGAGCGCGACATCGAGGCCATGCTCAATCTCTACAGGGAGGCATACCAGCACTACACTTTTCCGATAAACGAGACCACCATACAAGTCATGATAGGGAACGGGAACAGAGTGGTGGTTGCAAGGGACAGTGAAAGGCGCATAGCATCGGCGCTCATTGCGGAGGAGTGCGAGCTTAGGCTTGGCAACGGCAAGCTCGTGAGGCTTTACGAGCTTTCGGATTTTGCGACTTTCCGCAAGGACAGGGGGAACGGGCTCATGACCGCGCTCCAGCTGGAGGCTGTGAGGCTGATAAGGGACCTGCCGGGCGGGGAAAGCGCAATAATTTACGCAGAGGACAGGGCGCCCTGGGGCGCGGTGAACAAGTCGTCCCAGCAAGCAGGCCTTGCATTCGGTGGCACGCTTCCATGGCACTGCTCCATCCAAAGCGACAGGAGCGTGCAGTACGTGGGCGAGTATGAAAGCTTAAATGTCTGGTATGCAAAGTAGGCGGGGGTGTTTGGCTTGGAACCGTTGGCGCTTCTCAAAAAGCTCGTCTCGATAAACTCCGTTTTCGGCAGCGAGGGCAAGATGGGCGAGTTCCTGGAAGGGCAGCTGCAGCAGCGCGGCTTTGCCGTGAGGCGCGTGGAAATTGCGCCGGGAAGGTTCAATGTGATTGGCGAGCGGGGCACGCGCGGGAAGCCTGTATTGCTTTACGGGCACATGGACACCGTGCCTGCCTATGGCGATTGGAAATGCAGCCCGCTGGCGCTGCGCGAGAAAGGCGACAGGCTATCCGGCCTTGGCGTGTTTGACATGAAAGCCGGTGTTGCTGCGATACTTTTGGCGTGCGAGGAAAAGACAGACAGGCGCCTGCGCGTGGCTTTCTGCGTGGATGAGGAAAACGATTCAGAAGGCGCGCATGCCGTTGCCAGCGCCGGTTTTTTTGACGGCGTGGAAGCCGCGCTTTCCACCGAAATTGCGACGGGCACAGGAGAGTGCAGGGGGCCGCGCGAGATAACGCTTGGCCGGCGCGGCAGGTGCGTCATTGAGATAACGGTGCCGGGCAGGTCGGCGCACGGGGCGAGCGCGGAAAGGGGCGTGAATGCCATAACCGAAGCCGCGCGCCTTGCGCTTGAGCTTGAGAAAATGAACGGAAGGCTGGGAAGGCATCCGCTCCTTCCGCCGCCCACGCTTTTTGTGAGGAAGATCTTGGGCGAAAGCACCTCGCTTTCTGTGCCAGACACTGCCTCGCTTGAGCTTGACATCCACCTGGTGGTCCCGCAGACGCCGCAGGGCATGCTGAAGGACGTGAGGGCGTTCATCGGGGGGCTTTATGCCGCGGGCAGGTTCTCTGCTGTTGGAGGCAGGAAGGCAGAGGCGCGGCTCAAGGCGAGGAATGTGCCCTATCTTGCGCCCTATGCCACAAAGGAGAGCAGCCCGCACGTGCAGCTGCTTTCCGCCATCGTGAAGGAAAAGTTCGGCAGCGCGCGCTATGCCTACGGCGCGTCAGTTGCGGATGACAACGTGCTTGCCGCGCACGCGCCCACATTTTCAATCGGCCCGCTAGGTGGAGGCGAACACACCTGCGAGGAGTGGATGTCGCAAAAAAGCTACCTTGAGCTTGCGGGGATAGTGCGGGAGTTTGTAAGAAGGCTGTAAAAACTAACGTTCAGGCGAAAGCTTTCCAAGCGCGCCCTTGAGCACGGCAATAGACTTTTTGTAGTCTGCAATCTTCACTACTTCGTGCGGCGTGTGGTCCAGCGAGGAGTCGCCAGGCCCGTATGCTATTGTGGGAATGCCCGCATGGCACGTGATGTTCATGTCCGCGCTGCCAGACTTTTTCACGTAGCGCGGCGCGAGCGAGTTTTCGCGCATGGAGGAAACCATGGCGCGGCAAAGCGCGTGGTTCGTGTCGGTTTCCACCCCGCTTATGCTTTCCTGCACCCGCAAGGACACCGCGGCTGGCGCAAGGGAGCGGAATTTGCGCACCACAGCCGCGTTTTTTATCGAGGGAGGGAGGCGCACATCCAGCACAAAGTCCATGTTCTCGGGCACCACGTTTATGGCGTCTGCCGAGCCTGCGTGGATGTTGGTGAGGTTGATGATGACGCTGTCGAATTTGCTGTGCTGGGGGTATGCCGCGCGCACGCGGGTGTAGAATTCGAACGTGCGCTCAATGGGATTTTCGGACGCCATGCCTGCGTGGAGCGCCTTGCCTTGCGTGCGGCAGCCAAGCACCAGCCTTCCCTTGTATGCGATGGTGACGCCATTGGTGTTGGATGGCTCGCCGTTTATCGCCATCTTCGGCTTTGCATATGTGAGGAGGTGGCGCGTGCCTTTGGAGGTGGTTATTTCCTCTTCTGTCACGCCTGCCACCATGAGCTTGAGCGGCGTGCTGCCTGCGCATTCTGCGCCAGCGGTGAGAAGGGCGGCAAGAGGGGATTTTGCATCCACTGCACCCCTGCCAAATATCTCGCCATCCGCGCGCTTGTAGGGCAATGGCTCTGCGATGGTGTCCATGTGCCCGAAGAGCAGCAGGTCGGGCGAGTCGCCCTTCTTGTGATCGTAATTCGTGGCAACTGCGTTGCCTGCTGCATCAATCCACACTTTCTCGAAGGAGAATTGCTTGAGGTACGACTCGCAAAGCTTTGCAACTTTCTGCTCGTGCTTGGACGGGCTGGGCGTTTTTATTATGCCTTCAAGGAATTCCACGCTGTCCTGCTTCATATTATTACCCCGGAAAGCGTGCTTGCCACGCTGTCAAGCGACTCGCGCGAGATTATGTAGGGAGGGAGAAGCCTCACCACCTGCTCGCCTGCAGGAAGCGCGAGCACGCCTGCTTGCGCAAGCTTTGCCAGGGGCTCGCGCGAAGGCACCTTAAGCTCGATTGCCAGGAACAGCCCCATGCCGCGAATCTCGCGGAACTGCTGCTTTGCTGAAAGGGAGGCGGACAGCTTCTGCATCATGTAGGCGCCATCAGATGAGACTTTGGCGAGCAAGCCGTCCTTTTCGATGGTGTCAAGCACTGCGTTTGCCGCAGCGCATGCCAATGGGTTGCCTCCGAACGTGGTGCCGTGCTCAAGTGGCGTGAATGCGGAAACTTCGTCTGATGCGATGATGGCGCCTATTGGCACGCCGCCGCCCAGCCCCTTTGCAATGCACACTATGTCGGGCCTGATGCCAAAGTGCTCGTAGGCGAAGAATTTGCCTGTGCGCCCGCTGCCAGACTGCACCTCGTCGCAGATGAGAAGGGCGCCCTTGTCCGTGCAGATGTCGCGCGCAGCTTTCATGTATTCCGCCTTTGCAGGCCGCACCCCGCCCTCGCCCTGGATGGGCTCGAGTATGAGCGCGGCTGTTTCATTTGTTACGGATGCCTTGAGCGACTCGATGTCGTTGAAGCGCGTGCGCGTCACCGGGCCAAGGAGCGGCTCGAAGGGCGCGCGGTATTTTTCCTTGAAGGTGACTGAAAGCGCGCCTGAGCTCCTTCCGTGGAATGCGTTCATTGCAGACGTGAAGGATTTCCTGCCGGTTTTCTTGCGCGCAAGCTTGAGCGCTGCCTCCACTGATTCCGTGCCGCTTGAGCAGAGGAAGACTTTGCTTGGCGCGCCGTAAAGCGCGGAGAGGCGCTCGAGAAGCCGCGCACGCCCTTCGTTTGCAAATGGGGAATAGCAGCTCATGAGAGTGGCTGATTGCTTCTGCACAGCAGATACAAGCGCAGGGTGCGCATGCCCAAGTATGGCAACGCCCACGCCAGTGGTGCAGTCTATGTAGCGCTTGCCCTCCACGTCCCAGACAAACTCGCGCTCGCCGCGCGCAAGTGCCACCCCCCTTTTTCCATAGAGGTTCATTTCATACTGGAGCTCTTTTGCGCAAAGTTCGGAGTTGTTCATAGTACCATCCTTTTATTTCACGAAATGCGTGCCGCCCCCAGTTAGCGCACTTGTTGCTGGCTTTTCCTTGGTGCCGTTGCAGATAATCGCTTCAGGCACGCCACCTGTCAGCGCCTCGGATATTGCCACTAGCTTGCGCTTCATGCCTGCAGAGGCGCCTTTCTGGAAATCGGGTATCTCCGCGCTGGTGGCGCGCGCCACCAAATCATTGGGGAAATTCCTGAAGTAGCCTTCCACGTCGGTGAAAAGCACGAGCTTTTCCGCGTGGAGGGAAGAGGCGATTGCAGCTGCTGCGCGATCGCCGTCAATGTTTAATGGCTCGAACTCCTCGCCCAGCGCGATTGGCGCAACTATTGGAACAAAGCCGCGCTCAAGCAGTGCAAGAAGCGGCGCGGCATCTATGCGGGAGATTTTGCCAGAGTAGTCGTCGCGCACCATGCGCTCCTTGCCGTTTTCCACGCTTATCAGGATTTTGCGCTTTGCGAAAACTATGCCGCTGGAGGCGGAAACGCCCACTGCGTTCACGCCGCTTTTCCGCAGCTGGAGCACAAGAGACGTGTTCACGCCTCCGCCCACTGCCATCACGAAGTTCTGGATGGTTTGGGAGTCTGTGTGGCGGGACTTGAAGCCCTCTTTTGAGTAGATGTAAGTTGGCTCCCTGCCCACTGCCTTCTCAAGCGCAGTAACCTGAGGCCCCCCGCCGTGCACGAGCACTATTTTTTCGCCGGATGAAACAAGCGAGGCGATGTCCGAGGCAAGCGCTGATGCATTGTCTGCCATGCTGCCGCCGATTTTCAGTACAAGCATAATAGCACCTATTGCTGCGCCCCTATCGCGCGGCTGCATGGAATGCTCCCTCCGATTTTTAGAACTAGCATGTGTGTGCCTCTTCAAAGCGGGTGGAAGCCAGGCATCCAAAGCCCCATTTTCTCGTCAAAGCCGTTCATGAGGTTGAAGCACTGTATTGCCTGCCCGCCGCTTCCCTTCACCAGGTTGTCAATCGCGCTCATGAGTATTATCCTTTTTTTCTCAGGGTCGATTTCAAACCCGATGTCCGCGAAGTTTGTGCCTATGAGGGGCTTGGGCTCGGGGTAGCGATAGAGGGTTTCCTTGTCCTTCACCAGCCTGACAAATGGCGAGCCTGTGTAGAAGCTGCGGTAGGCTTTCCAGATGTCCACATCCTTGGCCTCGCCTGGGAGGGAGGCGTGCACTGTGGAGAGTATGCCGCGCACCATCTCAATCCCGTGCGGCGTCATGCCAACAGATATTGGGGAGCCTGCAATCGCTGAAAGCTCCTGCTCTATTTCCGCGGTGTGGCGGTGCCCGTGCGGCTTGTAGGAGCGCACGCTTCCGCTTCTCTCAGGGTGGTGCGTGGAAATGTCGAATGACGCCCCGACCGCTGCAGAGCCGATTTTCGAGTCTGCGATTATGCCGCTTGGCGCAATGAGCTTGCTTTTTATGAGAGGCGCGAGCGGAAGGATTATCGAGGTGGCGAGGCAGCCTGCGCATGCCACGAGCTTTGCGCCTTTTATCTGCTCGCGGTGGAGCTCAGGGAGCCCGTAAACTGCCTTGTCCAAAAGCTCTGGCGCAGGGTGCTCCTGGTAGTATTTTGCATAGGTGTCTTTGTTGTGGAGCCGGAAGTCCGCAGACAGGTCGATTATCTTTGCGCCTGTTTCCCAGAACTGCCTCACGTAAGGAGATGCTGCCTTGTGCGGCGTGCAGATGAAAACGGCGTCGATGTCGGTCTTGAGCTCCTTTACTGGCACGAATGCGAGCTGGGTGAAGCCCCGCAAATTCGGGTTGAGTTTCGTCGCTGATTGGCCTGCGAAGCGCTCTGACGTTATCTGGGAGACTTCCATTTCAGGGTGCATAAGCGCCCAGCGAAGGAGCTCGCCGCCAGTGTAGCCGGACGCCCCTATTATAGATATTTTTTTCTTGGACATGTATCCACCCTACCTCTTTGCGCGCGCAATAAAGTATTCAATCATTTTATCGCCGATGTCCACACCTGTCACCGGCGAGGAGTTGCGGAACTCGGTGGTGTGGTTCACTTCATGCACCACCAATCCGCTTGCGGATTCCATGAGGTCCACGCCGTAAATGCCTTCGTCCAGGAAGGAGACTGCCTTGAGGGAAATTTCGCGAAGCTCGGGCGTCACCTCGCACTTGCTTGCAGTGCCGCCCCTGCCTGTGTTTGTAATCCATCCTGACTTTTCAGTGGAGTGGCGGTAGATTGCGGCAATCACTTCGTTTCCAACCACGAATGCGCGCAAGTCCCTGCCTGGCTTGTCAATGTGCTCCTGCAAGTAGTAGACTTTCTGCGACGGGCTGCCCATTTCCTCGCGCGACTCAAGCGCGGCGTCAAGCGCGTCCTTGTCGTTAATCTTGTGCACCATGCGCGCCCATGAGCCAGTGGTGGGCTTCATCACGAGAGGGAAGCCAAGCTTGCCTGCCGCCTGCCTTGCTGTTTCCGGCGTGAGCGCCACGTATGTTTTGGGCGTGGGAACGCCTGCTGCCGCAAGCTCGATGGAAGTGAGCATCTTGTCCCCGCAGACGCGCGCGGCATCATAGGAGTTCATCATGAGCGTGCCTTGCTTCTCAAAGTAGTAAGTAAGCGCTTGGCTGCGGGAGTATGACACCGAGCGCTGGAGGATGGCGTCGTATTCCTTCTTGCCCTTGTCCGTGATTGCAAGCAGCGCCTCCCCATCCACAAGCCGCTCCATTTCCACCCCGCGCTTTTTCGCGGAGTCGAGAAGCATCTTGTTTTCAACCGAGACGATGGTGTAGCATAGCGCAAGCTTCATTCAGCTCGCCTCGCGCGCGGCAATGCAGGGCATGGCATGGGCTAGTCGCATTCGTCGTCGCCCCATTGCTTGTCTTCGTTCCAAACAAATTGCATGTTCCCACTCCTTACTCGCCCCAGTCCTCTTCCACGCCAGGCGCCTTCTCAAGCTTGGGAGGCGTGACTGAGCGCACTTCGAGGCGCGTGCCGCAGTCAGGGCAGGAAAGTATCTCGCCCACTTCGGTGTTAGCAGCAATGGATATGGGGGATGCGCATTCAGGACATTCGGCCTCTGCCATAGTATCATGCCTCCGTCTAGACCTCTGAGGTGAATGTTTTATATATGTTTCTCCTGTTCCACGATTTCGCAACTAAAATAAGCTTAAATGGCAAAAATAGCCTCTAAAATAGGCAAATTTGAAGAAAAAGATGGCGAAAAACGCAATTACTTCCACTTCTTGAGGACCATGTTGGTCTTGGTCGCAGTTATCTCCGGGTGGTGGCGCAAGGTGTCTATCCTGCGGTTGAGCTCGTCCATGTCAGGCGCGGCGAGGCGCACCACCATGTCGGTGTCGCCGGAAATCTCGAAAAGCGCGGTGACGCCGGGTGCGCGCGTGAGCTCGCGCATGATTTTCTCAGAAGCAGCGGATGGGAGAAGGGTGACGAACACCAGCGCCTGCACTGCGCCGCCTTCCTCGACATCCACGGTGAAGCGGCGTATCACGCCGCGGCTGACGAGGTTTGCCACGCGCCTTCGCGCAGCAGGCTCGGACAGGTCGACCTTTTTCCCGAGCGCTTCGTTCGCAATCCTTGCATCCTCGCGAAGGATTTCGAGAATCTTGCGGTCAATTTCGTCCATTTTCCATGCCATAATATACATTTAGGGGCAAGCAATTTAAGGGTGGCGGGCACTGAAGATAACGGTAACTATGGGCAACTACAGATGGCACAAATACGGGGAGAGCACCCACCACTTGAGCGAGGACCGCTTCAAGGCGCGCAGCAGTGCAAAAATAGGCAGTGCGTTCAGGAAGGGCGTGAAGCTGTATGGCGAGGGGGACTACACGCGTGCGGAAAAGTGCTTAAGGAAATGCCAGACGCCGGTTGCCGCGAGCCAGGAAAACGCGCTTCATGAGGCAACCCTGTTTTGGAACCAGTCGCAAAAAGTCGCAAACGCGGCGATAAAGATGATGGCGGAAAAGGGATTCATGCACAAGTTCGGGGAAGGAGAAGCAGCCGAGCTTGCAGCTGCCATGGAGGCGAAGTTCGGTAAAGAGCCAGAGACTTTTTTCGGGATTGCGCGCGCCTATGTTGCGGCGCAGAACGGGCTGGATTTCGACATTTTCGCGAGGAAGGCTTTCCGCAGCGCGCTTTCCATGCTCAACGGCCACAAGGCAGACTGCTACAAGAAATCCATGGTGCACTCGCTCTTCGCGCAGGTGGAAAACAAGGAAAAGCACCTTGCCGAGGCAGCGCGCCTCGCGCCTGATTTTGGGCAGGATTGAGAAGGAAGAAAAAGAAAAATTTGCGGATGCACATCGGCTTCCGCCGATGAATCCTCACTTTAACAAAAATAAAGTGCGGCGTGCATTTTCCCGCCGGAAAATGCGCCCCAAATTTTTGAAAAGAAAAATTTGCGGATGCCGGGATTGTCAGCCGGAGGCTGGCAACACGTTGTTGCCAAACAACGGCGTTTGAACCCGGACCTTTGACTTGCTTCGGAACCCATTTGATTTTCCGCGACGTGCAAAGAGCTTTTGCTCTTTGCGCGCACGTTTTGCGGAGCAAAACGTTCGACGCTTTTGCGAGCGTGCCCATCTGGAGCGAGCAAAAGGGTTCTTGGAAGGCCAAAATACTAGCCAGGTTATACTACATCCGCATGTTTATGCGGTGCCCCGTGCCCGCAGGCAGGAGGGCATCCGCGCTTTTGTGCGGAAACTTAGGCTTGCAAGCCTAAGCACTTCCGCGCTTTGCTCATAAGATGCGGCGGAGAGTTTTTAAGAAAGCGCCTTGGTTGCGGTTTTTTTCACCAGGGGCAGGCAAAACAGGGGCGCTGCGCCTTTGCGCGCGAAGCTCGCGCGCTTTCCTCGGCCTGTCGCCAAGCGCCATGCCTGTCATGAGGAAATCCATGAACATGCCTGGGTTTTCGCCGTTGCCGCCAGTCTGCCTGAACATGAGGGGGTCGTGCTTGAATTCCGATAGGTAAATGGACCGGCCTGCCAGGAACCAGTTGAGCGTTTTCTCAAGCCCATATCCGCGGCACGCGTCCCGGAAGCGCCACCCGCCGTTGCAATTCTTGAATACGAAATTCAGCGCACTTACCCTGATTGCCCGCTGGCCTGTGAACTCCGGGGCCACGAGCTCATCGCCGTTCAGCTGCGGGTGGATGGACATTGCCATTTTCCCGTCCAGAAGCGGGGCAACCATGCGCGAGATATGCCTTTCCTCGAGCCGGCCTTCGGAGTCGGCGTCGATCATGAGCAGGATTGTCGCGCCTGTTTTCCGGCAATATTCCAGCCCGTCAAGGAAAGATTGGCCCTTGCCGCGGTCGCCGTTGCCCCTGGCAAGAACCTTTGCCCCGAGGTTCCTTGCGATTGATGCCGTTGAGTCTGTGGAGTGGTCGTCCACCACAACAACGTCGTGGATGATGCCTTTTTCCAGAAGGGCAAGCGCATCCTTGACCAATAGGGAAATTGTGCGCTCCTCGTTGAGGGCCGGGATGATGAGAGCTATCTTTTCCATGGGGCACCTGCATTAAGGTAATAGTGTGGTAATGTGTTTAAAAATAGTAGCGTGAAGGGCAGCGCTTCGCAAACGCACCCGCCGGCGAGGGAGCACACATTTAAATTCTGCTGCCGCCATAACCTGTTGTGGGGGTCTGCAAGGCAATTTGATTGGTCTAGCCTGAGGATTTTGTCCCACTTTCGGAGGTCATATCATGGTCGTTTCGCCTATCGAAAGCAGGTACAAAACCGAGATGAATGCGCTTTTTGACGAGTCTGCGCGCATAGGCTCCTGGATGGAAGTCGAGGTGGCGCTCGCACGGGCTCATGCCAAGCTTGGCGACATCCCTCCTGCCGCTGCCGAGGAAATCGCGGTTGCTGCAAAGAAAGTGGAGCTTGCGCGCGTCAATGAGATAGAGGCTGAGATACACCATGACCTCATGGCAATGGTGAAGGCGCTGACCGAAAAATGCCCGAAATACGGCGGGTATGTGCATTACGGCGCCACTTCTTATGATATTGAGGACACTGCGACAGGCTTGACAATGAAGCGCGCGATTGGCAAGATACGGAAAGATTTGCTGGAAACAAAAGCGATATTGAAAAAGCGCGCAAAGGAAACAGCTGGGCTGGTGTGCATCGGCAGGACGCACGGGCAGCATGCAGTGCCCACCACATACGGCATGAAGTTCGCTATTTGGTACACTGAAGTGAAGCGCGACTTAGTGAGGCTGGAGCAGGCAGAGGAAATGATATCCGTCGGCAAAATGGCTGGTGCCACAGGCACCATGGCGACTTTTGGCGGCAAGGGAAGGAAAATACAGGAGCTCGTCATGAAGGAGCTGGGATTGAAGCCTGCTGAAGTTTCAAACCAGGTGGTGCAGAGGGACAGGCACGCGCAGGTAATTTTCACGCTCGCGCTTTGCGCAGCTACGCTTGAGAAGATGGCAAAGGAGCTTAGAAACTTGCAGAGAAGCGAGATACTGGAGGTTGCCGAGCCTTTCGGCGCAAAGCAGGTGGGCTCCTCCACCATGCCGCAGAAGAGGAACCCGCACAAGAGCGAGAGGGTGTGCTCGATTGCACGCTTTGTAAGGGGCAATGTCGCGGTTGCGATGGAAAACATTGCCTTGGAGCATGAGCGCGACCTCACCAACTCGGCAAACGAGCGGTTCGTCTTCCCGGACAGCTTCATCCTCACACACTACATCATACGAGAGATGAACAAGATACTTGGGGGGCTTATGTTCTACCCTGGCAACATCGAGAAGAACCTTGGCCTCACGGGAGGCGCGGTGCTTTCCGAGCGCGTGATGATTGCGCTCACCGGGAAAGGGATGGGAAGGCAGGAGGCGCACGAGCTTATGAGGACGTGCAACATTACGGCGTTTGAGGGGAGGAAAAAGCTC
>CAITKI010000006.1 GCA_903892905.1 uncultured Microcaldota archaeon | reverse complement strand
TTTGAGCTTTGTATAGCCCATTCAATCACCAGTGACCTCTGACGATGAAGCTTGCAAGCAGAGTCGGTGGTCGCCTCAGCTTTTACGAAGAGAAAAAACAAGACATTATCGGCTGCCCAGGCGAATTAGGAAACGCCCTAAGGCGAACATAAACCGCACTCTTTTAAACAAGGGGCGCATTACAAGAAAGCATGCGTTTTGCGCCAGTGTTCCTTGCATTTATTCTTTTGCTTTCCCCAGCCTTGGCGCTGGCAGACAATGCTTCGGCAAGCGAGAGCGCCGCGCCGCCATCCGTGCCGCAGGGCGCTGGGCCGGTTGCAGTGAAGGCAGTGCTGGCAAACGGCTCGTCCCCCATGGGCATGCCGGTCACCATAATCGCGACAACAGGTGGCGCCACGGCAACCTACAGGCTCATCACGGGAAGGGAAGGCGCCCTGCTGCTGCAGCTTGGCGATGGGGACTACCAGCTCAGCGCGACTTTGGATGACATGGCAACGCCAGGCGTGGATTATGCGTCATCTGTTGCGCTGTCAGTTCCTGCAGAGCGCAACCTCACATTGGTATTTTATCCTTCAGGCAGCGTGGCAGCATCAGTACTTGAAGGGGGCAAGCTGGTGCCTGGCGCAGACCTGCATGTTTCCTGCTCATCGGATTGGTTTGACTATTCTGCCATAAACGGCGCAAGCCAGCGCGCGTCTGAGGCTGGCGACTTCCTTTTCCGCGCGCTTCCAACAGGCACGTGCGTCATCTCCGCGTCCACGCAAACATCTGCAGGCTCGGTGCAGGTCGTATTGGAGCAGGGAAAGCTGGCAAGCGCGCAGGTTGAGATGAAACCCAAGGCGCTTGCGCTTGCAGACATTGCCATGGCGCTTGGCGCGCTCGCGGTGGTGGCGGCGCTTGCATACTATTTGTATTCCACAGGCAAGGCAAAGCCAGTGCAAGTTGCACACGCTGGAGAGAAAGCGCCAGCATCAAGGAAAGGCAGGCAAAACACGCGCCCAAAGAAAATGGATGCGCGCCCTGCGCAGCACAGTGAGGCACGTGCAGCAGCGCAGCACCAAGCGTCTGCATTCGATGCAAAGAGTGACAAGGCTGCCGCAGTGCTTGGCACGCTTTCCGAGCGCGAGGCGGACATCGTCCGCTTCCTAATGTCATCTGGAGGCAAGTCCAAGCGCTCCACCATGCAGCAGCGGCTGCTCATTCCGAAAACTTCGCTTCTTAGGAACCTGCGCTCGCTTGAGCGGAAAAACATTGTGAAACTCATCCCGTTTGGCAGGAACATGGTGGCGGAATTGCAGCGCGGCTTGTTCGAGTAGTTTCTTCGAGGTAAAAAACTCATCGGACCGCGCAAGCTTTATAAAGCCGGACCGGGTCTGCCCCGCAAATCCTTTTTAAGCAAAAACCGGCGCAGAGTGGTCAGGAAGCGTGCGCACATGCTGCACGCTTGCAAAAAAAAAGAAAGAAATATTTGAAAATGTGGAAGGTGAAATGGATGGAATGGAAACAACTGTTCACAATAATTTCGTTTGTGCTTTTGGCAATGCCCACCGCGGCATTTGCCGATTCGGGCAATCAGGCGCCGGTGATTATCGGCACCGGCGGGCAGACGTCGATAAGCATAGGCCAGCTCGGCACATGGTCAGTGATTGCCCATGATCCAGAGGGGGCGCAACTCACCTATAGTGTGAGTTGGGGAGACAGTTCTGCAGGCGCATCTTCCACAGTATCAGGATTCTTCCAGCATGCATATTCCCAACCAGGCGCATATACCATTACATTGGGCGTGGCTGACCCATCAGGCGCAAGCGCACAAACCACCAAGTCTGTGACTGTTTCCGGCACCCAGACCAATCAGGCGCCATCAATTGTAAAGTTTGAGGGGCCGATAGTTACGGAAAACACACTGGCGCCAAACGTCCAGAAAGACCTTCATTTTTTCGCCTATGACCCGGAAGGCTCCCAACTCACCTATTTGGTAAATTGGGGGGACGGAAGTTCTCCTTCCCAAATAGGTCCAACTAATTTGGGCGGAATAATAATGTCCCACACATATGCTTCAGCAGGCATATACATGATAATAGGGCAGGTGAGCGATTCCAGCGGCCTTTCAACACAGCACACTGCACAAGTAACGGTAGTTGCCCCGGCCCAGAACCAGCCGCCTTTCATAGACGGAATCAGCAGCCCCACATCGCCAATAGCTGGGCATCAGGAGACGTGGATTCTTACCGCGCATGACCCGGAAAATTCCCCGATTAGAGCAGATGTCAATTGGGGCGACGGCAGCACGAGTGCAAATACATCCACATCCACCAGGATGGCATTCCCGCACACTTATTCGCAGGCAGGCACATACGCAATAAGATTTACAGTGACTGACGACAAAGGCGCAAGCATGCAACAAACCATCACAACTACCGTGAGCAGCCCCCCAACCAACCTCCCGCCGGTGGTTACCGGCGTGGGCGGGCCGACCTCAATCAATGCTGGTGAAACCGGCACATGGTCGGTGTCCGCATACGACCCAGACGGCACCTATCTTTCATATGGCGTGAACTGGGGAGACAGCGGCGCATCGCCTTCTGCCCCGGTCGCCATGGGCAGCACTGGGACTTTCCAGCACACCTACGCGGCAGCCGGAACATATACCATTACATTTACAGTGGCTGACAGCGCAGGCGCAAGCACGCAGTCATCTATTACTACCACTGTGACACAGGCGCAGGCAGGCCTCACCATGACCACATGGGCAGAGCCTGACGTGCGGGGAGTTTCATACGGGCTTTATGCAAAGCCGCTTGACGGCGGCGCTGTGCCATCCCCAAGCTCAATCAAGGTTACGGGCATTGTGACAACGCCAAAAGGCGAAACGCTGACCACGGTAATGGGGCTCGTGGGGCAAAGCTCGCAATACGCAAACCAGGGAGTTTACGGATGGGGCTTCGACAACAGCATGCCCTGCGGCACATACTCATACAATGTGAAGGCTGACAAGCTGGTGAGCACGAGCAGGACGGGCAGCAGCGTGGAGAAGACAGGCACGTTCGTTCTTTCCTCGCCTTACTGCCTGTCCCCGGCCAACCAGCCGCCAGTGATTACAGGGGTGAAGGCGCCTGTTTCGCTTTCCGTGAACGAGGTTGGGAAATGGTACGTCTCTGCATACGACCCTGACGGCACCTACCTTTCCTACAGCGTGAACTGGGGCGACAGCGGCATCTCGCCTTCGGCGCCTGCTTCAGCAGGAAGCACGGCAACCTTCGAGCACTCCTACGCGCAGGCAGGCACATACACGGTGACTTTCACCGTGACTGATGACAAGGGCGCGACCGCGCAGTCTGCTTCCAGTGTGGTGGTGGGCAGCGGCTCAGGCAGCTCCCTTCAGATAGTGCGCGTGTGGCAGCAGGACGAATCGTTCGAGCCTGCGCACATGCTCTATGCGGAAGTGAAGAACGGAAACGAGGTTGCGAACCTCAACAATGTGAAGGTGGCTGTTCAGATAACCGGCCCGAACGGGAACACTGAGAGCTATGACGTCGGCTACCACACCCCGGGCACGGCATACTCCTACAATGACTATTATGGGTTCGGCTTTTCCTCAGGCAGCCAGTGCGGCACCTACCATTACGTGGTGAGCGCACAGAGGCGCGTCGGGAGCTCGGCAGCTGTGGCGAAGGAAGGCAGCTTCACCATCGGCTCGCCGTGCTCAAGCTCGGACAATGCGGCGCTCCCCGTTCTTGGCAAGATTTCATACTGGTTCGGCAAGGTCAACCAGCACACGGACGCGAATGGCGCCTGGCAGACAGACCCTGACGGCACATCGGGCGCAGACCTTGACAAGATAACATACTGCAAGAAATTCTACCCCGGAACGACGGACATAAAGGAAGCCAGCGTTGCCACGCTTTCAAGCTGGAAGGACGCAGGCAACTCGGGAAGCTACACCAGCATAAAGGCGGTTTACAACTGCGTGGGCTCAAGCACAGTCTCGGGCAACCAGCCGCCGGTCATCACCGGCGTGAAATCGCCTGTTTCACTGGCAGTGAACGCGCAGGGGACATGGTACGTCTCTGCCTACGACCCTGACGGCAACTACCTGTCCTACAGCGTGAACTGGGGAGATGCTGGGCTGGCGCCATTGTACATGGACGCAGGCAGCTCTGCAACATTCCAGCACACCTACTCGGCAGCTGGAACATACACCGTGACATTCACCGTGACTGATGACAAGGGCGCAACCGCGCAGTCTGCTTCCACAGTGGTGGTGGGCGGCGGCTCAAGCAACCTCCCGCCGGTGATTACAGGCGCGGGCGGGCCTGCGGAAATTTCCACAGGCTCAAGCGGCACATGGAAGGTGTCAGCCTACGACCCTGACGGGAAATACCTATCATACAGCGTGCTTTGGGGAGATGAGGACTCCGGCAAGTTGCAGCCTGCATCAGACAGCACAGGCTCGGCCGCGACCTTCCAGCACACCTACAGCAAGGCAGGCAGCTACAGGATAGTGTTCACCGTGACTGACAGCGCGGGCGCACAGGTGAAGTCCGCAGTTACTGTCAAGGTCACTGGCGGCGCCGCGACCAGCGAGGTTTACGCTGCGGTGGGCGCAGTGCCGACTGAAGTGAACCAGTACGACACAGTCTATGTGACAGGCAAGATAAGCAGGGGCTCACCCTCAACAAACAATGGCGCCCAGACCTACAGGGTGGTGCTTTCGTTTGACAATGGCAATGAGATTGCCAAGACTGTGAGCGCTGCCTCAGGCACCGTAACATCCACAGGAAGCGTCCAGACGGCGGGCCAGGCGCGCGAGGAGGAGATAACGCTGTACCCGGGCGAGAGCAAGGAAGTGTCGGCTTACTTCACCGCAAGCAAGATTGGCACGAACTTCGCCAAGATAATGGTTTACCAGAAGGGCAGCGACAGGTGCGCGGAAATTGACACTGCAAATGGAAACAGCGAACAGGCAACACGCTGCGGGAACTACTACACCCT
>CAITKI010000005.1 GCA_903892905.1 uncultured Microcaldota archaeon | reverse complement strand
TTTGAGCTTTGTATAGCCCATTCAATCACCAGTGACCTCTGACGATGAAGCTTGCAAGCAGAGTCGGTGGTCGCCTCAGCTTTTACGAAGAGAAAAAACAAGACATTATCGGCTGCCCAGGCGAATTAGGAAACGCCCTAATGCATTGTTGCTGGAAGAGTTTAAATTAATTCTCGGTAAAATTGCGCGAATATGTTCAAGGACCTGTTTTACCCAAGGCAAGCGGTGCTGGTCACCGCAGCCTCAAGCGAGAAATCGAATGTCACGGCAGTGGAGTGGATCACGCCCATTGGCGAAAAGCCGCCATTGCTTGCCCTGTCGCTTCACAACACCTCGCTCACGCTCGACCTGCTCTGCACGTCCATGGAGTTTGTGGTGGCAATACCGACGGAAAGGCTGCGCGACGCGGTGCTCCTGTGCGGCGCGACCTCGGGCAAGTTCATAGACAAGTTCTCCGAGGCTTCCCTTACCCAGGTGAAAGCAAGGAGGGTGGCTGCGCCCCTCATCGTGGAGGCGGCGGCAAACATCGAGTGCAGGGTGCTTAATTACACAAGCGCAGGCGATCACACATTGGTGGTAGGCGAAGTGGTGGAAGTCACGCTGTCGAAGGAGAACAAGGAATTTTCGCCGCTAATGTTTGGGGTTGCGGAAAGGGCAATGAGGGGGCGGGAAAATCAGGCTGAGCGGGTTTTGGAAAAGCCTGCCGATAAGCAGCAGGAAAAGCCCGAGAAAGAAAAGGCGCCTGAGAAGGCATAGCTGCTTTTGCTAATTGTAGCCACATTCAAAATAGTCGTAGCTTCGGCTGTATTCGTTGTAGGGGCCGTTTATGCAGCAGGGAATCATGGTGCAGCCTGTTGCAATATAGTCATCGAAGCCCACGAAGCCGTCCTTGGGCCTTGGCACGTTGCAGCCGCCCCCGAAATACTCCTGGTAGTGCATCCGGTAGAATTCCGTTTTGCGGTCAGTGCAGAACCACACCAGGTGCTCGGGATAATACGTCGTGTATTTGTGGGAATAGGCAAATGGCTGGGAGCTGGCGTTGGTGGCGTTTGCGGCAGATGCGTTTGCAGGCGCGCCGGAAGTCTTGTTTGTGGAGGTGTTTGCCATTGCAGTGGCATTTGCCTTTGGCGGGCTTGTGGCATTCATCTTCACGGTGGATGAATTGTTGGCTGCGCTGCCCGGCTTTGCAGTGGCGTTTGTGCTCCCATTGGCCGCGGCATTTTTCACGGGCAGGCTGGAGAGGTTGACGCTTGTGATGCCACCAGTTTGGGAACCTATGAGCATGCTTCCGCTGCAGTCCGCTCCGGCATAATCCGTGCTGGCAAAGCTTCCCGCATTCCACCTGCTGAGCATGGCAGACAGGTCAGCTGTGTTGAACTTGCACGCCCCGCTCATGCCGATTGTTGCCTTTGCCTGCAGTGCTGATGCGGCTTCCTGCTTCTGTATGTCCTCCATTGAAACCCCTTTTGCAAGCGCAGATGCCACCGCTGAATTGCTAAATGCCACGGACGAATCCACAACCAGCGAATAAAGAGAGCACTTGCCCGCCTCAGAGGTGTTTTTTATTTCCATGTATGTGGAGCCCGACACGGTCATTCCGATCAGGTTCGTTGATGAATTGCGGGTCATTTTTGCAGGGGTGCAGGTGCCTGACGCCTGGCTGAAGCAGCCCATATCATTGCCGCAATCAATCGGGCCGGATGCCTGCTGCACCGGGTTGGATGGAAGAGTGCCGTGGGCAGGAGGAGCGAGCGGCTGGCTAGGTATTGGGGGCACGCTGTTTGCAGGAGCAATCACAAAAACATAGAACGCCCCGGCTGCGATTGCTAACAGCACCACAAGCCCGATTATTGGGAGGAATTTCATCAGCCCTGCTGCCGGCTTTGCTTGCGTGGCAGGAGGCGGCTGGGGGGCGGAAAATGTTTTTGGTGCGGCAGGCGCCGTGCCTGCTGAAGGCAAAGGCTGCTGCGCCACCGAAGAGGCTGCGCTTTGCTGCGCAGTTGCCCCGGCAAACGTTGCAAGCGTGGATTGCCCTTGTGCAGTGGTCGGCTGGGAAGCAACAGGCGGCTGGAGGGTGGTTTGAGCAGGGGTGCGCGGCGGAAAAACAGGCGGCTTTGCCGCGGGCTGCTGCACAGGAGCGGCAGGTTGCTGCGGGGGCTGGGCTGGCTGCTGAAGCAGGGCAGGCTGCGCTGGCTTTTTGCCAAACAATGATGAGAATAGGGATTTTTTCTGCTGCGGGAGCTGGATTTGGCTTGCGGGTGGTATTGCAGTTGCGGGGGCGGGCTGGGGCGTGGGGATGACAGGCATTGTCTGTGCAGGTGCCGGCGCTTGCTGCGCAGGGGCTATCGCAGATTGCGTTGCTTCAGGCGGGGATGAGGATGTCTGCTGATGGGCGGAAGATACTGGCGCTGCTTGCTGCTGCGGAGCGGTTGACTGTGCAGTTGGTGGAGCAGGCTGTGCAGCAGGGGCGGATGGCTGCGCAGCTGCAGTAGGCTGCGCTGGCGTGGCAGGGAGTGCATCGGGCTTTACCCAAGGCGGGGCGGATGGCTGCGGCTGCGAGGGAGCGGCCATCTTTTGCGCGGCTTGGGACTGCGCCATCTTGGCAGCCTGCGCGGGAGTGGGGGATGTTATCTTTTTCGATTTTATTTCTGAAAATGCGTCAGTGATTGCTTCCTGCTTCCAGCCAACCGACAGCAGCTGCTGGGCTATCTGGTCGTCATTGCGCTTGTTCTGGCGCGCCTTGAGGATGAACGCGATTAGTTTTTCGCTGACCATCAGACCACAGGGCAAATACGCGACCGCAACTTATAAATTTGCCGCAGGAAATGGAAAACATGCGCCCTCTCGTTGTGATTGCGTCCGAGAACCCTGCGAGCCTGAACATAAAGGAAGCGCTTCTTTCTCTTGTCCCGCAGCTCAAGCAGCATGAGGCAGGGTTCTGGTCCTCGCCATTGTTTGACATGGCGCAGTACCCGGGCAGGATAATCGACATTGTGCCTGCGCACGATGCAGAATGCTATATTTTCGCAAGCACGCATCGAAGCGAAAGCGCCAAGCCCTGCTTTACCGCGCACACGCCAGGAAACTATGGCACCGCGGACATGGGAGGGGAGCCAAAAACGCTCAACACCGCCTCAGCTTCCCGCCTTGCAGCCGCAATTGGGAAAATGAAGGAGCTTTCCGATGCCTCCTCGCTGAAGTGGGAAGTCGCAGTGGAGGTGGACCACCATGGACCCACTCTTTCGCGCCCCTGCCTGTTCGTGGAAATCGGAAGCTCAGAGGCAGAGTGGAGCATCCCCGAGGCAGGCGTAATTTGCGCGCAGGGCATAATTGCCGCAGCAACGGCAGCGCCGGTTGCCGCGGCGGCAGTTGGATTTGGCGGCACGCACTACTGCCCCAAGTTCACGAGAACAATACTGTCAGGCACGCCGCTGGGGAACATAATTTCCGGCTACTCGCTGGAGCGCGATGGCGTGAGCGAGGAAATGGTGCGCCAGGCGATTGGGAAGAATGACTGCCCGATAACGCGCGCTTTGCTTGACTGGAAAGGCATTAAGGGCGCGCGGCGGCAAGAGCTTGTGGCGTGCCTGGAAAAGCTGGGCATGAAGTGGGAAAAGGCATAAGGGGGAAGCACTGGCAGCCTACTTGCGTCGCCTATTTAAACCACCAGTCGGCAAAATCCATCCATGTCTGATTTGCTCTTCTGCGCGCACTACCCTTTTTCCTCTGCCGCCAAGGCGCATGTGAGCGAGCGGGGCATGGAAATCGTTTCCTCCTATGTTGACAAGGCTGAGGAGCGCGTGCACGAAGCCATAGTTTCCGGCAAGGTGAGGAAAGTGCCTGCCCTGTCCGACGCGCAGGAGGAGGAGCTGGCGCTTTACGCGATTGCGCGCATGATAGTCTCGTGCGCGAACAACCGCTACCTCATCAACCGGTATGCTGTTGCCGAGGCAAAGAAGACAAGCGACTATTTGTCATCCGATGCGGCTGCGCACCCGGAATATGTTGATGCCGTTGCCGCGGAATTCGGCATCCGCTTTGAAAAATCAGGCGCGCAGTTCCTTGTGCCGCTTGGAAAATATCTTACCTACACCCCGCGCTCCACTGACTACAAGCTGGCGAACCGCGAAGTTGCCGCAGGCAAGGTGCTGGTGAGCAGCCATGAGCGCGTGAGGATGCTTGAGGAAGCCGTGAAAAAGAAAATCGAGCGCGAGCTTCCCATACGCGCGGCTTTCCCGGAAGAGGTAAAGGCATCTGGCGCGCGCGTGCTTGCGCTGCTTCCAAAGCTTGAGGCGAACGTGGTGAAGGTGGGGCAGGAGAATTACCCGCCCTGCATAAGAAGGATGATTGAGGAGCTCTCGCTCAACGTGAACTTGCCGCACACCGCGCGCGTGGCGCTTGCGATTTACCTTGTGAGGGCAGGCGTGGCTACAGACAAGATTGTGGACATTTTCAGGGGCGCGCCTGACTTTTCCGAGAAGACCACGCGCTACCAGGTGGAGTATTTGCGCACCAAGGGCTACAGCATGCCCTCGTGCGCCACCATGGACAGCTATGGCGCCTGTGTGGCAGAGTGCCATTGCGGCACGCCATTGAATTACCGCGCGAATATCCATGGAAGGGCATTGAAGAAAGAAGAAGAGGCAAAAACATGAACTCGCTTGTGCAGTCTGCAGAGGAAAAATTCCTCCGGAAAAAGTTTTCCGGCTACTACGGCACCAGCGCAGTCGCTGTGCGCGGGCTTGAAAAGCGCGAGTTCGGCTTTGGCGGCTGGGAGAAAAAAATTGAGTTCCGCCACATTGCCTTCAGGAACGAGTCTGAGCTTCGCGCGCGGCTGGTCGCAGAGGCGCCGCTTTACATTTCGCACTCTGTCGCATACTATGAGTTCCCTGACGCAAGGCCCATGCCGCGCAAGAACTGGTTGGGCTCAGACCTGATATTCGACCTGGACACCGACGGGAGCGCGTGCAATCATGTGTGCGGGAAGTTCACCTGCCAGAAATGCCTGGACGCGGTGAAGGCAGATGCAATAAAGCTCATTGAGGAGTTTTTGCTTCCTGACTTCGGCTTTTCGAAAAGTGAATTGGCAGTGAATTTCTCAGGAAGCAGAGGCTACCATGTGCATGTGGTGTCTGATGCCATCTATGACCTGGACAGGGAGGCAAGGCGCGAGATTGCGGATTACGTGTCAGGCACAGGCCTGTCCTTTGAGAGATTGTTCTGGAATGAGGGCAAGAAGTTCTTCGGCCCCTCTCCAAGCCAGGGAGGGTTTGGCGGCAAGTTCGCGAGAGCTTTCCTCGCCAAGCTTTCAGATGATGCTTTTGCTCTCTCGATTGCGCGCAAGCTGAAAAAGCCCGAGGAGAGGGAAAAGCTTCGCGGCGCGATAGAGAAGGGCAACTGGGACAACATAGGCATCACCAACCGCGAGAAAAAGCTCTCGGAGAAATTCGAGGAGATGAAGCTTACCATGGCGGGACGCATTGACGCCAATGTCACTGCGGACACCAGCAAGCTCATACGCATGCCCGACTCCATCCATGGCGGGAGCGGCTTTGCGGCAAAACGCCTGCCAACGCCTGATGCAATCGCAGGGTTTGAGCCCATGAGAAGCGCGCCTGTTTTCGGAAGCGCGCCGCTTCGCGTGAAGGCGACCGAGGCAGTGCCTGCGCTCAATATTAGGGACTTTTCATTCGGCCCGTTCGGCGCAGGGGAGGTGCGCGAGCTTCCTGAGGCGTGCGCAATCTACTTGCTGTGCAAAAAGGCCGCAGTGCTTGCGTAACTGTTTTTATTGTGAAGGGGCGAAAGAAGCGCCATGCAATTACGTGCGCAGGGCGCCACAGAGTATCTGGTTCTCTTGGCTATTGTGCTGATTGTCGCGCTTGTTTCAGTCGCGCTTCTTGGCTTCTTCCCTGGGATGGCGTCAGATTCACAAATCGCACAGTCGCAGATGTATTGGAAAAGCGCAAGCCCGATTGCGATTGTGGATAGTGCGGCAAGAATATCATCAACGACAGTAGGAGACATGCTCCCGTATTTATTGTTCAGAAATACCGGAATGTATCCGATAAGGATAACTGGGATAGTTGGCGCGGATGGCGGTAAAGCCACCCAATTTATGTCGCTAAATTGCGCGCCAACAGGCACTGTGAATTTCAACGATTACTATTATCTGGCGCCGGGTGAAGAGAAGTATATTGCGCCGGGGGGCGCTTGGTATGGGCTGCCTTGCTATAGGTACATATACTCGGTTGTTGGCGGCACTAGCTCGGGCACGACTGTTGGCGGTGCCTCGTCAGTTTGCCAAAACTCCAGCACTTCTCCAGGAACGCTCGACTATAAGTCAATTGGCTTTGAATATATAACGTATATTGATGGACAACAGATAACAAAAAAGCAGATTGGCAAAGAGCTTATTGTGAAATGTATGCCGCCCATCTAAGCCCCGAACAGCCCGCCCTTCAGGACCTCTGCCACGCCGCCCTTGCCGCTGCTTTTAGGCTGCGCGGCCCTCTTCCCCCTTTTCCTAAGCACAAAAACAGTGGAAATCGCGTTGGTGAAGAAAATTGCGAAGAGCGCGAGCAGGGGAAGGTCGATGGGAAGCGAGGACGCCGGAAGCTCGCCTGCCGCGATGACTGCGATTACCGCGCAGGTGAGGCCCCTGCCTGAGAACGCCTCCAGGAGCCTGTCCTCCTTTGCAGAGCTGTCGATGAAGCGCACCAGCCTGCCGGAAAAGAGGCGCGCGGCTGCAAGAAGCAATGAGAGCGCGAGCGCGAAAAGCGCGACATCAACTGGCTTGCCAGAGTGGAAAAGGAGCGCGCCTAGGTAGACGAAAAAGAACGTGCGCAGGAAAAAGCCGATTTCAGACTGGAAGCGGCGCACCTCGGCAATGGATGCGTGCGAGGTGTTGCCGAGCAGGAAGGCGAATGCGAAAACTGCGATGACTCCGTTCGCTCCAGCCGCGCCTGCAAGCGCGTACAGGATGGCTGCGAGCCCGATGACAAGCAGGTGCATGTTCTCGTGCTCCATTTTGGAAAAGATGGCTTTCCACGCAGCTGCAAATATCCCGCCAAGCGCAAGCGAGAGCAGGAAGATGAAGGCGAGCTGTAGGGGCAGGTCGGAGATGGGAAACGTTGCCTTCACCAGCATTGCGGAAATTATGGTGAGTGAGATGATGACTGATAGTGCCTCGGAAAACACCGCTTCAATCTCCCCAATGCCCTTCACACTTTCAGAGGTGCCTATGCTGGATAGGAAGCCTGAGAGGAGCTCGGGCGCGACTGAGGCGAACATGGCGCCTATAAGAAAGGAAAAGAGAAGCGGGAAGCCTGCGATGAAATAGAATAGGCCTGCGCCCAGCGCGAACGAAAGGAGGAACGAGACGGCGCCGAAAAGGAATGCCTTGTGCACGTGCTTGTGAAGGTTCTCAAACGGTATGAGCATGCCCTCCTCAAGCATTATCATGAGAAGCGCGACCGCGCCCAAGGGAAGCATGAGCCCCTGCATGCCTGCGACCGCGCTGCCAGGCAGGAGCGCGCCTGCGGCAACGCCTAGGAGCATGAGGATGAAAACGTCAGAGATTCCGGTCATTTTCAGGAAAGCGCGCGAGAAGACGCCTGACAGGACGAGTATGCCCAGCGCGCCTATTGCTGCTTCTTGGCCTGCCATAACGCACATTGGCGCGCGTGGATTAAAATAAGTAGCCCCAATCGGATCGACACCCCGGGTGGCGAGAATTGGGGCGTAGGCTAATGAAAAGATAAAGTAGCCCCAATCGGATTCGAACCGATGTCCCGAGGTATCTCCGCCCCGAAGGGCAGGCAAGATTCGGTTCGTCAGAGCCTCGTATCCTTAGTCTCCGTGCGCAGGGCGCATAGATTTGACCACTGGACGATGGGGCTACAAGGCAATTTGTAGATGGCATAGTTTTAAATCAGTGCTTTTCACATGAAATCCATGGCAAGGCGGCGCATTCGCACTGCAGGCAAGAAAATCGTCTACATCACGCCATACCGCAACCTGGCGGTCGAAGTGAAGCATATGTACGAGAAAAACGGTGAGATGGCGGAAATCGGCTCGGAAACTGACAAGACCGGCGCCACGCTTTTCCTCGTCTATGTTTTTGAGAAAAGTTATTGAGGGGTTTGCTTATGGATGAACACAGGCGCGCGCGCGTTTTGAAGATGGGCGAGGTGGACATACGCCTCAAGAGGATGGGCATGTATCAGGTGCTGCCATTCAAGATAGAGAGGCGCGACACCCCGATTGGGAAAGTGCCTTACTTGTGCTCCGACCGCGCGATTGAGATGCCCGAGCTTGTGAGGATTTCAAACGAGTTCGACCTTCCTGTCTGCGCGCAGAAGAACAAGGTAGTGCCGCGCGGGAAAATGGAAAAAGATTATGTTGGGCTGTAATTAGCGCAACGCAGCGCGAATTTTTTCCCCTGTAATCGCCTCGCGCATGAGCGCATCGGGGAAGGAGACGCGCGCGTGCTTTTTCGTCTTTCCTGAAATTATCGCCTCTGCCGTTTTTTGCACCTGCGCGAGCGTTTTTCCTGTTGTGTCGATTTCCCAGACTTTTTTCGCGCCATAGTTTTTCTCCGACTGCACGGTGCAGTAGTCCAGCGCCTCGGAAAGCGCGTTTTGCGACAGCTTGCCTGATGGGTAATTCCTGGAGGCAAGGCGGGCGCGAAGCTCCTTGGGGTCGCAGCGAAGGACTATCACTTTCTGCACAGGAAGCTTCACTTCGCAGCCAAGGTGCCCTTCTGCAATTATGCTTTTCTTTTCAGCCTTTATCGCAGCTGCAAGCTCGCGCGCCAACTCTGGCAGGCGCACCACCTTTGCCCCGTCTTCCTCATCCGTGTGCGAGTAGAGGCCCAAAAGCTCTGCAAGCTCGTTTATCTCAAGAAGAGCCGCGCCGCTTTTCTGGCAAAGCGCTGCCGCAAGCGTGGTCTTGCCCGTCCCTGGCACGCCAGTAATCAGTGTTGCTTTGCGCACCATGGCATCACGTCAGAGCTTTTTTGACAAATCAGAGAGCTTTTTCTTGCCATCAAAAAGCGCCTTTTTGCCGGAAGGCGTGAGCTCGTAGTACTTGCGCCTGCCTTCGAACTTCGAGGAAATCAGCTTCTCGTCCTCGAGCTTGTAAAGCACGAAATAGACCATGAGCTTGGAGGGGGAATAGCCGAATGCCCGCGAAATCTCCTCTGGAAGGGCGTATGCATAGACTTTCTTTTTCTTCATGATGCTGAGCGCCGCAAGCCAGATGTTCCCATGCGTAAGGGAATGCGACAGGCGTGCGACCGGCTTTGGTTGCTTTCCATTCATGCTCATCTTTTCTCCCGCGGCCTGCTTTGCCTCATTCTTTCTCCTCCCATGCGCGTATGCCTTCCTTGTTGCCCGCGGCCTTCATCTTCTTTGCAATGTCAATCCCGATTTCCGTAGGGTATGCCTCGTCCAGGCAGCCTGTGCAGAGCTCCTCCTTTTTCATGCCGATTGCCTGCACCAAGCCATCCATTGTCTGGTAAACAAGCGAGTCCGCGCCAACCGCTTTCCTGATTTCCTCCACGGATTTGCGCGTGGCAATGAGTTCCTTGTAAGTGGGAATGTCCACGCCGTAGAAGCAGGGCGCCATGATGGGCGGGCAGGTGATCCTCAGGTGTATCTCTTTTGCGCCTGCATCGCGCACCAGCTTGACAATGGGGCCCATTGTAGTGCCGCGCACAATGGAGTCGTCGATGAGCACCACGCGCTTGCCCTCCACCACGTGCTTCACAGCATTGAGCTTGAGGCGCACTGCGTCCTCGCGCTTTTTCTGCGAGGGCATGATGAATGTCCTGCCTATGTAGCGGTTCTTGATGAGCCCTTCTGCCACCGGGATGCCGGATTCCTGCGAGTAGCCCTCCACTGCAGAGCGCGCGGTGTCAGGCACAGCCACCACCACATCCGCCTTCACAGGCGCTGCGCGCGCAAGGGCACGGCCCAGGTTGGAGCGCACGGCATAGACCCATTTGCCGTCGATTTTGGAGTCTGGGCGCGCGAAATAGACGTATTCGAACATGCAGTGGCGCGGCTTGTCGCCTGCAACGATTTTGCGCTTCACGCCTTCCTTGGAAACTACAAAGACCTCGCCGGGCGCCACGTCGCCAATGAGTGGGCATTTGATGATGTTAAGCGCCACGCTTTCCGACGCGAAGACTATCTTGTCCTCGTCTTGGCCCCAGCAGAGCGGGCGGATGGAGTGCGGGTCGCGAAATGCAATAAGCTCCCCGCTGTCGGTTATGAAAACAACCGAGTAGGAGCCGTCAAGCGTGCCCATGAGCGCGCGCGCTGCCTCGAAAAAGTCAGGCTTCTTGTTGTACTCTTTGATGTATGCCGCCAGTATGAGCTCGGCATCGCAGGTGGAGCAGAAGTTCGCCCCGCCATCCTCCATCATCTTCCTTGCCTTGCCGTAGTTTGAGATGTTGCCATTGTGCGCAAGCGCGAATTTCTTCCCGTTCACCTCGGCCATGAAAGGCTGCGCGTCCTCCGCGCCGCCTGCGCCGATGGTGGGGTAGCGCGTGTGCCCGATGCCTGTGTGCCCTGGCATGGACTCGATTGCCTTTGGGTTTAGGACCTCGGGAACAAAGCCAAGGCCGCGCACCGTGCTTATCTTCTTGCCATCCGACGTGGACGCGCCTGCGGAATCCTGGCCGCGGTGCTGCAGGTACATCAATCCGAAATAGATGTCGTTCGCCACATTCTTGCCTGAAAAGGAGTAGATGCCGAACGCGCCGCAGTATTCGCGCTTGTCAAAATCCGAGTGCGTAGACTGAGAAATGATTACCATATCAATAATTTGAAGGAAAAGCTTTTAGACGTTCTTTCCCCAGACGAAGAGCATGGACCATCTTCTTTGCATGCCGCTGCCGAAAAAGGCAAGCCACAAGGGGCAGAACGGCGTGGTGCTCATAGTTGGCGGGAGCAAAACGTACCATGGCGCGCCTGTGCTGGCTGCGCGCGCGGCCGTCAGGTTTTGCGATCTGGTTTACTTTGCGTCTACCGAGGAAAACAATGCGCTTGTGAAAAAGATGAAGCTCGGCACTGCGAATGTCATTTGCGTGCCGAAAAGCAAGTTCAACTTCGCGCTAAAGCATGCCACTTGCGTGCTTGTAGGCAATGGGATGGATGCCGATGCAAAGACCAAGGCAATGGTATCGCGCGTGCTGAGAAGCAACAAGCGCTGCGTGATTGACGCCGCCGCGCTTCGCGTGCTGCCGGTGAAGCTGCTGCACAAGAACGTCATTTTGACGCCGCATGCGCGCGAGTTTGAGGCTGCTTTTGGCGTGTTGGCGAGCGAGGAGAACGCAGGGAAGATGGCGAAAAAATACGGCTGCACCATACTTCTCAAGGGAGTGCGCGACATTGTTACCTCAGGCGGCAAGCTCGCATGGGTGAAGGGCGGCAATGCAGGCATGACAAAAGGGGGCACGGGCGACGTGCTTGCAGGCTTGTGCGCTGCCCTGTTCTCGCGCTGTGAAGATGCGCTGAGGGTTGCCTATACCGCCTCGAGGCTGAACAAGCGCGCGGGAGAGCTTCTGTACAAGCATTACCATTACAACTTCTCATCAGAGGATTTGGCTGACGAGTTGGCTTATGCAGCTGTCCACATGCCATAAGCGCTGTTTTTTATACCCCTTGGGCGCCTAATCCGCCTATGGACAAAAACGTGTCTTTCAAGAGGAAAATCAGCTCGCGCGCGATCCGGGGCGCTGCTTTGCAGCCAATCAAGGGCTTCAAGCTTAGTCCCAACGCCACTGCAGAGGAGCTTCTTGCCGCTTACTCATCCATTGGCTTTCAGGCAAGCCATCTTGGAAAGGCCGCGCAGGTGGTCAGGAGGATGCAGGACGACAAGTCCACCATTTTCCTTGCCTTTACCTCCAACATGATTTCATGCGGCTTGCGCGAGATAATCGCGCAGTTGTGCGAGAAAAAGCTGGTGCACGCCATAATCACATCCACTGGCTCCATTGAGGAGGATGTGATGAAGTGTTCCGAGCCGTTCACACTTGGAAGCTTCACTGCGGATGATACGCAGGTGAAAGCGAATGGGTTGAACAGGATTGGCAATATTTTCGTGAAAGACGAGCAATACGCTTCCCTTGAGAAGATGCACCTTGCATTCATGGACGAGATGTACCGCAAGCACGCAGGGAAGATGTGCATGAGCGAGTATGTGGCGGAACTGGGCGCGCGCCTGAATGACAAGAACTCCTTCCTTTACTGGTGCTCGAAAAACAAGATACCGGTTTTCCTGCCAGGTCCCCTGGATGGGGCAATGGGCGACCACTTCTATTTCTTCAACAAGACGCACTCGAAAGCGCCCTTTGTCATTGACGCTGCCGAGGAAGTGCGCCGCTTTTACGACATCATGCTTATGGCTAACAAGACATCAGGCATAATACTGGGCGGAGGCATTGCCAAGCACCACCTTATTGGCGCGGCAATATTGCGCAACGGGCTGGACTACGTTGTTTACCTCTCCACAGGCACTGAGGGCGACGGGTCGCTCTCCGGCGCTCGGCCGCGCGAGGCTGTGAGCTGGAACAAGCTCAAGCGCGAGGAGGATTCGGCGTTCGTGGAAGGCGATGCGACGCTCACCTTCCCGCTTTTGGCGTGTTCCATGCTTTCGAGGGAGAAATAACCCTCCACGACGTAGCCGATAGCCTTGCTACCAAATCCCCCCTTTTAAGCGACTTTAGGAGCAAGTGAGATGTTTTAGGAGCAGAAATCTATTTTGACCCCCAACTCAAAACTCTCATGTATCAAAACCACGATGTTGTGCGCTATGAACTTGCACAGCAATTCATTCTCCCTTGCCACCGCGTTCCTGCTCCTTACCTTGTCCCCGAACTTGGCTTTTACCATGCTGTTGGTGCTTTCCACGTTGCTTCTCTTGTGGTAGTGCTGGTAAAACTCATCCTGATTTAGCTGGAAATAGAGGAACATCTTGCGCCATATTCCCGTCCCCTTGCTCTTTCCCGTCGCGTTGGACTTGAAGGGGATAAACGCCCGTCCTCCCACGTCCTTGACCGCCTGATAGTTGTCCCTGCTGGAATATGCCTTGTCTGCGCTGACCTCCACCATATTGAAGCCTCCTTGTGCCGTTGCAGCCACCAAGGGAGCGAATTGTGGGCTGTCGCCTCCATGCTCGTCCGTTATCTCAGCCGCCGTTATTATGTTGGTCTTAACGCCTGTGCAAATGTGCGCCTTAACCCACTGGTGCTGCCTGCCAATCTTGTATTTCTCCTCGCAATACTGCCCGAAGCTGTCCGTCCTGAACCCTGAGCTATCTATGGCAAAGTCGGTTTCCACCGCCTTTAATGGCAAGGCTGAGAGGGTTATGAGTTCGTGCAGGATGGGCGTAAGGTCTGCCCGATTAAGCAGCTTATTTACTGCGTTGTAGTTGGGTGCATAGCCTATCTGCTCCTTGCCTTCGGCGTTCTTATAGAGGGAGTGCGCCCTCCTGCTTGAAAGCTGCGAATAGACCTTTTGGATGGCGCAAAACACGCTCTCATTCAGGCTTAGGCGTGGTCTGCCCCTGTCCTGCGCTGGCTCTTCTATCCCATTCACCAAGTCCTTCAGGAGGTCGTCAAACATCTTTACCTCGCTGTTTTGAGCCTGCGTGTAGGCTTTCCAAGCCTGTGGGCGGCTGATGCGCTTTTCCTTCACCACCTTACCCTGCGGGGTGTCTATCTCTGTTTTGAGATAGTAGCGCACGGCGAAGGCGTGTTTGCACGTCCTGTTGTGAAACTGAGCGTCGGGGCAAGTGCAGTTAAAGTCCTCGCTGACGTGGTAAAATCCATCGCCCGATTGCGAATGAACCCTATAACCGCCGTCCTTCTGCGTTTGCACTTGTTTCTGCCTTGCGATTTCCATTCCTCTTATTTGCCTCATTTCCATATTATTCACCTCGTCTTAATCATTAACAACTGTTAATGACTGTTAATAATATGGTAGGAAAGACTTATAAGGCTATCTGTTAATAACTGCTAATAGTCATTAATGGAGGTTAATAACATGGCAAAAAAACTTGTGCTTGACTGCGATGAGAAGACTTGGATTGAAGTGCAGAAATACAAGATAGACCATAAGCTCAGGAACAACAGCGAAACCGTCGTTAAATTGCTGAGAAAGGCGCTTGGATTGAAGGAATGATTTAGACTTCAATATTTTTAGAATAGGGTAGTCCTTTAATATAATTCTCTAAAAATTCCCAGTCAATTTTCCCGTCTTTGAATGGCAATTTGATTATTGTAGCGTTAATTCTGTCCTGATTAAACTTTCTCCCATACGATATTTTCTTCTGTTCAAGATTGATGAGGGTAGTTAAGAACATGGCTCTGAAAACATTTAACTTGAATTTCGGCATTAGCTTTTCCACATGGTCGCTTGCAGTGAAGCTTAGGGGCTGATATGCACAAAAACCAACAACCGCGCTATCAACAGTCAATATGTTGCCTTCATCAGTAAAGATGTTATACCATCCACGAATTCCGTTATTTGTTGCCTGAGTAGTTATGAATGGATATTTTCTTTCACCACTAACATTATCTTTTTCTAATATTCTGATGCTGGTTGTTTTTGAACCTTTTACCTCAAACAATCCATTTGGTTCTTTTTCATCCCAACCCAATCTGACTGGCTTCCAATTGCTAAAATCCAGTTCCAGTTTCTGATTGCTAACTGCCTTATTTGAAACTGTGTCAGCCAACCGATTATAGAAAAGGAAAGTAGAATACTCTTTTAGAGTATCGATAAAATCAGCGTCTTTCAATTCTTCAAATTCCGTTTTAAGATATGGCTCCACTAACCACTCATCTTCTGAACCAACGTGTTTCAGAACCGAGAACCCCTTTATTTCCTTCTTATTGAAAAAGCTGTCAAGCCAGTGCTTCTTAATTTCCTTCTGATAAGTTCCGTAGTAGTCAATTCTCCCATATGGTCGCTTTTTCTTAAACCCATCGTCTTTCCAATATCCAAACCACGTTTTTGTAGTGTCGCTGTGGGGTTTCCATGCTTCGAAGACCATGATGCAAGTAACCGAACTCTTTTCACTGTCATCAAAAAGGGTGTTCGGCATACTCATAACGGCTTTCAGTGTATGCTGTTTCAGTATTCTCTCTTTAACGTTTTCATTTCCCTTCTTGGTATTCATCGCACAGGATTGTGGGACAATCGCAACGCAAATCCCATTCTGCTCTAAATACGATAAAGCATTCCAAACAAACTCCAACTCTTTGTGTCCATTCTCTTTTGAGTATGGGGGGTTAAGGAGAGCAATGGTTGGTTTGAATTTCTTGACTTCTGCCTCGTTCATTTGGAAGCAGTCTTGCTGGAAGATATTTGCTTTCCCATCTCCTCTTAACATCATATTAGAGCAAGCAAGGCAGAACATTTTTGGGTTATCATCAATCCCTATTAGTTGCTTTGTGTGAATTGCCTTAATCTTTGTCTTATCTCCTTTTGCCTCCTCTTCCATCTTCCGCATAGCAGAAATTAGAAATCCTCCCGTCCCGCAACAATTGTCAATTACAACACTGTCAATATTCACTTCTGCAAGTTCCGAGAACAGTTCCGTTATGTGCTTTGGGGTTAAAACAATCCCTAACCCACCATCTCCATTCGCATATCTCAGAAACTCATTGTAGAAGCTTCCTATAACGTCGTATTGCTTATAATCTTTTAAAAATGGGCTAACATTCTCGTCTATTTCCTTAATCAGGTCTTTTAGATGGGTGTTTGGTTTTCCATCCTTGTTTAGTTCATTTATTATTTCTGTGTTTGTCTTCATAAAATTATAAGTTTGGACTATCGTGTCCCTTTTCTTTTTGTCGATGTTGTCTTTGTCTAATCGCTCATCAATCGTAGTTATCAGGAAATTAGCTATCTCAAGCGGTTTTGTCTTTTTTGCATAAGCTGAATGGAAACTCTCATCTTCGAGCGCCAACAAAATTCCACTGACTATTAGGGGGCGATGGTTCTCTTCGAAATTGAACGTATCCCTTAATTTCTGATTTAGAACTTTTGAATATTCAATTAGCTCCGCAAAGTCCGTCTTCTCCTTCAATGTGTCCTTTTTTAGAAGGGAGAAATAATCCTCGAAGGTGTAAATTTTCTTTATGGATAAATCTCTCGCCTTCGTTTCTCCCCGTGTTTGGAGGTAGGTGTCTATCTGCAATTCTGTTTTATTTTCACCAGAAACGCCTATGGCGATAACGTCAAACTCTTTCGATAGATACGCCGAATAAAGAAGTGCGCCATCAACGGCGTAATCTGCATATTTATCCAAGGCTGCACTTTTGTGTTTGGATAGGTCTGCCTTACACTCAATAACAATTAACAGGTCTTTATTTGGAAAAGAAACTATGAACTCAGGTCTTCCAACCCCCACCCCCCGTTTTGAAGCGCTCTTTAGTAATTTGTCTATTCGGGCATTGTCTGACTTCTGTTTTTCGATGGTAACTGATTGCTCTATTTCAGTTTCATGTTTGACCTTGTTTTTACTGAGAATATCCTGCACAAGGTCTTCTGTCTTTCTCTCGTTAGCCATATCTATCCCATTTTAATACGGGAATCGAATTCTTAATACCTACACATAAACTGAAAACGCGTTCTTAAATCTATCGGTTTTTGTGGCTGAAAGGGGGTGAATTTCTGATTTTAGGAGCAGACCTCCCCTTTTAGGAGCAAAACTGATTTTAGTAGCAAGGCTGTAGCCGATGAAAGGTTTATATATTTGAATAGGCTACTTATGCCAGACAGCTAACAAAGGTGAGCTCATGGTGAAAATAGTTATCGCAAAACAACT
>CAITKI010000004.1 GCA_903892905.1 uncultured Microcaldota archaeon | reverse complement strand
TGGAGGAGCATTGTGAATCTCAGGGAGTAAATGCAAAATCTGCGCAGTGCTTCCTAGCGGAAGCACTTGCTTTAACGACAGGAAGAAAAAATACAAAAATGAAATGCGGGCAAAGACTTTTAATTGGTCAACGCCCTATTCGCCTACTTCGCGGCTTCTTCTTTCACCACGAACTTGACGATTATGAAAACCACGATTGCGATTATCAGGAAGTCAACAAGCGCTCCTGCAAAGTCGCCGATGAGAAGGTTTTTTGGCGCATCGGCAGTGCCGCCTATCTGGATGGCAAACGTCCTCCAGTCCCCTCCTGGGATCAGAAGCGAGATTATTGGCATTATTATGTCGTTCACAAGCGAAGTGACCAGCTTTCCTGCCGCCACGCCAATTATGAACGCAACTGCAAGCCCGATAACCTTGTGCTTGTTCAGGAAAGCCATGAATTCGTCCACTACGCCCATCTTCCCACCTCTCAGTAGGGTAGAGACGTGGAAAATTAATAAAAGCATCTAGCGGAGCTGCGAGAGCCAGTTAGTTCCTTCTTCCAAAGAACTTATGCCCGCCTCTCGAAGCATATTCCTTCGCTTCATGCGGTGCGCTGTCGCGGCTGCCGTATCCGCCGCGGCCTCCGCGCGAATCGCGGGAGTCAGACCTTCCCCTGCCTCCTTCGCTGCGTCCGCCTCCTCCGTGCCCGCGGTCGCGCGAGCCAAAGCCGCCATGCCCTCCTTCGCGGCTGCCGAACCTTCCGCGCGGCGAGCCTGAGTGCCCCCTGCTCCCTTCGCTCTCATGCGACGTGAAGTTCACACGCCTGGGGAGAAGCTCTGGTTTCACTTCTATCTTGAGCTGCTCGATTTTGCTGTCAGTCACTTTCTCAATGATCGATATCATGCTGGTCTGGTCGAAAAAGACAAACGATATGGCCTCGCCGTCCTTGCCCATCCTGCCTGTCCTTCCAATCCTGTGCACGTATGTCATGGGGTCGTCCGTGGTGTCGTAGTTTATTACGTGCGTCACGCCAGTCACGTCCAAGCCGCGGCTTGCCAGGTCGGTAGCGACCAGGATGTTGATGTGGCTTTTCCTGAATGCCTCCATGGACCTGTCGCGCTGGCTCTGGCTCAGGTCGCCGTGGAATGCCTTGGAGCGGAAGCCCCTGTCCACCAGTATCTCGTTGAGCCTGTCCGCCCCGCGCTTTGTGCGCGCGAATATGAGCGCAAGCGCAGGCTTTTTCTGCACAAGAAGCGCCAGGAGCATGTTCAGCCTGTCGAACTTCGACGTCTCCACATAATACTGCTTTATGCTCTTCACTGAAAGCGAGTCCTCGGACACGCGCACTTCCTGCGGCGCGTGCATGTACCTTTTCGAAAGCTCCATTATTGCCGGCGGCATGGTTGCGGAGAACATGAGCGTTTGCCTGTTCTTCGGGGTCTTGGAAAGGATTTTCTCAATGTCGTCGATAAAGCCCATGTCCAGCATCCTGTCAGCCTCGTCAAGCACGACAACTTCCACAGCGTCAAGCTTGATGGTGCCCCGCTCGATGTGGTCAAGCAGCCTTCCAGGGGTTCCAACCACAATGTCCACGCCGGAGTTTAGAGGGCCTGTCTGCCTCTCAATGTCCTGCCCGCCGTAAATCGCAAGTATCCTTGCCTGCGAGTGCTGGCCAATTTTGCCAATCTCGCCTGCAATCTGCACTGCAAGCTCTCGCGTGGGCGCCAAAATGAGCGCGCGCACCTTGCCCTTTTTTGCAGGCGTCTGTGCAATCTTCTCAAGTATGCAGATGCCAAAGGCTGCGGTCTTGCCAGTGCCTGTCTGCGCCTGCCCCACGAGGTCTTCCCCCTGGAGCAGAAGCGGTATGCCCTGCTGCTGTATCGGCGTGGGCGTCTTGAAACCCATCGCCGTCAGTGCGCTAAGTATGTTATGGCTTAAGCCAAGCTTGCTGAATCCCATTTTCTCACTCCTTTCCCTTGGCAATCCCTTGTTGCAACAAAACCCGCGAACGGGCTGCACCCCAAAGCTTTCCTGCCAGGGATGCCCGCACAAAATGAGCCAAGATGTTTTCTTGTCTGGGAAGATGAAAAGGGAAGTATATAATAACCTGCCGGTGGCACGCGCTCGCGGGGGAATTTCCGTCTATTCCACGCCGTGAAAAACGCTTCGGGGAGAAAATGCAGGTATAAATACTTTAGCTCTGTAGCTTTTTCCCGTATGCGTCTCAAATCAAGAAGGTACATTGTTGTCCTAGGCTCTCTCATGTCCGGCCTGGGAAAAGGCATAGTCACGTCCTCGCTAGGCAAGCTGCTGCAGACCAAGGGGCTGAAAGTCTCACCCATAAAATTCGACGGCTACTTGAATGTGGACTGCGGCACCATGAACCCCTTCAGGCACGGCGAGGTCTTCGTGCTTGACGACGGCACGGAATGCGACATGGACTTTGGCACTTATGAGCGCTTCTTGAATGTCGACCTGAACGGCAACAACAGCATCACTGGCGGGAAACTGTTCAGGAGCATCATCGAGAAGGAGCGCAAAGGCGGGTTTTTGGGCAGGGACGTGCAAATCGTGCCGCACCTCACGGACGAAATCAAAGCGTGGATACGCCGCACAGGCGACGAGCAGGATGCCGATGTTGTCATCGTGGAAGTGGGCGGCACGGTAGGCGACTTGGAGAACGGGTATTTCCTGGAGGCCATGCGCCAGTTTGCCAACGAGGAGAAGACAGTTTTCCTCCAGCTCACCTATGTCCCGTCCCTTTCCGAGGGTGAACTGAAGACCAAGCCCACGCAGCATGCCAACAAGCTCATATTGTCGCTCGGCATTCGGCCAAGCATCATAGTGTGCCGCGAGGACGAGCTCCTCACGCGCGAGGCAAAGGAAAAAATCGCAATGTTCTGCAACGTGCCCATTGACAATGTGTTTGACGACCCGGACATTGACACGATATACGAGCTTCCCATGATACTTGAGCGCCAGAAGATGACCGAGCTACTCCTCTCCGAGCTTGGCATCGACGAGAAAGGCGAGGACATGAAGGAGTGGCGCGCCGCAGTTGAGAAAATAAAGAGCCCGAAAGGCGAAATCACAGTTGCGATAACAGGCAAGTACACTGCGGTGAAAGATGCATATGTGAGCGTGAAGGAAGCGCTTGTGCACGCGGGCGCAAAGCATGGCGTGCGCGTCAATGTCAAATGGGTGGAAACATCCGACATAGACTCAGGCAAGGCGACTGCCAAGGACCTGCTGCACGGCTGCGACGGAATCATTGTGCCTGGCGGCTATGGAAGCAGGGGGACAGAAGGCAAGATTGCGTGCATAAAGTACGCGCGCGAGCACGGCTTGCCGTTCCTGGGATTATGCTACGGGCTTCAGATGGCAGTCATTGAATGGGCGCGCCACAAGTGCGCCATGGACGGGGCGAATTCCACCGAGATTGACGAGAAGACAAAATACCCTGTGATTGATTTCCTGCCTGAGCAGCGCGGCGTGCGCGACAAGGGCGCGAACCAGAGATTGGGCGCCTGGCCTTGCAAGCTGGTGAAAGGCACGCGCGCATACGCAGCGTATGGCACTGAAAGCATTTCCGAGAGGCACCGCCACAGATACGAAGTGAACAACGACTTCCGCGACGCCCTTACAAAGAGCGGCCTTGTGGTGTCTGGCACCTCGCCTGACGGCAATATCGTTGAAGTGATAGAATGGCCCGAAGGCTTTGGCGTGGGCACGCAGGCGCACCCTGAGCTGAAATCGCGCCTCGAGAGGCCAGCGCCGCTGTTTGTTGCGTTTGCCGAGGCGTGCCTCAAGAAGAAGTGAGGCACGTTTTGAGCCTGCGGCTCAAAATCTCGCTAAATCCAGAAGCGCTGCTGCGCTTTTGTCCCTTCAGCTTCGCTGAAGGTCGCAAGCGAGTTGCCGAGGCGTGCCTCAAGAAGAAATAACGCAACACAACTCCTTTAAACACTTCTAGGCAGAGCGCAGCCTATGCACAAATGGATGCCTGCTAACACCCAGCGATATACTACTGTACATTTTAGTTATTGCGGCGGGAGGGAAATGGCAGCGCCAGGAAGGCTGCCAGAGCGCAGCCCGCCATTTGAAAAAAAGCAGCTTTTTTCAAGAATGGAGGCGAAGCACAAGAAGTTCTGGGCAGCAGCTGAAGCGGTGCAAAAGTTCTACGACCGCCCGCTTTACGACGCCTATGTCGTTGACAAATCCGAATTCCCCCTGCATTATCGCTTTAAAACGGCTGCATTTGCATGTGAAGATAACTGCCAGCCATTCATGTCAATTCTTTGGCGGCCAAGCAAAAGCACCATCGCCCATGAGCTTGCGCATGTGCAAGACTATGCGCTGATAGGCGAGAAACTCAACGAGGCTGGGCAAAAGGTGCCGGTTCTAGTTGAAAAGCTTTACACTGAGGGCAGAGGACTGTTCATTGGCGCAAAAGCCGGAAGCAGGGCATTCCCTGCGCTTCTTTACACGAGCCTATTCGGAAGCCTGTTTGAGGCGACCTTGTTAGCCATATTCACAGTAAGCATGTTCGTCCCCCCGCTTAGCCGGGCCATTGCTAGCTTTCTGCAGCCGCTCAAGCCAATTGTGGGAAACATCCCTCTCCTCCACACAGGTTCGGCTACTTTTTGGGCAGCCTTCTGGGCATTTCTAATTTCATCGGTGCCTGTCAATTACTGGGCAACTGGCAATTCACTCGAGTACCTTCCATTTTACCGCTCGCTGCGCAGGATAGAACGGGAGGTCGGGGATGCCGCCACGGCATATAAAATAACAAGCGAGAAAATACCCCTGACGCTTCATGACATCCTCTCGCCGCTGGAATTCTACAAGGACGAAATTGCCGCGGCAAAAGCAAAGAAAAACGAGGCGTCTTCCAGCTAATTCTGCGCGCTCGCATTCCAATCCAGCGCAAACGGCGCGCTTGCGAGCCGCGCGGTGACATTGCCTAGGTCGGCAAACAAAAGCACGCGCTTTTCGCTGTCTATGAAAAAGCGCGCCGGGGCAGCACCAGAGCTGTCGCCCACGTCTATTTCATACGCGTCCCTGCCAGCAAGCTGCTGTTTTCCCTTTGATTCGAAGCGCGTGGTGATGGTCATTTCCACCCCGCGCGCGGAGTAGACATTGTCCACGCTCCAGCTGAAATTCTCCGATGCCGCAAGCATCCATGGCGAGAAGAGCAGTATGGACTGGTTGCCGAAGTTCGCGTTGCCTGTTCCTCCTTCTGTGCCTGCAAGCATTCCGCTCTTGAGGATGCAGATGCTCTGGCTTGCCTGCCCCGCAGCTTCCTTCACCACCACGCCTGCGCATGATTGCGACGAGCCCACCGAATATGCCACTTGCTGCACGCCGTCCGGGCTTTGCAGGTCATACAAATACCTCTCGCCAGGCAGCAGGGCCAGCGCGGAGTTTTTTGTCAGGTTCCCTTCCAGCACCTTCGCCTGTATGTCTTCAGGCGAGGTGTTGAGGAAAATGTATGCGGTGAAGCCAAAATAGCCAAGCACGCATATTATGAGTATGAGGCTGGTCGCCCTGTCAAGGTAAGGGAACACCGGCACATGCTGGTACGCCGAGGAAAGCGCGCCTGCTATAGCCTGGGCAGTGCCTGTGGCTTTCCCTTCCTTCTTCATGCCTCCCACCTATCCTTACGATTTCTTGCCCTTCCCTTTCCTCTTTTCCTCTTCAGCTTTCCAGGCAGCCTTCTCCTTCTTGGCAAAGTCGCCCCAGGACTGCGCGGTTGCGTCGCGCCACATGAGGTAAACGAGCACGGCAAGCACCACGCAGGCGCCTGCTGCAAGGAGCAATATGTCATCCATGCGCAGTCAAGCACTAAGAAATATTAAATACCAATGTGAAAGGCAGGCATGGAGTTTTTTGCATCCGCCCCCTGCAAGGCAATATTGTTCGGGGAGCACTATGTGGTATATGGCGCCCCGGCGCTTGCCGTCCCAATAGAGCCCCGCAACAGGGTGAAATTCTCATCCTCGGGCGAGGCAGGCATTGCGCTTCGCTCCGCGCTAGGGCGCGCGCACATAGCGCCAAGCTTTTCATTTTCAGGCGAGGCGCGCCTTGCCCAGTTCGCGGCAGTGGCAAGGGAAGCCTGCGGGAAAAAGCCCCTGCCATCATGCACGGCTGAGTTCATGCCCAGCTGGAGCCTGAAGGGCGTGGGCATATCCTCCTCGCTTGGCGCTGCGTTTGCCGCAGGACTGCTAACGCTTATGAAAAAAAAGCCCTCGGCCAGGAAGATATTCCTGTCCGCGCAGGCAGGAGACATTGTTGCGCACGAGGGCAAGGCGTCCGGAATTGACGCGCGCGCAGTGGCATATGGCAAGCCAATCATTTTCCAGCGCAAGTTCTCCCCCCCTGCGTACCTTGCGCGCTCTGCGAAATTCTCGCTCCCAGCCGGCTGCTCGCTCCTTCTCATCGACACTTTCAAGGGAAAGAAGGACAGCACCGCGGCAATGCTTGCTGCCTTTGCCCTGTCATTTGGCATATCCTCGCTTCCAGCCTCAGCGCCCGAGGAGAAAAGGAAGGAGGTGCAATCTGAGTTTGCGCCCATCCTAAAAGCCGCGCTTGCAGCAAAGACGGCGCAGGAGCTTGGCAAGGCAATGGATGACAACCACATATTGCTTCGCATGCGCCGCGTCTCCTCGCAGGGCATAGACTCCGCGGTCTCATCCGCGCTCTTCGCAGGCGCATATGGCGCCAAGCTCACTGGCGGCGGAGGCAACGGCGGCGCGGCGCTCGCGCTTTGCGATTCCGCGCAATCGCAGCAAATCTCGCGCGCGATATCCGACTCGACCGGGTTTGCATGCCACATGGTTTCAATTGCAAAAGAAGGCGCGAAAATGGATTGACAACGCCTCAAATTAAAAATCCCACGCGCAAAATGATATCATGCAGAAATACCAATCCGATTTCATCGAGCTCGCGGTTTTTGCAGGCGCGCTGCGCTTCGGCAATTTCACGCTCAAGTCCGGCAGGCAGTCGCCTTACTTCTTCAACTCGGGCCTGTTCTACACCGGCGAGCTCTCCCGCGCGCTGGCGCGCACTTTCGCGCATGCGATAAACCGCACCATCAAGCCTTCGGCGTACGATGCGGTGTTCGCCCCCGCGTACAAGGGCATACCGCTTGCAGTGTCAGTGAGCATGGCGCTTGCAGAAGCAGGCGTGGACAAGCCCTGGTGCTTCAACAGGAAGGAGGCAAAATCCCACGGCGACGCGGGCATGTTCGTGGGCGCGCCCATAAAGGACGGCATGCGCCTGTTGGTGCTCGACGACGTCTTCACGACGGGCGGGGCAAAGGAGGAGGCGATTGCGCAGCTGTCATCCGCCGCAAAGGTGGAAATAGCAGGCGTTTTCATATTGCTTGACAGGCAGGAAAAGGACAAGGACGGGAAGAACGCGATTGCGGAGTTCGAGCGCCGCCACAAGACGAAAGTGCACGCGCTTGCGACCGCGGACGAGGTCTTCGAGCACCTGTCGAAAAACAAGGTGAACGGCGAGCTGCAGGTAACGCCGGAAATCCTTGCGCAGTACAGGAAGTACAAGAAGGAATACGGCGTTTAGGCGCACAAGGAAAAAACAGGTGTTTGGATGGGATACCTTGAATTGCTGTCATCGTCTGCGCAGGAGCGCCAGAGCATAGTGTGCTTCGGGCTGGACCCAGATCTTTCGCAGTTCCCCGCGACTGCCGCGCAGGGCACTGAGGAAAAAATCACCTCCTTTTTCTCGCAGATAATCGACGCCTCGCTTGCCGAGCCAAAATCCATTTCCGCACTCAAGCCCAACTACGCCTATTTCGCGCAGTACGGGTTTGATGGCCTGCGCGCGCTCAAATCATTGGTCGAGCGATACAGCGGCAAGCTCCCCATAATACTTGACGCCAAGCGCGGCGACATCGGGAAATCAAGCGCGGCATACGCGGCCGAGGCATTTGACTTCTGGGGCGCGGACGCGCTCACAGTCTCCCCCTACATGGGCCATGACAGCCTCCTCCCATTTTTCGACCGCTGCAAGAAAGGCAAGGGCGTCTACGTGCTTTGCAGGACGTCAAATCCCGGCGCATCGGACTTCCAGTCGCTCCGCCTGGAGGACGGACGGCAGCTTTTCTCGGAGGTTGCGCGCAAGCTTGAGAAATGGCACATCAACGGGGTGGGCATGGTGATGGGCGCAACCGCGCCTGACGAGCTGGAAGCGGCAATGTGGGTTTTCTACGACGCAAAAAAGCAGCTCCCGCTATTGGTGCCCGGCGTGGGCGCGCAGGGCGCATCCGCGGCAGGGACGGCAAAGGTGCTCAAGAACGTCTGGCCCGAAGCATTCCCCCTCCACAGGATAAACAGCTCGAGCGCCATAGCCTACGCGCACAGGAAGAAAGGCACGGATGATTTTGTGGGCGCGGCGCTTTCCGAAATAAAGCGCATGAATGGCGAAATAGGGAAGGTCTGAGCCGCAAAATCCCACAAGCGTTTAAAAATATTGACTGCATTTATCACTGCAAGGCGATTATAAGGGGTGCATTATGAGGAAATTGGGCATTTTGGCAGTTTTGGGAATCCTGGCGTCTTCGGTGTTTGCCGCGGGAACCGGAATTTCAGGGCTTTCGCAAGTCTCATCAGCAATGAGCTCGCTTTGCCAGGGGCTCACGCAGATGCTCCCCGTGGCAGGCATGCTCATGATAATCCTCGCAGGCGTCATCTACGCCGCAGGGCAGATGATGGGCGCGGAGACGAGGGCGCGCGCGAATGTCTGGGCAACAGCTTGCCTGACAGGCGCGCTCATCGCAATACTCATAGCAGTGGTTGCGCCATCGGTGCTTCAGTCCATATATGGCACCAACGGCACCATAGCGTGCTAGCGAAGAAAACACGGAGGCATTTACATGAGAAAAATAGGAATCTTTGCTGTGCTGGCTGTAATGGTGGCATCTGTTTTTGCCACATCGTTGCTGACCGGCCTGACATCTGCGATATCCGACCTATGCACGGGCCTCAAGTCCATGCTTCCCGTGGCAGGCATGCTCATGATCATCCTCGCAGGCGTCATCTACGCCACAGGGCAGATGATGGGCGCGGAGACGAGGGCGCGCGCGAATGTCTGGGCAACAGCTTGCCTCACAGGCGCGCTCATCGCGATACTCATAGCAGTGGTCGCACCATCCGTGCTTCAGGCAATATACAATCCGAGCGGGACGGACATCGCTTGCTAAAGAGGGATTGAATGAACAAACTCGGACTTTTAATTGCAGTTGCGGTGGCATCCTCCCTTGCATTTGCCGCAAGCTCCGGCATTACCGGCTTGGCATTGACAATAAATGACCTGTGCGTAGGCCTCAAGTCCATGCTTCCGGTGGCTGCCATGCTCATGATCATCCTCGCAGGCGTCATCTACGCCGCAGGGCAGATGATGGGCGCGGAGACGAGGGCGCGCGCGAATGTCTGGGCAACAGCATGCCTGACAGGCGCGCTCATCGCGATACTCATAGCAGTGGTCGCACCATCCGTGCTTTCAGCAATATATGGCGACGCTGCTTGGAAGGCCAACCCGGGAAGCATAAATAATTTCTGCATTTCATAAATTAATGGAGGTATTTATATGAGGAAAATCGGAATATTTGTTGTGATGGCGGCATTGGCGGCGTCTCTTTTCGCCACCTCTGCGCTAGACACCGTCAAGGACGCAATGAGCCAGCTCTGCACCGGGCTCACGCAGATGCTTCCCGTGGCTGCCATGCTCATGATCATCCTCGCAGGCGTCATCTACGCCGCAGGGCAGATGATGGGCGCGGAGACGAGGGCGCGCGCGAACGTATGGGCAACAGCTTGCCTCACAGGCGCGCTCATCGCAATACTGATCACAGTGGTTGCGCCAGCAGTGCTCTCATCGATAAACAACGGCACTGCAGTTTCGTGCACGTAAGTTTCTTTCCTTTTTCCTTTATTTTTTCCAGAACCCCTAGTTTTAAAAATATCAACACCATTTCTTTATCGTGGAATTCCGATTCCACAAAAAGATGGGAAAACTGGCATTCATTCGCACGGAGGGTGTTGTATGAGAAAAATCGGCGTATTATTTGTAATGGCTGCTATGGTGGCATCAGTGTTTGCCGCCACCTCGATGCTAAGTGGCTTGACCGGGGCGCTGGACAGCCTGTGCGTAGGCCTCAAGTCCATGCTTCCCGTGGCAGCCATGCTCATGATAATCCTCGCAGGCGTCATCTACGCCGCAGGGCAGATGATGGGCGCGGAGACGAGGGCGCGCGCGAATGTCTGGGCAACAGCTTGCCTCACAGGCGCGCTCATCGCAATCCTCATCGCAGTGGTGGCTCCGGCAGTGCTTAACTCGATCTATCCAAGCGGATCCTTCACCAGCGGGGCAAACGCCTGCCAATAAGCAGGGCACCGGCCCATCTGTTTCTTCTTTTTCCTTTTTTCCTGTTTTCCTTCACATCCCCTCAGTTTTAAGAATGTTCCCAGCGTAGGGGTTGCGAGGTATCACCATGGCAATCGAATTCCACATGACAGCGAGCCCGAAGCTGCACGCGCCCATCCTTATCGAAGGCTTCCCGGGGCTTGGCCTTGTCGGCACCATCTCCGCAAGCTACCTTGTGGAAAAGCTTTCCATGGAGCCCCTGGGCTACATCACAGGCGACCAATTCCCCCCTCTTGCCGCAGTGCACAACAAGCGCCCGCTTTTCCCCGCTCGCATGTACTTTTCCCAGAAGCACAACATCATAATCTTCATATCAGAGTTCGTCATCCCCATAATGGCGGTGAACGAGCTGTCAGATAAAATCTACGAGTTCGCGCAGAAGCACAACGTCAAGCAGATAATCTCGCTTGGCGGCATTGCGATAAAGGGCGAGCAGGACACGGTGTATGCAATCTCCTCGCTTCCTGAGCTGTCCTCGCAGCTTGAGAAGCTGCACGCAGTGGAGCTCATAAAGGAGGGCGCCACCACGGGCGTGACGGGCGTGCTTCTGGCGCGCGGCGCAGTGGACAAATACCCTGTCATCTCGCTTCTTGCAGAGTCCCAGCAGGGGTACATGGACCCCAAGGCATCCGCCATGGTCCTCGAGGCGCTCAAAGAGCTTGTCAAGATCGACATCGACACCTCCACGCTCGAGCATGAGGCTGCGAAGATAGACACCAAGGTGAAGGAAATAGTGGGCAAGGCGAAATCCGCTCACAGCGCCTACAAGAAGGTGGAAAGCGAGGGCAGCCTGGGCACCATGTACGGCTGATCAGCCCAAGGGGGGCTGCGCCCCCCTTAGTCCGATACCGCCCAAACCCCCTGCCGCTGCGATTTACTCGCAGCTGCGTAAGTTGCATTTAAATTCGAAGGCGCTTTCATGCTAGCACTAACTTTTGGAAGGTGATACGATGACTGAAGAATACAAGCTGCCCGACTTGCCCTACGCATACAATGCGCTTGAGCCTTACATCGACGAGGCTACGATGAAGCTGCACCATGACAAGCATCATGCGGCATACGTCGCAGGCTTCAACGCCGCGCTTGCCAAGCTTTCGGAGGCGCGCGCAAAGGGCGATTTTGCCTCGGTGCAGGCGCTCTCGAAAGCGGCGGCATTCCACGGAAGCGGGCACGTTATGCACTCGCTCTTCTGGGAGATAATGTGCCCGGCGGCAAAGAGCAAGGCGCCGTCATCCGGCGCGCTATATGACGCGCTCGCGCGCGACTTCGGCTCTCTCGACGCATTCAAGAAGCACTTTTCCGAGGCTGCAAAGGCAGTGGAGGGGAGCGGCTGGGCAGTGCTTGCCTATGAGCCGACTGGCAAGCGCCTCATCGTGCTGCAGGCCGAGAACCACCAGAAGCTCACCGTCCAGGGAAGCGTGCCGCTCCTCGTTCTTGACGTCTGGGAACACGCGTACTACTTGAAGTACCAGAACAAGCGCGCGGACTACGTGGACGCCTGGTGGAACGTAGTGAACTGGGCAGAAGTCGAGAAGAAATTCCTCGCCGCGAAGAAGTAGGCGAAAAAGAATGCAGGGGGAGCAACTCAAGGATGATGCTAGAGGCTGACCTGTCATGTTTCTTGCTGTATCTTCGCAGGGCGTTCGTCTATGTCCTTAAGCGCCTTTATGATCGCCTTGACCTTGTCAGTCGGGATCAAGACAGAACCTTTTTTCTCCCACCCGTCGCCCTTCTTCCTTGTTTCGGAAATCAGGATGAACTGGCCAAAGTCGTTGTTCAGCCGGTTGAGGAATATTGTTCGATTGCCGAGGTTAATCGGGATGCGGTCCATGTCCCTAAATTGCTTGTGATTCGTTATGTAAACCTCGGCGTTGCCAAATTTCACCGTGTATATTTCGTTCTCGTATTCGAGAGCCAGGACGTGTTTCGCCACGGTTTCTCGGGAAAGCTCAAGACTTTCGCTTATCTGCTTGATAGTCATACCACGTGGGTTCTCTTTCAGCTTGCTCAGTATAGACAGCTTTTTTTCACTATCAATTTCATTCACCGAAGGAGAGCCAGCCACCAAATCACCCGCACATCTTAGCGGGCTTAGCTTTATAAATACAACTAGCCATTGACACTAGGTAGACATGCCAAGCATGTCTGACCAACAGACGGGAGGTAATAACATGATAGGCGAAATCGTAGGAAACGTCGTAAAAGGCGCAATCGCGCTCGGTCTCGGACTCGTGGGAATTGCCACACTGATAACCGGGGCGATGTTCGTAGGCGCGAACTGGGTTGTGGGCCTGCTGGGCCTCGGCATCGGTTTTGGCATGCTGTTCGCAGCGCAAAAGCTGATGTCTTGAAAGAACGCAACCACGAGCAAGATTCAGCTGCAGGTAGCTTTGCTTTTGGTAAAAATTGGGCTGCTTTGGCGCAGTGATTAGTCTTTGCCACCGGCATCCTACTGTAGAAACCTTTTAAATGTCAGGGGATGGATTATAGACGGGGAGCGTATGCTTGAAGAGGCAAGACCGTTTGTGAAGTGGGCCGGTGGGAAACGGCAGCTTTTGGATGAGCTAACACAGGACTTGCCCTATTTTGAGAACTACCATGAGCCGTTTATAGGCGGAGGGGCGCTCTTTTTCAGGCTGGAAGCGATGAACAGGATAAAGAGGGCGTATCTTAGCGACTCAAACGCAGAACTGATAAACACCTATTCAGTCATCAAAAACGAGGTTTTCGAGCTAATGTCCGAGCTTGCTTCGCCTCTTTATGTTAATGATGAGGCCGCCTACTACAAAATCCGAGCGTCTAGACCCAAAACAAACGTTGAGAGAGCGGCTCGCTTTATCTACATGAACAAGACGGCTTTCAATGGATTATACCGCGTAAATTCTAGCGGAGGGTTTAACGTCCCGTTTGGTAAATACGACAACCCCAAAATACTTGACAGCCAGAACCTAATGCTTGTACACCGCGCTTTGCAAAAAGACGAGCTTTACTGCGGAGATTTCACAATTGCCCTGAAGAATGCAAAGAGGGGCGACTTCGTTTATTTTGATCCGCCCTATTTTCCAATCTCAAAGACCTCGAACTTTACGGGCTATACCAAAGATGGCTTTGGGGAGAACGAACAGAAGAAGCTTTTGAAAACCTATAAAGAGCTTGACTCCAAAGGTTGTTTTGTGCTCCTTAGTAATTCTTATTCTGACTTTATTTCTGAGCTTTACGCCGAATTTGAGCCGGAAACAGTCCATGCAAACAGGATGATTAACTGCAAGGGAAACCAGCGCGGCAAGATAAAGGAGCTAATCGTGCGGAACTGGGAGCCCAAGATAACTCAGCGGAAGCTCGTTGAAGAAATAGTCGCAATCAACTGACTTGATGTACGCTAGAACATCTGCATATTCCTTCTTTTTGAACCAGTCGTTAAGGACATATACGTACTTGACATTCAAGCCAATGGGCTCGAACATCTTTTTGTATTGCCTTAGCTTGAAGTCGCAGGTTTGCAGCTTTTCATCCACAGAACCGGCAACCGTCTGGAACTTCGTTTCAACGATGAAAAGGGTTTTGTTCACAAGGACAAGCACCGCATCATCGGGCAGAAGCTTCTTGGAAACCAGCTTGCGATAATCTATGCTCTTGGGGGCCAGAAGCTTGGAATAAAGCTTGTTTTTCTTGTAAAGGAGCGCGACATCCTTTCCCTCGAATGTCACGCAGTCATTCTCCACCGAATAGCCGGGCAAGGCAGCAATGACCGTGGCAATGTCCGTCCTCTTCTCGAAATGAAGCCCGTGCTTCTGGGGCGTTCTGCCGCCCGTGCCTCCGCGAATCATGAGGGGATTTCACCCATTTACATAAAAAGACTGATGGATCGCGAGAAAAAGAAGGATATGCTTGGGGCTGATCGCTCCGATCGGGTTTCCGATAGATTGTTAGGTTTTGGAGCCTGAACGTCGTTTGTCGCCCTGTTTCTAACTTATGTTAATTAAATAGAAAATTTGTACTCGTGGTCATCTTGATGCAGACAAAATGATGGGTTTACAACAGCGAATGACCCCGTCTTCCCAAGCATCTGGGCGATTCTCTCAACTTGGCTTCTTGCTGTTTCGACGCACAAATTCTCCCAAACTCCGAAAACAAAGACGCCTTCCGCTTTGGCAAAGATATTGGAAATCAATTCCAATGCCCCGAAAAAACCATCCACAATTTCAGGCTTATTTTTATCCAACATGATTTCAATCGAGGGGTCATAATCCTGTTCTCTGAAATCCAATATCATTCTTTTAGAATAAATTGGCTGGTTTATTTGGTGAAATGTCTTTCCATATTGTAAAAATATTTTAGCCAAATCAAATTCTGGATGATCCTTTCTCCTATAAAGAACAATCAGATTTTCAAAATCTTCCCTGTTTTCAAAGAGAGAGGAAATATTCCTTTCATATCTTTCCCTGCATCCTATTGAGCGACTCTCCAATAGTTCGGACGAGGTAAATCTATGAGTATCTGGATGGACTGCCAATCTTGCGAACTTATTTTCATTGAGTAGCGCGGCGACTTTTTTAGGACTGGTTTCAGTCTTAAGCTGCCTGAATAGTGCACTGTCCATTTTTCTTATTATGTTATAATGTATTTATAAACATGTGGTAAAATACCAAGAATTATCGCGAAAACGCCAAAACTATGTAAATAGGGCGTTTAAGGAAAATACGGGCTGAAAGCCTATCTGCGCACCTTCTGCGCTTATTTTCAAAAAGTGCGCAGAACGCCTTTACGCTCAATCTAGCTGCTCAATTTTCACGTCAGTAAACCAGAAAATTTAAGCGCAGGATTAAGCGCAAGAAAAAGGCAAAAAGTCGCCTTTTTTGCCCTGATCACATAAGCTTAAATCGAGCTGCGCAAAGCCTAATTCTCATTCGAGAGAAAAGCCATTTCTTTGACGCCTAACGCTCTCTATTATATTTATCTGTATATGCCTGCGACTATATGCCTATCTACGTCTGAAAAGCTGCCTGAGAGTCTCTTTTATCTTGCCTCTGGTAATCACATCCCCGTACCGGGAATATTTGTATTTCAGCGTCCTTTTTGTGACAAGAATGAACGACCTGTCGTATTCCCGTTGATAAAAAGCAAACTTGCTTTCCAGCCAATCCGGCTGCCTTGAAAGACTCTTGCCAGTCTCAACATCAAAGCAGAACTGCTTGCCCTTCCAGTTGACAACCAAGTCAGGGCCACTTGTGGCGTTCATCCTGATGTCGTCCGTGTATTTTCTGAGCTCTGCTTCCAGGATATAGCAAAAGAACGCATGCTCCTTGCTTTCGTTGTGGCGGGTTTTTACCCAATAAATGGCTGCGCCAGATGTGCCAAATGGGCTTATTTTTATCACGTTGTAGCCGAGCGTGTACAGCTCATTTCTCTGCCTGTTTGTAAGGCTGCTGGAAAGATGGAGGTTGCCTGAAAGTTCATACTCCTTTTCAGGCTCTTTCCAATCGCTGTCTAGTGCCGTTTCCGGCGTTCGCTCTAGTTTGAGCTTTCTTGCTTCTTTTTCATCCGCCAGCCTCTTTTTTTCTCTCTGCTTTTTTGCAAATTCCAGTTGCATTTCCGCAAAGTTTCTTTCGAACTCAGTCGGTTCCTTTATTTCTGCCGGAAAGAAACAATGGCGAATTCCACCATAAAGCCAAAACAGTATTTTTGCAATTGCATAGCCAATGGCAAACGGCAGCGCAATCAAAACAACCAATCCAAAAACTGCCAGCACAAGCGCCACTCCGAGCAAGACCAGGGCACCTATCACCAAGCGTTCAAGGAGGTCGTATTCATTGACCATGCCTATTCCTCCAGCAACTCCTTATCCAGCCCCATCGCGAAGACCTTCTTTACCAGGAGCGCCTTCACCTCCGGGTCCTGCATTAGGACGTTCATGATTCCGTTCCCCTGCTTGTTGTAGTCGCTGATAAGCACCTTTTCGTCAAATGGATTGCCGCACCTTCCGCAGAAGGATTGCGTTGGCGAGTTCTTTTCCTTACAGCGGGAGCAGATTCGAAGGTCGAGCTTGGGCTCTTTTTCGATTGGCTTGTCCTTCATGGAATACAATTGCAGAAGAGCAGTGTCCACATCTCGCCCGGACAAATGAACATAAGTGGCAGCCATCTCGCTGCCCTGTGTCCAGCCGAAATATTCTTTCATTTGCGCTTCTGTCAGCTTGTTTGCTAGGGAAGTCGCCCTGCTGTGACGGAAAAGATGCGGGTAAATGCGTTTCCTTATGCCGCTTGCCTTGCTTACCCTGCGGAGCATTGCGAGTATTGAGGGGTAGGAGCAGGGAACTGGCTGATATCTCGCCAATCTCGCAGGCCATAAAGGTGCATCCGGGTTGTCTTTGTCCGGGTGCTCCTGAAGCCATGCGGCAAGAACCTGAACGCTTGCGATTATTCGGACTCTTC
>CAITKI010000003.1 GCA_903892905.1 uncultured Microcaldota archaeon | reverse complement strand
GGGAAGCGGATGCTATCGGTGATGAAGGAAATCACAAAGAAAAAGCCGATTGTCGTGATAAAAGCCGGCAGGAGCGCGGCAGGCGCAGAGGCGGCCCTCTCGCACACCGGCTCGCTTGCAGGCGCAGCAGAGGCATACACTGCCGCGTTTAGGCAGGCAAGAGTCATTGAGGCAGCCACGCTGGACCAGTTGTTCGAGTTCGCAAAGATATTCGACCAGCCGCTCCCCAAAGGCAAGCGCGTGGGCATAATCACCAACGGAGGCGGCATGGGCGTGCTTGCCACGGACTCGCTGGAGTATGAGAAGCTCAAGCTTGCAAAGCTTTCGGACGAGACGAACGCATCGCTTAGGCAGGCGCTCCCGACATATGCAAATGTGAGGAACCCGCTGGACATCATAGGCGACGCCGACTCGCACAGGTACGAGATTGCGATAAACGCCATGATGAAAGACGACAACGTGGACGTGATATTGCTCATCATACTTTTCCAGACCGCGGCGATAGATTCTGGCGTGGTGAACATCGCCATCCGCGCGTCAGACCTGAAGAAAAAGCCCATAATCGCGGTGTGCACTGGCGGGGAGTATACTGAAATGCACCAGAGAATACTTGAAAGCTACGGGGTGCCCACTTATGATTCCCCTTCGTCGGCCATGCGCTCCATTGCGCGCATAGTGGAATACGCGCAGCACAAGACGGAAAACGGGATGAAAAAGCGGTAGTCCGCTTTTTCAGCATTGGAATGCGGAAATTCCAATACAAAGAAAGAGAAAAAGTAGAATCGCCGCCTGCTTATCTGCCCTGCCCACTGCTTTTCTTTTGCGCTTTGCTGCAAGCCTTGTTTTTTCAGCCTACTTGCGCTTCTTGCCCTTTGCTTTCCCGCTTGCCGCAGCTTTTGCCTTGCTGCCCTTCTCGTGCGCGCGCTTCGTGTTCATGTACAGGTAAAGCGAATAGACGTAGACGCAAAGCACGGTGAAAATGACGGGCAGCAGTATAATCCAGAGGCGCGCGTCAACCGGCGAGACCAACGAGACGAGCGCGAGCGCGCCGCATGCCCAGAAGAGCTTGCCGCCCAGGCGGTTGGTCTTTTCCCACACGCGCTCGTCGGAGAGCGTCCAGGGCGTGCGGATGCCTATGAAATAGTTCCTGCGCGTGAATGAAAGCATGTGGCCCACATAGAAGAATAGGAGCGCGATTGCGGGCACTATTATATAGAGCGGGTCGAAACTGCCCCACATGCCCAAGGCAGGGGCGAGGGTGGCCACGTAAATCGCGGCCATCATGAAGACGAATATCACCTTGAAGCCCCAGAACTGGTCGGCGAAGTGCTCCACGTTCTTCTTGTAGACCTCTATGAGGGGAATGACGAGGAATATGAGGTAGAACACCGCGGCAAGGCAGGGAATCAGGTAAAGCCCGAGCGGCTTGTCCATCCAGCCATCCGCCCTGCCATCCGCGCTCCAGTGGCTCACGATTTGGCCCTGCGCGTTGGTGTGCACATATGGGTCGGCAAAGAAGCCGATTGCGAACATGAGGACGATTATGGATATTGGAAGAAGTTCACGGGACACCGCACCACCGATTTGGGATTCCGCAGCAAAAATTATAAAGCACGGCTCCGATGTACACGCATGGCAGCATCTCCGCGCGCCTTGGCGCTTGCAGCAGTGGCAGCGCTCCTGCTTTTCGGATGTGTGTCAGAGCCCAAGCCGGCAAGCGGGATGCAAGGCATCGTAGTGCAGAACGCGGAAGGGCTGCTGGGGAATGTGCAGAACCAAAGCTCCGCTTCCCAGCCGGCAACGCCGGCGCAAAACGCCACGGGGCAGCCGATAAACTGCACCCTTGCAGTGAAGCAATCCGTGATTTTGGCAGGGGAGCAGGTGGACATATCGCTTGGCTCACACTTCACCGGCAGCGCTCGGTTTGACCTTGCGTGCGGGAACGAGACTAGGAGCCTTATCAGCGAGAACACGCTGGCGCTTGAGACAAAATGCAAGTTTGACACGCCAGGCGCGCAGACGATATTGGTGAGGGCGAACGGGCAAGAGTGCGCAAGCGCCACCGTGGAGGTCAGGAAAAAAGCCGGGGGGAACTGCAGCATAGACAGCACCAGCATAGTGAGGGACCTCTCATCATTTTACTACAAGTGGACCGTGCGCTTTGACGGATTCACGGACGGAGACGTGCTGGCCTGGGTGTGCGACAACACTGTGTCGAAGGAAAAGCTGTCAAGCGACCCGATCTGGGGCATGCCCCGCCTCGAGACGCTTTCCTGCGGCTTCCCTGGCAGGCCGGCGCAGGATTACATAAACGTCTCGATAAGCGGCGTGCAGTGCGGGCAGGTGCCGACAAGATAGCGATGCAGAACGGGGAGATGGGTGGGAACATGAAATTTGGCGAAAGCAATGTGGGGGAGATTGACAAGGCGGCAAGGGCAGTCCTCGGGATACTTTTCCTGTGCACGTATGTCGGCAATTACGTTGCGCAGCCGTGGGCATATGCTGCGCTTGTCTTGGGGCTTGCCATGGTGGCTACAGCGGCATACGGGTCCTGCCTGATTTACTCGCTGCTCGGGATAAGCACGAACTCGGCGAAAGGGAAGAAAAAGTGAGTGTTTTCTCACGCTTTAGCTGCGCAGCGCGGGCGAATGCAGGATTTCTCACTCTCTTTTAAGCGTTTTCTTCGCTAACCCCTAGATGGCGCAGGGCAATTTTCTCAATGCAGCAGTGGAGCCCGAGTCGCGCATGTCCGGGCTTGCGCAGAAAGAGGCAGAGGAGCGGCTGAGGGATGAGGGCGCAAACGAGCTCCCGAGTTCGAAAAAGCGCACGATTTTCGACATAATACGGGACGTGATGCGCGAGCCCATGTTCCTTCTTCTTGTGGCGTGCGGCATCATTTACCTGCTTGTAGGCGAGCTGTCCGATGCCCTTATGCTGTCCGCATTCGTGGTTGTTGTCATCGGCATCACGGTTTACCAGGAGAGGAAGGTGGAGCGCGCGCTTGAGGCGCTGCGCGACCTGTCCTCGCCGCGCGCGCTTGTCATCCGCGACGGCAAGCAGATGAGGATATCCGGAAGGGAGGTGGTGCGCGGCGACCTCTTGGTGCTTGCAGAGGGCGACCGCGTGCCTGCGGACGCAGTGGTGGTCTCGTGCAGCAACCTGCTTATCGACGAGTCCTTGCTCACCGGCGAGCCCGTGCCTGTAAGGAAGATGGAGTGGGATGGCAAGAAGGAGGGCTGTCTTCCAGGTGGTGATGACCTTCCATTCGTTTACTCAAGCACGCTCATCGTGCAGGGGCATGGCATTGCGCGCGTGCTTTCCACGGGCATGAAAACGGAAATCGGGAAAATCGGCAAGTCGCTGCAGCAGATTGAGCCCGAGGAGACCGCGCTTTCGCGCGAGACCGGCGAGCTTGTCAAGAAATTCGCGGCAGTAGGCGCATTGCTTTGCGCAGTAGTGGTGGTCGCGTACGGCATCACGCACGCAGACTGGCTGGGCGGCTTCCTGGCAGGCCTTGCCCTTGCCATGGCAGTTCTCCCCGAGGAGTTTCCTGTCGTTCTCACCATTTTCCTGGCGCTGGGCGCGTGGAGGATGTCGAGGCACAATGTGCTCACGCGCAGCATGAATGCCATACAGAACCTGGGCGCGGCAACCGTGCTTTGCGTGGATAAAACCGGCACGCTCACGCTCAACAGCATGAGGCTTGCAAAGCTTTCGGTGGCAGGCCAGCACCATTTGGCAGACGCCAAGGAAATGCCTGAGAATTTCCACCAGCTCATGGAATACGCCGTGCTGGCATCCCAGAAAGACCCGTTCGACCCCATGGAAAAGGCGCTCAAAAGCGTGGGCAGGGAAAAGCTTGCGCACACGGAGCACTTGCACGGCGACTGGGAGCTCATGAAGGAATATTCGCTTTCGAAAAAGCTGCTTGCGCTTTCGCATGTGTGGCGCTCGCCCTCAGGCAAGGACCTTGTGATTGCGTCCAAGGGCGCGCCCGAGGCCATTGTCGACCTGTGCCACATGGGCGCGAAGGAGAAAAAGGCCGTGATGGCAGATGTGCTGAAGCTGAGCAACGAGGGCCTGCGCGTGCTTGGCGTGGCGCGCGCCACATTCAAGAGCAGCCGCCTGCCCTCGGACCAGCATGATTTTGATTTCGAGTTCGTGGGCCTGGTGGGCTTCGAGGACCCGGTGCGCGTGAACATCTCGGAGTCGATTGCGGAATGAAACAGCGCAGGCAAGCGCGTGATAATGATAAACGGCGACTACCCGGGCACTGCGCAGCACATCGCGAAGCAGGCGGGATTTGCCAATTG
>CAITKI010000002.1 GCA_903892905.1 uncultured Microcaldota archaeon | reverse complement strand
TGCGGCTGCGAGGATTTCCTCAACCTTTTTGTCGAGCGCCTCGTAAGTCGCTGTTGCAATCCTCATTTGGTTATTTTTCAAGTATCCTTTCACATGCCTCTTGATTATGTATTCCATCAGCCCGCCCCCTGTGGCTTGAGCGCGTATATTTTCATTTTCAGGAAGTCATTTGCCCCGGAGCTAGTCTCTTTCGATTCGACTATGCCTCTCGCTTCAAGCAGTTGCAGATAATTCCGTATCTGGCGTTTTGACTTTTTCATCTTGGCAGCAACTGCCTCGTAAAGCTCGGTGCTTGGCAATTCGCCATCTAGGAGGATATTGACAAGTATTTTTTCCTCTTCACATAGGTTCAGGCCTTGCGCCTGGAAGGAAACCTTTTTGCGCTGTCCTCTGCTCGGTCTTTGCTCGACCATCTTCACGACTTCCTCAATATCCTGGAGCTCGATTTTTGCGGAGTTCCTCTGTTCAGCCAATTGAGCGGATTTCCACAGGATTTCAAGGGCTAGCCTGGCGTTCCCGTTCTTTCCGAATCCCGCCCTTGCGCATGCCTCGATTGCCTCAGCATCCCATGTTTTAGGCACGAGCGCGTTTGTCGCCCTTTCAAGGACTATGGCTTTCAGCTGTTCTACATTGTACTCCTTGAACTCGAAGCTGGAAAGCCTAAGCGAGCTTGCCGCCCGTGCGTCTAGGAGCATTGTCAGGTCCTTCTTGTTGGAAATCGCGACTATGCCGAACCTTGCGCCTCTATCAAGGCCTGCGCGGGACATGGTGTAAAGAAATGAGTCCTCCTTTCTGAAAACGATGCTATCCAGCTCGTCAAGCACAAGGAGGATTGCTATGTTCTGCTTTTTCATGGCATCGAGGATTCTTTCGAATACTTCGTCTGCAGCCAGGCCGCGCCTGGGCAAAATGAGGCTCAAAGCTTCAGAAATCTTGTAGAAAATAGCCATTTTCGTTGGGTAATCCCAGCAGTTGACATAGATGGGGGTAACAAGCGCGCTGCTTTCCTTCAATTGGTCCAGGATCAGCTTCATGCAAAGCGTCTTTCCAGTGCCCGAGGCGCCGCAGATGAACATGTTTGTGCAGGCTTTTCCGTGAATCATAGGCTCTATTGCGGCAGCAACGGTTTCCATCTCGTTTTGCCTATGCAGAGCCTCAGTTGGGCAGTAATCAGGGTGGAATAGCTCTTCTTTCGCTATTATTGTGTTCTCGCTGCTTGTTGTGTCAAAGAGTTTTGCCATGTTCCCCACATCCCCCATGTAAGCGGGAAAATGCGCATATAATTGTTCCTAGGGTAGGATGCCGGTGGGTGCTTCGAGGTGATTGCTGCGGAAATGAGGTGTGTCTTAGGATACCAAGTCAACTACAATTAGTTTGAGCTTTTTCTTGTCAAAAGGCGCGATCTCCTTTGAGATTATCTCATGTTTACCGCTAATGAATTCATCTAGTACCGTTATCGCCTCTTTCCACTGCTTGTCTCTCCTAAGCTTTCCCCATATTCTCCTGACGCTACTCAGGCGCTTTTTTGTGTATGGTATGTTTTGCAAAGTTTGCTTAATCTTCTCCCATCCATCTTCGACCTTGCTATCACCAGGATATTCAGTCATGTGGTCATCAACCTTAACACCGATGAACTTTAGCATATCAAGCACAAACTTGGCTGATTTTTGCTTTGTAAAGTGAGATACACCTACTTGTTGAGTATTTCTGACTTCAAGCTCTTTGTAAACATCCTCTATTTTCTGTACAGCTTCTTTATTGCATTCATAAACCGCCTGGAAGAAGTCAGGAATCACCCTTGGTTCTGAACTCTTGCATGAAATATGACGCAGTATATTTGTTT
>CAITKI010000001.1 GCA_903892905.1 uncultured Microcaldota archaeon | reverse complement strand
TTCGGATTGGGGGCTGAAACTCGCCCCCATGAAGCTGGAATCCCTAGTAATCGCTTGTCATCATCGAGCGGTGAATACGTCCCCGCTCCTTGCACACACCGCCCGTCAAGTCACCCAAGCGAGTTTTTAGTGAGGCTGCGCTTCTTGGCGCTGTCGAACTAGAGATTCGTGAGGGGGGCTAAGTCGTAACAAGGTATCCGTAGGGGAACCTGCGGATAGATCACCTCCAATATAATCAATGATTGGATGTCTATCTCAACGATTCGTCGTTGGAATGGAATAACAGTGTTGATTGGAGAACCTTAGAAGGAAAATCGTGTCGCAAGGTGTAGGCTTTTGTCTCTCTTTCCTAGTTAAGACCTGAAGCGTGAATTTTATTTTTTATTGTTCTTAGCGGAAGCGTTAGCGCTTTCGCATTTTATCTCCCTTAGCGCGAGCCTTTGCCGGCACGCATTTTTTTCTCCTTAGCGCGAGCTTTTTTCTGCTTTCTCAACCTGTGTCTTTAAATAGGTTTTCGTGATAAGTAATGCGGTGGAAAAATGATTTGCACTGCTAAAACCGCGCGCACGCTTCCTATACCCACGGATACCACCGGCGAGGGCCGGCTCGAAACCATCCAAAAGCTCCGCAACAAGGTCATAATCGACCTGACCACCCTGAAGGAAAACCTGCGCACAATTGAAAAGAGCAAGCCCATAAATGAGGAAATGGCAAAGCTTGAGATACTGGGGAACATCAGGAGCAAGGAGGAAGCGCTGGAATTCTATAAGGCGATACTTAAGCAAAAGCAGAAAAGCCCCGGAAAGAACGAGGTAGAGCCCAAGAAGTTTTTGACCCCTCTCGAGAGGCGCCTCGCAAAAGTGGTGGAGATGCCTTCCTGCGACTTTGACAAGCCCCGCGGAAGCATCAAGATCAAAGGGGAAACGATAGATGCCACAGTTGACTTCTCGAATGCCGAAAAGCCCACAGTCAGGTCTTAGGCAAGGGATTGCGGATTTTCTTACCTTCAGCGCCAGCCTTCGCGCTTTTAATTCCTTCCCATCCTTCTCTTAGCATGAAATTCACCATGTCGCCCTCGCGCGCGTACTTCCTGGGGCTTTGGAAGTCGCGGCGCACAGCCTCCGGCGTTGGCATAGAGGGCAAGCGCGAGTTATTGGAGATATTCATCAAGCTTTGTTTAGACGAGAAATTCGCTGAGCCTGACAAGATGAAGTTCTCCGAGGGCAATGCCGAGGAATACGGCAGCTGCCACTTCTTCCACTCCGCGCTTCGCGCGTGGCTGGACGGGGAGATGAAAAAGCGCGACGAGCGGCTGCGCTTCAAGAACGATTTTGCCGCCAGCTACTTTGCAGGCGTTTATGATGCCAAGGGCGGGACAATGGAAGTGAAAGGAAAGGAGTACTGCTACTTCCTGGGAGACGACACAGACGAAATGGTTCTCTTGCGCTTAGGCTTTCGCGCGAAAAAGGAGGGCAACAAAATTGCGGTGCTCTCGCCTGATTTCTACGGATGGCTTCACCCCTACTTGAAAATGGACAGGAGCAAGAAGTTCTAGACGGACGCCTACTTGTAAACAACTACGCTTGATTTTCCAGTGGCAAGCAGCACCACTTCGCCCTTCTCCATCAGGAAATCCACTGCCACTTTCTTTGCCGCAAGCCTGTCTGCAGTGCTTATTCCCGCGGTCCTTTCCTTCGGGACAAGGAGCGCGATTTCCTTCTTGCCGTCAAAAAGCATGATGCGCGCGTAGGGCTTCCTACGCGGCCCGTACGCGATTTCTGAAATGGATGAGATTGGCATGTCGTTGAATGAGAGGTTCTTCATGCCTGGCTTGAGATTGGCAAAAGTCGCCAGGCCTTCCTCGCGCGCCTTCTCGCCTGCCAGCTTGAAGGCAAGCTCCACCTCGCGCTTGAAGTCGTTTATCAGCCTGTTGGACTCGCGCTTCAGGTCTGGCTTTCCCATGCCTGGCGTGGTGGCAATCCTGTAAGCAAGCGCGTAGTATTTGCTCATGGCGCCCGGTTCTGCCGCTTCCTGTGCCTGCTGAGGCTCTTGCGCCTCCTCCTCATAGCTTGCCTCGTGGTGCTCCTTTTCCTCGCTCACCAGCTCGACATCATCATCGGAAACTTCCACCTCGTGCTCCGCCCTGTGGGGCAGCTCGCGCGGCTCCTCGTGCTTTCCGAACGGGAAGTTCTCGGCGTTTTTCGGCCTTCCTTCCTCCTCGCGCGCAGGCTGCCTCTGCTGCTCGTGCGGCTGCTGGCTTTGGCTTATCTTGTCAAGCTCCCGAAGCGGGTCCAGCTCCTCAGGCCGAAAGCCGAAAAGCTTTTGCAATGACGGAAGAAGCTTCCTCTTGGCGCTCTCGCGCTTCTTGGGCTCGTAATGCGCAAACAGCCGTTCAAGCGCCGGCATCATGTTCGCGCGCGAAGCCTGCTGCGCAGGCGTGGACAGCTGCTGGGCGCCTGGCTGGGATGCCGAGGTGGGCTGCGCCTTCCTCTCCGAAAGCAGCTTCCCGATGGAAACGATTTCCTCCTGCTCGTCCTTCCTCTGGCCAAGCGCGCGCTGCGCAACTTCCTTTACAGCCTCATCCTTGTCCGATGAAAGCTCGATGAGGGCGAATATGGCGCGCGGGTCGTCTATTTTCGAAAGCGAGTTTGCCACCTTGAGCCGCACCATGGGGTCGGAATCAAACGCCTGCGCCACAATCTTGTCCAAGTCGTCTGGCTTGTCCTCTGCCGCGTCCAGGAGGCTTACCTGGCGGGGTGTTTTTGCTTTTGGCTTGTCAGGCATGAGAATCAACTTCCCCCCTTTCGGGGGCAAAGGATAAAAAACCCCTCGCGGGGTTTTTTAGATTTGGGCAACAAGCCCAAACAGATAAAAAGGGTAAATGCTCCATGGCGTTGATGGACATCCAATCGCTTTTCCTCTCCCTATTCGGGCTCATACGCCCTGAGGTGCGCCTTGCCTCGGTTGCGCTCAACGACACTGCGTTTGCCGTCCTCTTCTCAATCGCGCTCGTCCTCGTGCTCACCTATTTTTTCAAGGAGCAAAAATTGCTTCCCTTCATGGTCGCCGCGGTGGCAATCGCGCTCCTTCTTGGCGTCTCATTCAAGATGCTCCTGCAGGAGGAGCGCCCGTGCGTGGACACGCCTGGCAAAATCCCCTGCCCGCTTGACTTTGCCCTTCCCTCGCTTCACGCCCTGCTCACATTCACCATTGCGATTGTGGCAGTGGGCAACCGCTCCTTCCCCTATTACCTCATTTATGCGCTTTTCACCGCATTCTCGCGCGTCTACCTTGGCGTGCACACCATAACTGAGGTGGCGGCAGGCTTCGCGCTTGCGTTTTTCGCCTGCGTGCTTTGCGAAATGCTCTGGCGCGCGCTCAAGCTCCCGCTTCCCACCGAAGTGCACATCCGCCACGGGGCAGGGAAGCTCCAGACGTGATATCGTGGGCAAAGGCAAATATTCGGCAAAACGCGCATTGCGCGCCAACCAGTGATGATTATGAACGAGGACGAACGGCAAATCTTCCATCTCGCGCTAGGGCTTGCCTGCATTGCCATGGTGCAGCTTCTGGGCGTGGAGATTTCAGCCTACATTGTGAGCGTTTCCCTCATAATAGGCCTCATACTGGTGCACATCAAGCTCTCCTACGTGCACCTTGGCAAGGGGCTGGAGTGGCTCATCGAGCGCTTTGAGCGCCCCGGCGCGCTTGCAGGCTATGGCGCGCTCACCTACAATGCCGCGGTGCTTGCCATCCTCACCCTCATTTCCTCCCAACCGCAGATACTCGCATCGCTCGCAATCCTCGGCATTGGCGACGCGGCAAGCACCATTGTAGGGAAAAGAAGCAAGCAAAAGCTTCCCTACAACGCGCGAAAGACATATGGTGGCACGCTTGCGTTCTTCATCTTCTCCGCGCCATTTGCCTTCCTCTTCGCAGGCCCATCCGCGCTTCTTGTCTGCGTTGCAGCCGCGCTTGCCGAAAGCCTGGAAAGCAGGATAGACGACAACCTCATAATCGCGGTGGTGTGCATACTGCTTTTCAAGCTGGTTGGCGGCTGAGGGCCGGCGCGCCCGAATACCTTTTTATACTGTTTCAGGGCAATCCATCGGGAGGCAACTCATGGTAATTCCTGGCTCAAAGTCAATTTCGTTCGTAACGGAAACATTAGGAGAATCCCAGGTGCAGCCCTGCGGCATTGACATGACGCTGAAGGAAGTGCATTCCCTTTCAGACGCAGGCGAGATAGACTTTGACAACAGCAAAAGAAAAATCAGCAAATCCTTTGCGCTCGCGTTCGATTCCTCAGGCAAGCTCCTCTTGAAGCCGGGCTGCTACAAGATAATCTACAACGAATACGTTTCCGTCCCCATTGACGCGTGCGCGTTCGGCTTCCCGCGCTCCTCTCTCCTGCGCTGCGGCGCGGATGTGCGCTGCGCGGTGTGGGACCCGGGCTACCATGGCAGGAGCGAGTCGCTTCTGGTGGTGAACTCGCCTCACGGAATCACGCTTCACAAGAACGCAAAAGTTATGCAGCTGGTGTTCGTGCGCCTCGAGTCTGCTGCGCACAAGGGGTACGCGGGGCAGTACAAAGGGGAAAATAAGTAAATGCAGTGCTAAATCAAGTTCTTCTCGAAGCAAACAATGACCGTGTTATGCCTTATTGACCATTCATTGTCGCATACCCGGATCAGCTTCCAATCATCTTTCTCGTGCAATTTCACACTGGCTTTCTGCATGAAGCTGGTGTCTGAATATGCCCTAGTAAAACCGTGTCTGATTGCTACTTTGCACCTTGCCTGGCGAAGGGCACGCCCTATCCCGCGCCCAAAATAGTCCGGGTCCACGCGTATCCTGGTAAGCTCAGCAATGCTTGGCTCCCTGTCCTTCCTCTCAAACAGGGCGCCGCAGCCGGCTATCTTGCCGTTGACGACTGCCACTAGGAAATCGTTGCGGCCTGTCAGGTAGTTGCTCTCAACATCTTCCATATCCTGGCAGAAATTGCCTTTTGCCCGCTCGTCATAATCATATCCGTCAACAGACCTGAGCGCTTTCTCATGGACCCTGAAAACCGCTTCCTGGTCGCCGCGCCTGAACCTCCGCACAGTGAGGGCCTCTCCTTTCTTAGTTATGGTTTCACATATCACTTCGCCTTCTGGAAACCACTGTCTAAGCTTCGCTGGCAAATTGGTAGCTGCTCTCTGCCCTGGCATCTGCCTGATTTTCATGTGTCTATTAATGGCATTATGGGTATATAAATGCATCTTCTTTCTGAGCCACGCTGGCGGTATCGTAGGGTTATTATACAATTCGCCCTAAATTCCACCTGCTTGTTTGGTGCTTGCAATGCCGATAAGACAGCCAATCGTGGTAGTCATGGGCCATGTGGACCATGGGAAGACTTCGCTACTGGATGCCATACGCAACACCAAGGTGGCAAAAAAGGAGGCAGGCGCAATCACCCAGCACATAGGCGCGTCGGAAATCTCGCTTGAGGACATCCGGAACTCCTGCGCTGCGGCGACAGGGGGGAAGCTCCCTTCCTTCACCATACCCGGGCTCCTTTTCATTGACACGCCCGGGCACGCATCATTCACGCATTTGCGCGAGCGCGGCGGCTCCATTGCGGACATTGCCGTGCTTGTCGTGGACATCATGCAGGGCTTCCAGCCGCAAACCATCGAGAGCATCAGGATATTGCGCGAATTCAAGACGCCTTTTATCGTGGCTGCAAATAAAGTGGACCTTATTTCAGGCTGGCGCAGCAGGACGGACGAGCAGGGCGCATGCAGCGTGCTGACGAATGTCAATTCCCAGCCCGAGCATGTGCAGACACGCCTGGACGAGCTCCTCTACGGAGTGGTAGGGAAATTGAGCGAGCGCGGGATAGAAAGCGAGCGCTTTGACCGCGTCACAGACTTCACCAAGCAGGTGGCAATCATACCCGTTTCAGCAAAAACAGGCGAAGGGCTTCCTGAGCTTCTCCTCTCCATCGCAGGCCTGTCGCAGAAATTCCTGGAGGCCGCGCTCAAAACGGACGTGGAAGGCCCAGGCAAGGGAACCGTGCTTGAGGTGAAGGAGGAAAAGGGGCTAGGCACCACCATAGACGTCATACTTTACGATGGCACCTTGCGGAAAAATGACGAGATAATATTTGCAACATTGAACGGGCCTGCAAAGGCGCGCGTGAGGGGGCTACTGAAACCCAACATGCACGCAACCGGCGACAATGACAAGTACGAATATGTGGACGAGGTGCACGCGGCTGCAGGCGTCAAGGTCTATTCCCCTGGCGTGGAAGGCGCGCTTTCAGGCTCGCCCCTTATAGTGGACGATGGCAAGGAAAACAAGGACGAGCTTGCGGAAATGTACGAAATGCTCAAGAAAATCATGTTCGAGTCCGAGAACAGCGGCGCAGTGGTGAAGGCGGACACGCTAGGCTCATTGGAGGCGCTTTGCAAGCTCCTGGCCACGCAGGGCGTGGACATAAGGCGCGCCTCCATTGGCAAGGTGACGAAAAAGGACGTGTCCGACGCATCCGTGGTGGCAGGCGCCGAGCCTTACAAGGGCGTGGTGCTCTCATTCAACGTGGACGTGATGGATGAAGCCTCGGACGAGGCAGCAAGGAGGGGCATCAAGATATTCGCCTCGCGCGTCATCTACTCTCTTTGCGACGATTACACAGCATGGGTGGCAGAGGAGAAAAGGAAGGCCGCGGGCAATGCCATTGACAGGCTGCCCCTGCCTGCAAAGATACGCGCGCTTCCAGGCTGCACCTTCCGCGTCTCAAAGCCCGCAATACTTGGCGTGGAAATAATCGAGGGCCGCCTGCGCAAGGGCGCGCGGCTCATGGACAGGAAAGGCGAAATCATCGGCGAGGTGCGCGAGGTGCAAAAGGACGGCAAGCCTGTCAAAGAAACGCATGCTGGCGAGCAGCTGGCAATTTCCATCGAGGGCGCAATCTGCGGCAAGAACGTGTGCGAAGGCTCGGACTATCTTGTTTACATCACGCGCGACGAAGGCAAGGAGCTTCTTTCCACCGCCGCGCTTCCGCCAGGCGAGTTGGCTGTGCTTGAGGAGATACTCTCGATTACGGATGCAAAGAGGATTTGATTTACTATGCTGGGGGCTGCGAGCACTTGATTACCAGGTCCTTGCTCCCAATCTGCCTTTTCGTAATCTGCTGCCCTTCAATGTATTGGATGTACTCGAAGCCGAAGTTCTTCACCACAACTGCGCCATACGGCGGTGACGGGCTGCAGGTGGCTGAGGCTGCGTAAAGATAGTATCCCCCGCTTGCCCCTCCTAACGCTGTGGGCAAAAACCCGAAAAACCGCGTTGATGGCACGTTCCAGTGCGTCCTGCCACCATCCATCCGGTCTGCAAGGTAACCTGTCTCCCCTGGCGCCAGGTAAAGGAAGTCTGACAGGTTGCAACTGCCCCCACCAGGGCAGCTTGAGGCGGAATCGTAAAACTGGTGCATATACCTGCCGTCTCCTCCCAGCAGCTTCGTTATCCGTATGGGGTAAGCGCCATTGTTCTTCAGCCTCAAATACGGCATCGCATAATTTGTCAACACCGATGCGCTGTAGGACATCGCGCCCCATTCAGTTATCGCGATCGGGCTCGCGCTTGACCAATACGTCTTGCTCTGCGTCTCCTGCGCGTCAGATGCCATCCCCGGGAAGAACCCGAGCAGCGCGATCGAAACAAGCGCGACAATGAGCACGACTGCCAACAGAACGAGATATTCAGTTGCCCCTTGCGCACGAAGTTGCATGCCTATTGCGGGGGGGGGAGAATCTTTTAACCCTTCCGCGCGGTTTGCAGGAAGGATTATAATTCGCCTTCTGAAATTCCTGTCTGCTTCATTATGTGGCGCAAAAGCCCTCTTTTCAGCTCGCGATGTAAAGGAACTGTGACGGGCGGCAGGAACCTATGGACCAGGCTGACATGGCTTCCTTTCCTGCTTCTCACTACATAGCCTTTTGATTTGATGAGTGCGGATGCAAGCTTTTCCCCTGAAACAACAGGAAGCTTAGCCACTCAGCAGCACCGTCGCGACCTGGGCTTTCTGGGAGCCATTCTGCGCCCGATAGGAGCCAAGGGATTCAAGATGCAAAAGAAGCGCCTCGCGTATGTTCTGCAGAGCCTCGCTGCGGGTATCTCCCTGCGAAACGCACTCTGGCATGGAAGGGACTTCCACCCAATAGCCCCCCTCGTCTGCCTTGTGCAAAAGAACGCTCACTTTTATTGCCATGATAATATTCTGCATTGCCGGCTTTTATACTTATTGTTTAATCGCCACTTTCCCAAACTTGGCATAAGGCTTGCCGGTAGGCGTTTCCAGCTTCTCAAAAATAATCTGCGATATCCTCATGCCCTCATGTATGGTGACTGGGAATGGCGCGAAATTCACAATCTCAAGCACCTGGTGGTTTTGCGAGCCTGGCATCACAAGCGCCGAGGTCACGTGCACAGCAAGCCCCATGCGCGCGTACTTGCTCCTTCCCTCCAGCGTGCCGATGAGAGTGTTGGGCATGTAGATTTTCTCGCGCGTGATGCCCAGGCACATGCCGCCGGGCGCAAGCGTGATTGTTTTTTCCTTGTGCGCCTCGGTTGCCTCGGTGAAATCAATTTTTGCCAAGTCGACTGGCTTTTTCGAGCCGGCATACTTCTTCTTGAAAACCCAGTATTTCCCGTCAAGCGTGAGGTCCACTGACGCAGAACCTATCTGGTCGGGGGAGAGCGCGGGCTCGAAGCGAAGGATGCCTGCCTTGACGGCAGAGCGGATGTCATTGTCTGAAAGCACCATGAAAGCCAATTCACGGCTCACGAATAAAAACTCGCGCCTGCTCGGTGTTGATATTAATGTTTAAAAATGGATGCCCATACAAGTAGGTCATGCTTCCCGCCATGCGCACAAAAGAACAGCAAATCTTCCCGGGCAGCAGAAAGCCCGTGCTTGAGGTCATCTGCCCCCACATTTTCAACCAGCCCCTAGGCTCGCTCGCTTCCCTTTCAGCCAAGCTTCTTGACTCTAGCCCATACAAGGGTGCGTTTCCCACTCGCGTGGTGGCTCACCCGGAATTCGCATTCGGAATCAGCTACAGCATGAAAAAGAGGATTTCCCCTGCGGTAAAGGAAGTGTCGCAGCTCTGCAAAGAAAAAGATGCCGTGGTGCTGTTCAACATCGTGGAGGAAATAAGTTGCAGAGGGCAGGTCGCAGGTGCAATAAACTTCGGCTACCTGGCAAGCAAGGAAGGGGTGCGCAAGGAAAAGAAAATTGCGGATGCATCATCATGGGTGGACGTAACGCGCCGCATGCTGGAGAAAAACGGGCATGGGATTGTTTTCCTCCTCTGCTATGAGGCGACATTGAAGCTTCGAAGCGTGCAGCCAAACCATCTTCTGGTGGTGCCTGCCTATGGCATTTCCGCAACCGAGGCTGCGCACAATTTCAAGTCAGGCAGGGCATTCATAGTGAATGACGGGCTGGCGCAGAAGGCATGCGGGGAATTTGGCGAGGCAGATTTTTGGACAAGGAAGCGCACGGGCGCTGCCACTTATTTCTGGCTCTGGGAGTAGTGCATCGCCAAAAGACGTATAGAACTTCGATAGCTTTAAAAGGGTTTTAGAGGCATCCCTAAACGTCGAGAGGTCAGATTAGAGGTTAGGATAATGGAGAAAATCAGAACGATTTTCTCCAGCATTTGACGGAGTCAAATTCAATGGAGAAAATAAGGAACGAAATGGCAGGCGAAATCACGCTTAGCGCCACGCCTGGCTCCACCATGAAGAAGTGGCGCGAGATATTCGCAATCACGCAGGTGGAGCTTGCCGAGCTTCTGAAAATCTCCCCCTCCACCATCTCGGACTATGAGGGCAACAGGCGGAAATCTCCAGGAAGCGGCGTGATAAAGCGCTTCGTGGGCGCCATCATCGAGATTGACACCGAGCGGGGCTCGCCCATCCTCTCCAAGCTGCAGCAGGGCGTGGAGAAAAGCGAGCAGTATTTCGAGCTGCACGAGTTCGCCACCTCCATCTCGGCAATAGACTTCCAGAAAATGCTCAACGCAACCGTGGTGGCAAACGAGGAGCTCATGAAAAGCAAGAAGCTCTACGGCTACACGCTGATGGAGAGCCTGAAAATCATCCTCGAAATGCCCTACTCGCAGTTCCCCAAGCTCTACGGGACAATGAGTGAGCGCGCATTCATCTTCACCCAGGTCTCGACAGGAAGATCGCCCATGGTGGTCATCAGGGTGACGCCCATGAAGCCCTCCCTCGTCGTTCTCCACGGGCTGAAAGAAGTGGACCCCCTGGCAATAAAAATCGCTGAGCGCGAGAAAATCCCGGTCATCGCCACCAACATGGACTTGGCGAAAATAAAGGAAGTGCTGAATAAAATCTAGCTTGTTTGCGAGGTAATATTATGGTGCAATCAGTCGGCATTGTAGGGTATGGCACGTGCGTGCCCAAGTTCCGCATCAAAAGCGGCGAAATTGCGCGCGTGTGGGGCGAGGAGCCCGACAGGATTTCCAAGGGGCTTGGCATACTTGAAAAGAGCGTGCCTGATGTGGACGAGGACGCGGCAACGCTTGCAGTGGAGGCGAGCAGGAACGCGCTTCTCATGTCAGGCATAGACCCGCAGGCAATCGGCGCAGTTTACGTGGGCTCGGAGTCGCACCCGTACGCTGTAAAGCCAACCGCGACCATTGTCGCCGAGGCGCTGGGCGCCACGCCCGAGCTTACTGCCGCGGACCTGGAGTTTGCATGCAAGGCAGGCACGGCAGGCATGCAGATGTGCATGGGCATGGTGGCATCCAACATGATACGCTACGGCCTCGCAGTGGGCGCCGACACCTCGCAGGGAAGGCCTGGCGATGCGCTGGAGTATTCAGCAGCTGCAGGCGCAGCGGCATTTCTCATAGGGCGCGAAAAAGGCGAGTTTGTCGCGGAGATCGAGGCAACATATTCATTCACAACCGACACGCCGGACTTCTGGCGCCGCGAGCACGCGGAGTTCCCCTCACACGGAGGCCGCTTCACAGGCGCGCCTGCATACTTTCGCCACGTCATGGGTGCAACGCAGGGGCTTTTCGAAAAGACCGGCACCAAGGCAGCGGAGTACGACTACTTTGTCTTCCACCAGCCAAACGGCAAATTCCCTCTTGAAGTTGCAAAGAAAATGGGCATTGACACCGAGAAAGTGAAGCCAGGGCTTTTCACGCCAGTGATTGGCAACACGTACTCCGGCGCCTCGCCCATTGGGCTTGCAGGCGTGCTTGACATTGCAAAGCCAGGCGCGAGGATACTTCTCACCTCTTTCGGGTCAGGCGCAGGAAGCGACTCGTTTGCCATCCGCGTGACAGATGGCATAGTTGCCAAGCGCGAGGCATTCAAGAAAGTGGGCTGGCAGCTCTCAGACTACATCGCGCACAAGGAATACATTGACTACGGCGTGTATGTGAAGCACAGGAGAAAACTCAAGAGCATGTAAAAATTTTTGGTGATTTTCATGAGAAAAGTTGTGATTGCAGGCGCAAGTGGCGCATGGTTGGCAGGTTGATACTATGAGAAAAGTTGCAATTGTTGGCGTAGGAATGAGCAAGTTCGGCGAGGAATGGACCCGCGGCTTCCGTGACATGCTCACCGAGGCAGGCGGCCGCGCCATTGAGGACGCCAAGATGTCAGGCGCGGAAATAGACGCGATGTATGTGGGCACCATGGCGCCAGGCTCGCTTGTCGGGCAAGAACATATTGGCGCGCTTGTCGCAGACTACATGGGCCTTACGCCAATCCCTTCCACGCGCTGCGAGGCTGCGTGCGCATCAGGCGGCGTGGCGCTTCGCCAGGGCTACATGGCAGTGGCATCAGGCATACACGACTGCGTGGCAGTGGGCGGAGTGGAAAAGATGACCGACACGCCAGGCGACGAAATTGCCTCTGCACTGGGCGGCGCAGGCGACCAGGAATGGGAGCTTTTCATGGGCGCGACATTCCCCGCCATTTACGCATTCACCGCGCGTCGGCACATGCTGGAGTACGGCACCACCGAAGAGCAGATGGCTGCAGTGGCTGTGAAGAACCATGCGAACGCGGCGAAGAACAAGTACGCGCACTTCCAAAACGAGATTACGATTGACACAGTGATGAAAAGCAAGTACGTGGCATCGCCCCTCAAGCTTTTCGACTGCGCGCCCATCACCGACGGCGCGGCTGTCGTGGTGCTCATGCCCTTGGACAAGGCAAAGAAGGTGTGCGAGCAGCCCATCGAGATAACCGCATCCACGCAGGCATCAGACTACCTTGCGCTGCACTCGCGCGAAAGCATGACCTCGCTCAATGCCACCAAGGTGGCTGCGAAAAAGGCGTACGAGCAGGCAAAGGTGTCTGTAAAGGACATTGACATCGTGGAAGTGCACGACTGCTTCACCATTGCAGAAATAATGGCAATTGAGGACCTTGGCTTTTTCCCCAAAGGGCAGGGCGGGCCTGCATCAGCTGCGGGTAAGACCGCTCTCAATGCCGAGATATCTGTGAACACTTCAGGCGGGCTTAAAGGCTGCGGCCACCCAGTGGGCGCCACAGGCATCAAGCAGGCTGTCGAAGTGGTATGGCAGCTGCGCGGAACAGCAGGCGCGCGCCAGGTGAAGGACGCAAAAGTGGGGATGACGCACAACGTGGGAGGGAGCGGCGCGACCGCTGTCGTCCACATCATGAAAAACGACGCTTAATTGAGACACTTAGAGGTAGATAACCATGCCATCTGAAAACCTTGCAATAACATGGAGGCGCATACCAGAGCGCTACCGCCTCACCGGAAGCGCGTGCGAGACTTGCAAAACAAACTATTTCCCCACGCGCAAGCTCTGCCCCAAGTGCCGCCGCAAGGGAAAGATAATGCTCAAGCAGTTCTCCGGCAAGGGGCAAGTTTACTCATTCACCGAGGTGACGGCAGGCCCTGCAGGCTTTGAGCTTGAGGTGCCCTACGTGCTTGCCATCGTGGAGCTTGTTGAGGGGCCGCGCCTCACCGCGCAGGTGGTGGGCGTTGGGGAAAAGGACGTGAAAATCGGGGACAAGGTGGAAATGATATTCCGCAAGATCCTCGAGGACTCGCCCGAGGGGCTCATCCACTATGGCTACAAGTTCAGGCTTCTTAAAAAAGTGGCCAAGTGAGCCATCTTTGCACGCAGGTGTGCTCCGTCTAAATGAATTTCACGCCGCATGACGGGCAGGACATCATGTAGTAGTCCGCGACATAGCCGCACATGGGGCAGCGGTACTGCTCCTTGCCTCCTGGCGCGCGCTGCTCGGCCAGTGCATAGCCGCACTTGGAGCATTTTTCCGCCTTCAAGTCGTTTGCCGTCTTGCATTTCGGGCACTCAATCCTAAACATCGAGTCGATATGCGTGCCGCACGAAGGGCAGCGCTCCATGCCCAGCACCACGTCCGCATTGCACTTGGGGCATTTTGCCTTCCTGTCGGCATGCGGCTTGGGCCGAAGCGCATTTGATACCAAGTCGAGGAATCCCATATCTGAAGTTCTGGGGCGTACCTATAAAAAGCCTTTATTTTCCAAGAAGACCACAATGGGCCTGTGGCACCCTAGGGGGCAGAAGCACAACATTAGCTTCCCCCTGATGGTTCACCCCCAGGTACCGACAGAATAATGGGCCTGTGGCGCAGTGGTAGCGCGCCTGATTTGCATGAACCCTTTTACTCGCTCCCGAACAAACGCTCGCTCGTAAAAGCGTCGAACGTTTTGCGGAGCAAAACGTGCGCGCAAAGAGCATCGCTCTTTGCACGTCGCGGAAAAGTGAAAAAGGGTTCTCAAAAAATCAGGAGGCCGGGGGTTCGAATCCCCCCGGGTCCATTCAAAATCGCACTTTTTTTCTTTAAGGGCTCCAGATGAATTTCCCTCCAAAGTAGAAGTCCCAGGGGTTTTCCTTCCCTCTCATCTTGAACATCTGCCCTGTCAGGGAGAAGGATGATTTTTTCCCGGTCTTGAAGTAAAGATCCATCTGGAAACTGTCCATATTTATCTTCTCAGGGAAGAGCCCGTATTGGTTTGCAGTCGCGTAAAGGGCGTTCTGCAGCAAATCGGTGTTCATCCCCGATATCTGGGTGTGGCTATATATCATGGTTAGGAAAACAGGCGCCCAGAGCGCAGCCCTTAGGCCATATTCCTGGCTTGTCAGGGTGCCTGAAAACTTTCCAGGCGTTCCATCTGGAAGCGTTCCGGACGTCCCCGTCGACACCATATTGAATATTCCACTCAACTTTTCCGGCCCGGCCAGGATGTGAACGCGGTAATAATCCTTCCCAAAGCTCACTGCCGCAGCGCCAACCTTCATGTTTGCAACGTCCACATTCCCGAGTATGCGCTTGTCTTTTGTTTGGGAAACGTAGACTGAGAATGCAGTATTGCCCTTGCCTAGGCGTATTTTGGTGCCAGCCAGCCAATCTATGCCTTCAGGCATCAGGCTTCCGCCCACCTTCCACCCGCCAATAACCCCTATCTTGTCCTTGTAGTTAAACATTCCTGTGAGGAAAGTCCGTGCATCATCGCTTGTCGAAGCCGTGACCGTCCAATCCACATTGGCATCGCGATAGCCGACTGAAACATTGTTGAGGAAGCTCTTGTATAAATCATTTGTTGGGTTGAGCATGACCGCCTCTGCAACGACCTGCCTGATCCTGTCCCTGATGCCCCTCATCACAGGCTCGCGCAGCTTAAGGTCGAGCAGTGTCTCTGCAGGGATGGTGTTCACATAATCTACTATTGATTGCGAGTTGTCAACCAGCCTTCTGAGGGTGATGTCCGCTATGGCAGCATTCCCCCACTGCTCTGGCCTCAGGTTGCAGGTTATGGTCATGGTTCCTTTTCCAACCCTATAGGATACTGCCGCCCCAAGCTCCTGCGGATTGCCCGAGTACATGCTTAGCATGCCGTCTTTCATCTTAACCATGTATTTCTTTCCATCAAGCGTGAAGTGATGGGTATCCCCCTCATTCACCAGCCTGCCAATTGCCGCGGCATCATCATCGCCAAGGTATGACGATTTCAGCCCATAGCCATCCAATGCGGCTTTGAACGCAGCCAGCGTCGGTTCCGAGCTGAACAAAAAGTTGCCCACCGCTTGCAACGCATAGACGTGCCCGCGCAGGTTCACGTTGTCCATTCCAAATACGCGCTCGGTTTTGCCTCCAGCCGAAACAATCCCGTTCATTATGTGCCCTGTTGAGTCGAAGCTCACGAAGGACGAAACATTGGCATTTTTGAGGCGGAAGTCCTCCCCTGCAAGGACTCCCCTGTCGCTTGTTTTCCAGCCGCCAAATATTGATGCCCGGAATTTATCTATCGCAAGCCAGGTTACGTCCCCTACATAAATCCTGTCCTTTGTCCCTTTTGGCTGCTTTTCATCAAGCTCGTATGATGGCATGTAATAGTTGTTCAAGCCAAACTGGTAGTAAGGCGACCCGGCACTGCCTGTGGCGGGCATGGCTACGTCCCGGTCTGAAAACGAGTAAAATCCTGCATATGCAACGTTTAACTTGCTCTGGAGGGCTCCTGCCACGACAGCGTCTCCAGTGGTGGTCACCCCCGCGGCTGCAGCGGCGTTTATTCCAGGCTGGATAATGAGCATCACTCCAAGGCGGTTGTCCGTTCCAATGCCTGTTTTGTTCTTGTCCCAGCCATATTTTTGCCTTCCGACCTCAACCGCAGCGTCCACCGTGGTGCGCTTCCCAAGCTCAGAATAGAGTTGCGTGAAATATTTGCTTACAGCGTCCCTTACTGTCTGGCTTTCGCCAGCCACGTTCTCCTCATATTCGCGCGACCTTCCCTTGATTATGGTGTGGTCCCAGGTATTCCCCTTTTTGGCATATATGTCGATATCATACCTTTCGTCCGTTTCTTTTCCTGCCCCGGTGGATGTTGCCTCTGGCCGCTTGGCATCCCTTGATTCGCTTATGTTGACAAGCAAGGTGCCGTCGCGCGACATGGGGAATGTCGAATTGAGGTACATGTTCATGTACCGGTTCATCTGCTCGTCTGCCATGCCGCCTATCGTAGTGGGGTTGCCGCCATCGTCTGTGAGGTTTGTTTGCTTGTTTCGGGTGTAGTTCAGGTAGCCTTGCCAGATATTGGTGCCAAGTATATTCATCTGGTTGGCCTGTGCCTGCACGAAAGTCTCATTTGACTTGCCTTGGTCAAATTTGGAGAACTGCCCTGGCGAGTATTTGCTCCCAACCGTGGTGCTCCAGTTCTGGAACCCTTCCAGATACATGTTTTGCCCTGGCACATACCCCTGCAACCAGGCTTGGGCATCCACAGCGGCGCCTCTGCCTGCCTGGGACGTGCCGCTGCCCTGCACCGATCCGCTTGCAGAGGAAACCTTAAGCCTTGATATCTTTTCTTTCAATATGCCATTGTAGGCATCGCTCATCTTGCCGATTATCATGCCGTATGAAGCCTGCATATACAGGGAATTTGGGGAGTAATCCACAGTCAGCGACCGTGCTGACGGCATTGTCCTCAGATACCTTGTTTTTTCGCCATGCGCCTGGTCGAAAAGGTATTTGGCATTGGTTGGCGTGTATCTAGCGCCTGGAAAAACTTGCGGCGTATACATGCTCCAGCCGGTCAGGGACGTCGGCTGGAGGGTTGACCTTGCGAAGCTCTCAAGAGTGGACATGTAATAATCCCTCTCATAGCGTATGTCCTGCCATGGCGTTTTGACGCCGATTTGGCCCCGCTCCAAGCCATAGAAGTTTCTTGTTTCAAGATCGCTAACCAGCGTGCCGCTTGCGCTGAGTTCCTCGAATTTTTTCATGAGCCTGCTCGCATTGGAATAGTTCTGGTGCATTCCATTTGCATTTGTGGCGTTTGCATACATGTTTGAAATCAGCGTGGTGGCTTGGTTGAAAACAGCCTGGCGCAAGTCGTCATCCGGCATCAATGCAAGCGTATAGAAGAAGCTCTGGCTTCCCAGTATAAGCCCTGCCGTGGAGACGGGCATGTTATTTGCGCGCAGAACCATTTGGCTGAGGAGATTATCGCTTATGGTCCCGGGTATCACGCCGTCCTGCACTGTCCTGAACATGGCGAGCCTTGCAAAAGGGTCAAACGAATCCCTTGTCTCAACAAGCGAGTCCGGCCTTTTCACATCGACCTTGGAAGAGATGAGGACAGAATACGCCTGTGGGTACATAAGTGCCATCTTGGATGCGTACTCACCCATTTTCTTGTAGGAATCAAGCATCTCGTTTGCGAGGAACGCATAGTGATCTCCCTGGCTGGCATTCTCCTTAGGCGTGATTCCAAGCGCCAGGTATGCCGGGACAAACCCCTCTCCCCGCGACCCGAACCTCATGGTGCATATATAGTCAAGTGCCGCCTGGTTGTTCTTGAGTTCGCCTATCATTCTCCGGATATCTGCCTTTTCATCAGCCGAAAGCGTGGTGCTGCGTGATATCTGTATGAAATTCCCTGCACGCGTCATGCTGTATTGGACGCCATTCGCAGAAATAGAGAGCGTTCCCCCATCCGGCATTGCATTGATTTTTGCAAGGTCAGAAGCATTTATGGCAATCCCCAGCTTCTGAAAATCCTCTATCTTTGCGCCGGATGTCGGATTGCGCGCGACATTAGGGAGGGTCGCCTTTCCGCTTTGGGTGAAAATATTTATTCTAGAGTCGATCGTGTTCATGCTTGAAACTGTATTTATCAGCGCCAATACCCTTGCCAAAAGCTCTCCGCTGTTGAATTGCCCATTTTTGACCGAGCCGTTGAAGTATGGGGAACCACCTGCCATTTCGTTTAGGTCCGTCTGCATTGTCTTCTGAAGGTCAGCGACCTTAGCCTGTTTTCCTTTATTGCTGGCCTCTGTTGCAAGAAATCCGCTCAAATCAGTGATCTGCCCGTCCAGCACAGTAAAGATGTTCTTGAGCCCGGCCAAGTCGTCCATGTAGTTGTAATTGTCCAGGATGTAAAACGTTTGCTTGATCTTCTGCATCTTTTCATCGTAATCGCTTTGCAGTTGAAGTGTGGAGCCATCTCCCTTGCCTTTTTTTGGCGAGACTGCGGGCTGCGCCTCAATCTCCTTCCAAAAAGGGTTGTTGTTGCTCTGCGCCGCATAATTCTGTACGTTCTTCAGGATGTTTGCCTGTGCGTCCTGGCTCTTGCTTTCAGCGCCTTTCGCAGCCTTGAGGTAATACCCATATATGCCATCAACAAGCGAGGTCGCCTGGGGGTCGTCCATCTTTTTGGCAAAAGAGTACAGCCACTCAATTCCACCCTTAAGCTCTGAAAGCGTGTTGCATTTCTGGAGGGCATCAAAATGCTGCTTGAAGATTCGCTTGGCCTCAGGACTCATCTCCTTCTGTCCATCTGGCGCCTCGAAGTTTGGAGTTGCATATGCTGTTCTGCCCATAGTTTCACCCTATGCCGTCGATTTTAGCAGGCTGGCCTGGTAGTAAGGGACAATCCTGTTTGCCCACTTTGCTGCATCGTTAGTGTCGTCATACATCTTGTCTTCATACGCCTTTTCTCTGACAAACATGTCTATGGCGTCCTTGGCTTTCTGCTCAGTGCCAATCACATCCTTGCCATTCGCCATAACCGCCTTAACAACATCCGTGTAGCTGTTTACAAGCAAATCGTACAGCTGTGGCTTGCTATCCTTAACAGCCTCGACCTCCAGCTCCTTTGCCAGCTTCGCGGCCGTGAATGCCCCCTGCTTGTATTTTCCCGAGGGCTTGTCACCATAAATATCATCCGATACCGTCTTGAGATATGCAGTCAGCTTCTCGGAGCCAAGCTTTTGTGCCGCATCCTTGACTCCCTCATCATTGCCCAGGTTCTCAAGCCACTGCGGAAGCGTGACTTTTTCTGTTAGGAACACGCCTCCAAACACAGTGACTTCCTTTGTCAAAACCTGGGTTGTCTCGGTTTCTTTTGGCGCCTCTTCAATTTTTCTCGGCCCTTCGCGCTTTTGCTCAGGTGTAACGCTGATTTGCGGAGGGCTTGCTGTTTTTCCCTCGATGCGCGTTATCGTGGTCCGCGCGGGCCGCTCAACCGGCTTCTCCTGCGGCTTGCCTGCCTCAAGCTTGGCGCCCCCCGCTGCAATGCTCTCCAGGGCATCCTTTACGCCAGGCGTGAACTTCCCATCCTTCAGGTAGCCAAGAATTGCTGTTTTCTGGTCAATATTGGAAATGTTTACCTTGACGTTTTTCTTATCAACTTCCACTGCCCCCAGCTTGACAAGTTCCTTCACTATGGCGGCCTTCCTGAATTCCTGGACATTGCCCATTTCAAGAGGCGCCTCTGACTTTGCGATTTTCCTGCCCTCTGCCTTCACAAGCGCTTCTGCCACGCCCATGGTTTCAATATATTCCGCAGACAGGGCATAGAGATTGCCATTTGATTTGAATATCCTGCCTCCTGCGCCCTTCCCTCTCAAGCCGGATCTCTTGCTTCCTTCCATAAGCACACCGAGCTTCACCGCGCCGCCAATGTCGTTTGTGATGCTGCAAAGCTCGCTTATTCTTGCCTTGGCTGCCTCTTTTGCAAGGTCTGCCTTGGAAGTTTCAACTGCCGGCTCTTGCTTTTGCCCGCCGAGTATCTTTTCGTATCTAGTCCCTCTCAAATCCTGTTTTGGCAAAAGGCTCCTGATATCCCCAATCGGGCCGCCTATCAATTCCCTCTCTTTCTTTGCTGCCTCAACCGGCACATCCCCGGCTATCTTCTTGAAAGCAACGTCTCTCCAGTATTTGGTGGCTATTTCGCCTATTTTCCTGCCATCCGTCTTCATTTCTTCAACTATCTGCGATTTCCCTGTTTTCTTGTCATATATCGCAAAAAGCGCGGAATTCGCATCCCCTGCCTTCAGGACATTGTCAAACGAAGCTTTTGCATATGCTTCCGTCCTTCCGAGCCAGAGCGCGCAGACGGATTCCAGGATGGCAAGCTGCTGCTGGCCAAGCTTGAGCTCCCCGCCTATGAGCTTTGTTTCCCAGTCTTTCGGAAGAATCTTCCCGCCTGATTGCAGTGCAACGTAGTCCCCTGCCTTCTTGAATACGCGGTTTACTTCCTCCTCAGTGTAAGTTGCTTTGGTGTCCTCAACGCTTTCGCCCGTCTGGTTCGCCAGCCTCGCGACTTCACGGTCGTAAAAACCCCCCACCTTGCTTATCGGGAGGACCTGTTTTTTGGCGCTCTTGACAAGCTCGGCTGCGCCTTCGGGGCCGGCTTTGGCTGACACGCCTCCCCTGGCTTCGGTTTTTTGAGGCGCTTTTCCTTCCTCAGCCAGCTTTCCATTCGCCGCCTCTAACCGTTTGTTCAAATCCTCGACATACTCGGGGGCGCCATCGCCTGCGTTCTCCTTTGCCATTTTATAGTCTGCAATTGCCTTCCTGTATTCTCCGCTTTCGTAATACGCGTCGCCGCGGCTTGAATAATAATCGGAATTGCTGTTGTCAAGCCCGATTGCTTTTGTATAATCCGCAATTGCCTTGTCGTACGTTTCATTGGCGGCGTATATACTCCCTCTCAAACTGTATAATATCGCATTTCCTGGGTCCAGCCTTATTGCCTCCGTTGCATGCTCTGCGGCAATGCCATAATTTTCTTGTTCAAGATAATAATTCGCCTTTTTCCCTGAAAGCTGGGCCAATTCGTCCTTTGCAAACCATTTTTTGCACGCGCCTTCAACCGCCTCTCGGGCGCCATCATAATTGCCCTTTTTGATTGCCTCTTTCAAGCCAGGAATCTCGTAAAAAACTATTTTTCCATTATTATTAAGGTTGGCATGAAATTTTCGGCTTCCGATAGACCACTCTACCTGGTAGCCTTCGTTCACAATTTTGATAAGTTTTTTAAAATCATCATCGCTTAGATTATGCTGTACACCATTCTTCGCCATCTGGGCTTTGATGTCAGCGATGTTGTTCTTCGATTCAAAAAAATAATATTCTTTTAAAGGGCTAAAATAATCCACAATTCCATCGACCTTCTCAAGCCTTGCCTCCAGCCGCTTCCTGTCCTCCTGCGTGGCTTTGTCGCCCCTGGAAACAAAATACTTGATCTCACTAAGGGCGGCGGTAAGGTTCTTGTCGTCTTCGCCTTTCAGCACCCCTTCCTTTTCAGGCTTTTGCGCTTTTTCGGCCTTTTTGCTTGCGCCGCTGGTGTCCGCTTTCTTGGCATCAATTGTGTCCCTGAACTCATTGGTATCCGCAGGTGCTTTTACTGCTGGCAGCGGCAGGTTAAGGGCAGCAGTTAGGCCGTTCGCGGCTTTCTTGATGATATCAATAGGCACGTTGCCGTCAATCATGGCCCGCATATCCTTTATTTTTGGTTGAAGCTCGCTTGCGTAATTTCTGTAGTTCCTTGCGCCTGCTTCGATTGCATTTAGGTAGACTCGCGCCCCCGCATAGTCATTCTTGTCCAGGCGGAACTGCAGCCCCTCTAGGCTAGTAACAGGCACCTGCTTGATTTGCGCTTGTCCATTCATCAAATCACCTAAGAATGTCCTTTCCGTATTTCCTCACCAGGTCCAATTCATCGATAATCGCCTGTTCCTTAGACCTTTTCTGCTTCATCAGCAGATTCACTTTCGCAATGAATCTTTCCTGCAACGCAGCATCTGAAAGTAGCGGCTTGATATTATTATTGGCGAGGTCTTCTTTGCTCAGTGCAACGTCTGCCCAGGCCAGTTTCCCGCCTGCCTCCGCCTGTGTCTGCTTCGGGGCCGGGGCCTGCTGTTCTACAGGTGCAGTACCTTGACTTGCTTCCCTCTGCCTCAGGCCAGGCACTTCCGATCTCCCCTGCGAAACATTATCAAGCTCCAGCACCATCGCTTCATTTGGCACTGTCAATTTCTTGCTTTGCAAATGGGCAAGCACGCGCTGGGTGTTTAGGGCGTCCTCAGCAAGTAAATCAGCCTCGGTTTTCCCCTTGCCCTCTCTCAGGACATTCAGCGAATTCATGAACGCGTTCTCAAGAGAAAGCGGCTTCCCATCCACTATAGCCGTGATTCCCAGGCTTTTGACCGGCACAATCCCGGCGAGTATCTCTTTTTCCTCGTTTTTCAGGAGGCCCTCTATTGCCACTGCCTTATCCGCAACGAGAAGGATGGGGCCAGTTCTCCTGCTAAGGTCCCTGCGGCCGCTTTTCGCTTCTTTGAACGGCAGCGCAACCACGGGCACCAGCTTGAGCTCAGGCAGCATGCTGTACATCGCCCATATGCCATATGCCCCTGCGAATTGGGCTACGCTTGCCGCGCCTGCTTCAAAGGCAAGCCCGCCTGCAAGTCCCGCCCCTGTCCAGTAGATTGCAGTCTTGGCGCATACTCCTGCCTGGGCAGCGCGATGGCTGAAGAGTTGCTTTTCCAGCAAAAGCTTGTCCGCCCTGAGGTGGTCAAGCGCGCTGGCATCGGTTCCTGGAACTGTTACGCGCTGGTTCTTTGCCATGGCTATCTTGGTTTCAGCCGCGCTTATTTTCCTCTCAAGCGCCGCAAGCTGGGTTTCTCCAGCCTCGATTGATTCCTGGAGCCCTAGCCACTCCCTATATAACTGCTGGACTTCCTTCACCTGGCTGGTGAGCCCGGAAATCACCTGCTGCTCCGCCTTGAAGTCCGCGCTGTATGGAAGCAGGGCGTTCTTGAATTTCACCCTTCCAGCCTGCGTCCTGATGTGTGAGAATGTCTTGCTGACCGCATACGCCTTTACAAACTCCTTGCTGAAAGCAACGCCCTGGGCAGCATCGTCAAGGAGCGCAATTCCGCCCTGGTAGCTGTTGGCTTTCCTTATTTCTTTTATGAACTCGGTGCGCGCAGTTATTTCAGCATCAGCCAAAGCCACGTGTTCCATGGCATCTATCCTGGCATCAATCGTCTTGTTGAGGTCCTCAATCCTTGCCGTGGATCTCCCCAATATATCGCGGGCATCTGCTATGCCGTGCGAGGCGTCCGAAGCAGCCCCGCTGCCCATCAGTCTATTGAGGTCTGCCTTGGCAGTGCGGCCTTCATCAATAGCTTCTGAACGCTGAGCCATGAGGCCCTTCAGTTCGTTGTATTGCCTCGTCATCTCTGCCCAGAGGTCCTGGCTCAGCCTTGAAGTTTTCGCCTTCCCAAAAAGCTTTTTGGCTGCACTCTCGCCCACAGCCTTCCCCTTCAATATATCTTCCGCGTTTTCAAGTGCCTTGTTATACTTGGCCAAAAACCCGGCTTTTTTCTCATCGATTTTGATTGCTGTCGACTTGAACATCCCATTGAGCAAGGCCGGCTTGAATGCGCTGCCAATGTCGCCAAGCCCAGCCCACCAGCCTGCCTTTATTTCCTGGAACTCCCTCTGTATTTCATCCATGGCCTGCTTGTCTATTGCTTTGCCAACTGGCATGGCTGGAAGCTTAGCCTCCCACTTCATATAGCTGGCGCTTTTCTTGTAGCCCCTCATCATCACTTCAACATCCCAGATGCTGTTGTCGCCTGCCGCAAAGCCGAACCTCGAATCGCGCAGTATTCCCCCCATGCTCTCTTCAATGTCCTTCACCACATTTCCTCTTGCAGCAGCAAATATATCCTTGATTTCCCCGAGCGCCTGCCCAACTGCTTTGTCTTCGGCAACCCCCTTTTTGACAAGCTGGCCAATCCTCATGTCGAGCATTTCCCTTGCCACAGCTGCCAGCGGCTTGTTCAAGGAGGCCAGAGGGGTCGGGCATATTTTTTCAAATTCCGCGCTTGCCAAATCAGCAATACTCTTTTCCGCTGGCTTGAACAGCGCATTTACTTCCCTGATTGCGCCTGCATCGCCTGGAAGGCGCTCGGCAACAATCGACAGCGCCTGTTTTCTGAGGTCTGACAAGCTTGAAACATAGTCATTGCCCAGCGTCAGCCTGAGGTAACGCCATCCATCAACGAAAGCGCAGCCGGCATCCTTGGATATGTAAGCTATGCCATTCCCGACATATATTCCTGCGATTCCCACCCCCCGCTGAATATTTGTCTTTGCCTTGTCAACCCCGTTTATCATTTTTTTGGCATAATAGCCTGCTGCGTTTGACGCAAATTGCCTGGTTGTTGTCACTTTGATCTCGATGTTTGGCATCCCTGGAAGCTTGTTGAACTCATCCTCAAGGTATTTCCGCATCTCGCCAGGCTTCAGGATCTTCTCTTTATCCGCTTGACGGAGCAATATGCGCTTTATCTCGTTTCTGGCGCTCTCCATCGCAGTTTCGCTTGCAGCCCCATATCTTTTTATCGCAAGGGCGCGGGTTGCATCTTCAAGGACCTGCGTAAGCTCCTTGGCCACGGCAGGGGTCGACACGTTTATCTTGAATTTCTTGTTCAAAAAAGCAGTGAGCTCGTTTTCACTCTTGAATGCCCTTCCAGCTATTGCTGCATCCACTTCGAATTTTGCGGTTTCTGCGGCTCTTTCAGCAGCAACACCTGCCTTGACCAGCTGGTTTGTGCGTGCGTCTATTGCGGCAAAGCGCACCAGGTTGAGCCCGACTTTCCTGGAAGCCCCCGCCACAAACCCACCCACAATGCTTATGGTGAATATTGCATCTATTGAGGTGGTTGTGAACTGCTTTGCCAGCCGCTCTACTGACTCGGGGATGGGCACCTGGAACACAGTCTCGCGCGCAGCCGTATAGTCTTCCCTCGAGTTGAAGTAAGGGACAAACAGGTCCTTTGAAAATTTCCAAAGCCCCTTCGCGCTTTCTTTTGCTATCGGCCAAAAATCAGAAAACTTTCCGTTATAAAGCGACCCATTATTTGTGGCGGCATTTATGACTCCATGAAATATATCGGTTGCAACCACGCTGGCTACGACAGCCCCGCCTGTCCCGGGCTGCGGCATTGCAAAGGCAGCGGGCAACCTTTCCACTGCCCTGCCATAAGCAGAGTTTGAATAGTCCTTGAGCCCCTGCCATAGTTCTGAGGCGTATCCGCTCAAATACCTGCCAACTGCGATTTCGCGCATGTTCATCATGTTTGTAAGGAATTCCCTGCCGCCGTCTCCTTTAGCCAGGCCGTCCCAAGCCTTTTTTACGTCATGGTCCTTGTCGTACCTTGCCAATATCTCTTCCCAAAAGTTGTTTGCAATGAGAGCTGCTGCCTGCCTGTAGCACGCAGCTTCAGCAAGTGCATTTTTCTTCTCACTTGAGCCTGCTGTAGCTTTGGCAGCCATGCCATCTCTTGCCGTTGCTTTGTCTGATGCGAGTATGAATAGCCTTTGGGCCTCCACGTATTGCATACTGGAAATAATTGACATTGATTTGCTTGGCGGCGGCATCACGACTGCTCCGGGATATGCTGTGGCGTTTGCGTCAAAGAAAAAGCCGGTGCGCTTTTGCTGAATCCCAGCGATTGAGTTCAGTCTTTCAAGGTCTGCCTTGGCGCTGCCTGCTTGCCCGGTACTGGCTTTAGTTGTTTGGAACAAGAACATATCTAAACCTCGCGCGTTTCCAATTTTTCTGGCGGATTGGGCCTTGCATGGTTGTGGTAAAAGCAGCTATTTTCATGCAAAAACGCCATCAAATCGCCGTGCTTTCCTTATGCGACGTTCTCTATTTAAACCTTCCCGGCAAATATGGATACGCGACCAGCATGGAAATGATTTCAAGCCCCAGCAGGGCTGTGCAGCAGCAGGTAGAGCTTGAGCGCGAGCCAAAGGAAGTGCACAAGCCCAGGTTCCCCCGCACGCCTTTAGAGCGCGAGGACGCCTACATCGACCCGCTGCGCGAGGCAAAGCTCCTCCTTCCCGAGCAGACTGTGGCGTCCACCAACATCATGTTCGACACCGCGCTTGCAACAGTGCGCACGCAGTCTTCCGCTCAAAAGACGGGAACGTTTGCATCCATCTACGACTACCTGCTTTCCCTTTTCATGTCGGTGAAAAAGCGCCTGCGAGGAAGCGCGCGGCAAAAGGCGCGCCTGACTGCGCGGGGCGAGGAGGCGTTGTCGCAGCTCCGCTACCTTGCCATGCTTTGCGATGCGACCGAGTGCCGCACGCCTGAAGAGGTATTGATGGCGGAAGGCGCATTCGGCGAGGCATACCACGAAATATTGAACCTATCATCCAACCTTTCGAAGATGTCCGAGCAGGAGCAGTCGCACCACATAAGCCACTACAAGAAGCACTTCTCTTCAGTCCTAAGAAGTACCGATTGATGCTAAACACTGGGCGGCGCACTAACTGGTGCGCGCACCAAAGCTGCGCGAGGCGAGAAAATGAACTGGCGTGCGCATCTTTTCATAGGCGTCGCATGCGGCGCAATTGCTGCATATTTATTGCGCTTCAGCCTGCCGGATGCCGCCATTTTCTGCGCAGTGTCCGCCGCCGCCTCGCTTTTGCCCGACCTGGACATTCGGAACAGCAAGGCGTCCAAGGCAACATACGTGGTTGCGCTTCTCTCAGTGATTGCAGCTGCCTATTCCATCTCCTTTGCAAAAGGCAAGGGCTTGCAGGAGTTTGCCATGGCATTTGCCGCAATAGTGGCGGTGCTTGTCGTGCTGGACCTGCTCTTTCGGCCGCGCCACAGGGGCGTGATGCACAGCGCTCCGTTTGCGCTTGTTGCATCAGCCGCATGCTACTTGCTTTTCGGCGCGCTGACATCAGGCGCTTTCCTGCTGGGCTATTGCTCGCACCTTGCCACGGACAAGCTTCCCTGAAAGGGCAAACAGATTAATTACTTGCCCTCGAAAGTGCCTCATGGCACTCCCATTGAACGCGTCCGACCTGATTTCCCCGCTCCTGCTTGTAAAAGCGCTCCTTGCCTGGCTTGCGTTTTTCATCTTCATCTACTACCGCCATTACTGGAACGCGGCAAAGCAGCGGCTTCCAGTGCATTTCTTCTTCACGAAATGGCGCGCTGTCAAGCACGCGTACTTCCTGGGGTATGCCTCGCTTGGCTTTGCAATAGGCTTTTCCATCGAGCTTTTCGGCACGCCGCTTGGCATGTCTGCCAACCTGGCGCGGTTCGTATCCAGCCTGTTTGAAACAGGCTCGCTCTTCTGCCTGCTCTACGTGTTCTTCTCGCTTGCGCTTGAGGACGTGCCGCATTTCCAGAGGATTGCGGATGCTTCAGCGCAGATTGTGGCGCCGCCTTCAATGCAGGGCAGGGCGCAGACGAGGCAAAAGCCTAAAAAAATGAACGCAAAAAAGAAGGGAAGGAAAAAGTGAGCAATTCATGCTAAAATTGGAGGAATGGTCTTATGGGTATTCTTGACAACCTGATGGGAAAGAAGGAGGCGCCTGCGCGCGAAGGCCTGCCCTTCAACGTCTCGACATCGTTGCGCCCCGTCCGATTGAATGCCAGGAAGGAAAACTGCCTGGAGCTTTTAGTGACAGTGGCAAACGCATCCGACGCGCCGCTCATGATGTCCATGGCAGTCGAGGTCCCAAAGCCGCTGGGATTTGAAAACGTGAGCATTGCCAAGATAAAGGAAATCCGCATAGGCGAGCTTGCCGCGCAGGCTGAAAAGACAGTGAGCTTTTCATTGTGCGCAAACTCGCAGACGCCTGCAGGCACATATGCCGCGCAACTCACAGTGAGCCAGCACTACCGCGACTACTCGCACGTGCTCAACTATGCGAAGAAGAGCGTGGAAGTCCGCGTGGTTTAGCTTTCTTGAAGCGCCAGGTTTGGTGGAAATTTGAAGATACAAAACACGCTGTCCGGGAAAAAGGAGGAGTTCACGCCGCTTCATGGCAGGAAAGTGAACATGTACGTGTGCGGCGTCACGCCTTACGACGCCAGCCACCTGGGGCATGCGCGCACCTTCGTGTCGTTCGATGCCATCCGCCGCTACCTCGTCTTCAGGGGCTACGATGTCCGCTTCGTTCAGAACGTTACCGACATCGACGACAAGATAATCAACCGGGCAAAGGAAAGGAAAGTGCTGCCCGCGGTGCTGTCTGAAAAGTACACCAAGCAGTACGAAAAGGAGTGCACGGCGCTTGGCATCATGAAGCCTGACATCGAGCCGCGCGTGAGCGGCTCCATCCCGCAAATAATCGCGCTCATCTCCCGCCTGGAAAAGAAAGGGATTGCGTACAAGACGTCTACCGGCGTCTACTTTGACGTCGGCAAATTCCCGGAATACGGCAAGCTCTCCCATCAAGCATCCGACACGCTCAAAGCAGGCGCGCGCGTTGAAGTGGACGAGGAGAAGAAAAATCCGCAGGACTTCGCGCTTTGGAAACTGGGCGAGGAGCCGGGCGCCACGTTCAACTCGCCCTGGGGCAATGGAAGGCCTGGCTGGCACATAGAGTGCTCTGCAATGGCAACGTCATTGCTTGGCGACACCATTGACATACACGGCGGCGCGCGCGACCTTATCTTCCCGCACCATGAAAACGAAATCGCGCAGTCCGAGGCCGCGACAGGCAAGCCTTTTGTGCGCTACTTCATCCACACAGGCTTCTTGACGGTGGATGGCGAGAAGATGGCAAAGTCGCTGGGCAACTTCATCACCATCGAGGACGGGCTGAAAAAATACGGCGCACAGCCCCTTCGCACGCTGTTCCTGCTCTCTCACTATTCCAGCCCGATTGACTTTTCAGAAGATGCGGTAAAAGCAGCAGGGAGCGCGCTTTCCTCGCTGCACTCCTCGCTTTCAGCCGCGCGCACCTATTCATCATCAGCAAAGGGCGACGGGAAGCTTGCCGCTTCGGCGGCAGAGGCGGAGAAAAAATTCATCGCGGCAATGGACGACGACTTTGACACGCCAACAGCAATGGCATCTCTTTTCGCGCTTTCAAGGAAAATAAGCGGAGCGTGCTCAGAGGCAAGCGCAAGCGCGCAGGAAGTGACGTCTGCGGCAGCCACGCTTGAAAAGCTCCTGGGAGTCTTCAACCTGCTGCCCATGCAAGAGGCAAAAGAAGCCGGCGCCTCGCTTGGCGCAGTTGAAAAAATCTGCAAGCAATTCAGCATCGCGCCCTCCTCCCTCGACGAAATGGTCCTCGCACTCATTTCAGCGCGCAACTCAGCGCGAAAGAAAAAGGATTATGCCGCGTCCGATGCAATCCGTTCGGAACTTTCAAAAGCCGGCATCGTGCTTGAGGACAGGAAGGACGGAACCACTAGTTGGAGAAAAAATTAGCGCGTCTTCTTCAGTTCCTGAACAAGTAGTATGCCAGCACGAGCGCCACTATGCCGAAAACAAGGTTGATGACGGGATTTGGCGTGGTGACGGTCACCGCAATTCCCGCCACCGGCAGGAGGACCTGCACGCCGTAAAGGCAAAGTATCCCCGCCATGAAGCTCCGCAATTCCATGTTCGCACCGCTTCCTTTTCCCACCAAACGATTTTAAACAGTTGTGGGCAGGAAGGGAAGGTGGAGGGATTGCTATGCCTATGTATAATATTCGCGCGCAGAAGCCAGATTCAAACATAAGGACAATGGAGGGCATGCGGCTTGAGAACAGGGTCCACACGATGCCCCAGCTGCTTGCGTGGAACAAATGCAGCGGCAAATGGGCCGCCTGCCTGCAAATCAACAGGCAATCCAGCTTCTTTTCATTGAAGGCCATCGGGAACGAGGACGGCTTTATCCAGAAAATCAAAACCATCCCCATCGGGGAAAACGCAAGGCAGGTGCGCACAAGCGACATGGAATTCGGGATGAAAATCGAGCCTGGCGAAGTCGTGACGCCCCTTGAAAATTCGCAATTTTCATACATCTACCGCCCGCTGCTTCTTGGCAAGAGGGAAGAGGTCTCGAAGCTGCTCAACAGGCAGGCGTATACGCACAAGCCGCTCACCCCGAAAATAGTGGAGCACCCCGCAGTCGAGCCTATTGCGCGCCAAAGTTCGTTTTATAAGCTTTAGGCGCGAATCTGTTTTTCGAGGTGTCGCTATGAAAATGGATGTTCGCGTAGGCCAATGCATGACGGTCGGAGTATTCACGCTTCCTGCAGACAAGTTGGTGGTGGATGCCGCAAGGCTCCTTAGGAAAACATCCATCGGCTCGATCATAGTGATGCAGAAGGGCAAGGCAAAAGGCATCATCACCGAGCGCGACATTGTCTACAAGGTGATTGCCGCGGGCAAGGACCCAAAAAAGACCAAGCTCTCCGCTGTCATGAGCCGGCCGCTGAAAGTGATAAAGGCGTCCGACCGCGTGGAATCCGCCGCGTCCGCGCTTCGCGCGAACAAGATAAAGCGCCTGCCCGTGGTGGACAAGAAAGGCAAGCTTGTCGGCATCATAACTGAAGGCGATTTGCTCCGCGTCTACCCCGGCATGGTGGACGTGGTTTCCGAGATGCAGGAGATCCGCAAGAGCAAGCCGAATGAATACTACACGGGCATCTGCGAAATATGCGGCTGCTTCTCCGAGGAGCTCACGCGCGAGGAGGGCAAGCTCACGTGCGAGGAGTGCATAGAGGAAGACTCAGTCTAGGCATCCATCCTTTTTCTGTTTTTATTTTTCCCCAGCTACTGCCTTGTTCTTATTTCTTTTCAGCGTTTTTCCCTTATGGCATTCGGCACATACAAGAAAGGCGCGCGCGCGGAGCGCGAGCTCATACACTTCTTCTCCACGCACGGCTTTGAGGTGATACGCGCGGCAGGCTCGGGCGTGAACTCGCTTTCGCCTGACTTGCTTGCCTTCAAGCAGGGAAGGCAGTATGCAATAGAATGCAAGGCATGGGAGTCGGGCTCGCTCTCGTTCCCCAAGGAAAAGGCCGCTGCCATGAAAAAATGGGAAGAGGTGACAGGCATCACCTACCTCATCGGCTGGCGCGTGAACCGCGACGGCTGGTTCATCTTCCCGGTGCACTTGCTTGAGGAGCAGGACAAGACATTCACCATAACTTTGGCAAAGGCGAAGCTTGCGGGCAGGAAGCCTGAAGATCTGCTGTGATCATTCGGCCTCTTCACGTACATAGGCGCGTATCCAATGAAGGTACATGCCTATCGCCTCGTTTTCCTCCTGCCTGGCTGCCAGCCGGCTGCTTACCTCTTCGATTGAAATCTGGCTCTTTGAGAATGTCAGCTTATCCGAATCATTCACGAGCGCCAGCCCAAGGCTGATGCCTAGTTTCTTCATTGCAAAAAGCCCGAAATAGCTGGAAGCTAGGAAAAACATTGAGATTGTAAATGCAAGATAGGCACTATCGCCGTGGCAGTTCAGCAAGGAATTGCAGATGGGCGCCATTGCATCATTCGCAATCAGAGTGAGCGTGTTGCCTTGTGCTGCCCTCGCCGGCCCAAGCAGATACCAATGCAGCGCATATATCGGAAGGAATGCCGGTATTGCCCACAACAGACCCTCGGTAAACGCCAAGAAGTTGTAATAAAGCATTCTTTCAGCGCTCAGGTGGATTGCAACGAGGCTGCTGTTTTTCGATGCTTTGGCAAAATCTCCGAATTTTTCTAGACCCACTGCCAGGAGCATCACCAGAACCCCTCTCCCAGCCAGCATAATCAGGAGCGCAACAAAGCCCATGGCTGCCAGGAACTTCGCATCGATGAATGAAGCGAAAAATGACGGATAAAAAAGGAATGCCACTATGAGCAGGCAGGTTGCAAGGTCAAGGTACGCCGAAATCTCGCGGTTCAGCCCAAGGCGTCTGCCCTGCGCGCCACTTCCAGTTTTTTCCATGGCAGGCTTTTCTTGCCCAGCTTATTTAATGTTGCAGGTGATATCCACTCGGCATATGATGAGCATTACGACCCTGACTCACTTGTGATGACGTGACTTGACTCTGATGCCAAAAACAGAAATGGCGGCGCTGCCGCCCAGTATTGATTATCTCTTCTTCTTTCCCTTTGATTTCACTGCTTTTTTCTTAGCTGCCATTGATATCACCGCAAGGCATCCTCATCATGTGTTTATAATGGCGCCATGCAAATCCATTTAAACTCTTATTATAACAATTCATCCGGTGTCAACATGATGAAGCAAATAAAAGCAGTCCCGACGTCCGATGGCAACGGCAAGTTTCAGCGCCGTGCGCCGCTTCGTGTTTCACCTGAAGCAAAAAAGGCAATCGAGCTTTACATCAAGGCTGAAAGCTCCTTCAACCGGGGAACCTACACCGACAGAAGCGGCTTTGCGGAAGCTGCAGCCATTTGCCAGAACATCGTTGAGGAACATTCCTACGCGCTGGCTGACGGGCATTCAAAAACGCTTGTTGACGCCTATCTCCTGCTTGCAAAATCCCTGTGGCACCTTGGGCAGGACAAAGAGGCGCTTATTGTGCTGTCCACGGCAGGGAAAATGTCTTCAAACCCCGAAATCTCAGTCTGGGAAAGGCTCTGCAGGAAAAAGTGAAGCGCTTCCGCTGCCAAATTCTTTTTTCCGGATGAAAAAAAGCAACTCAGGCCATTCCCATGTAGGACAGGAGCTCGACCTTCTCCTTCTTGGAAAGGGAATCATGGTTGATTATCCCCTCCTTGAAAGCAAGGCGGTAGTCCTCGTCCTGTGCAGTGCTGCCCTCGTTCTTCTTGTGGCGCCTTTGCATGTTTGAAAGGTAGCTGTGCCACGCATTCATTATTTCGGTTTTTGTTTCGGCTGTCATGCTCTCACTCCCACTTGCCATTTGCAGCAAACCCAGTCTGATGGAGCAAATTCTCTGGCAGAAAAGATTCTGCAAAAGGCGTAGGTGCTATTATGGTTGACCCAATTTATATAGGTTCCTACATCTTTTGCTAATTATGCACACCTCAAAGCTCCAGATTGAAATCATAGCCGGAGACCGGCGTCAGCAAACCTGCGTCTTATCATCAGTGTGCTTCCAATATCTGTGCCTTCCCCTATTTAATCTTTCATCGAGGCGAGCCGCACGCACCAGGCTGCAAAGCCTATCTCTGAAAGCGCAAGCGCGGCAAAGAACGGCGCATAGCCCCATGCCGCAACAGCCAGGCCCGATACGCCTGAGACTGCCATCACTCCGAAAAAGCTCGGCGTGACTAACAAGGACAGGTCGATTGCGCGCTTCTTGCTCTCCTTTGCGGCGATGAAGTTTATCTGCTCCCAAATCACCGCCAGACCGGCATCGCCAAGCGCCATGGAAAGGAAGAATGCAGGGATGAGGCTGGTGGGGGCGAACGCCACTCCTGCCAGGCCCGCACAGTAAATTGCAGCGCCGCCTGCCGCTGCCGCGCCCATGGTTATCTTGTGGCGCGTCATGAAATGCAGCATGATACCCATTATCAGGAAGTAACCCGCGTAGAACAGGCCTATCTCGGCAAGCGTGAAGCCCCTGGCCGCGAAGTAAAGCGGCAGCAGCATGTAGAACGCCACGCTGTAAAACGCGCTTCCCAGCGTGAAGAGGCCCGCGATTTCATAGAATTTGCGGCTCCTGCCAAAAGGCGTGAAATCCGAAAGCTTCGCGTGCGTCTCTGCCCTGTGGATGTTTTTCAGGCGCAGCGAGGAAAGAAGGATGTACGCCGACAGCGCCACCATTGCGGCAAGGGGCAGTTCAAAGCCTCCGAACGCGAAAAGCGCGCCCACCGACAGGCTCCCAAGCGCATTGTAGACAAACCTTCCCGAAAGCAGCGCAGTGAAGGCGAAATGCTTCTTCTCAGGCGAGGCTGCCATGAGGCTGGGCCGCACCGTGGACCAGATGAAAGACTCGCGCGCGCCGTCCAAAAGCTTTCCAGCTGCAAACCCTGAGGCGGTGGAGGAAATCATGTACGTAGTGGTCTCCAGGAAATTGGCAATGCACGCCACGATGTAGATTACCCTGTCGCCGAAAGAATCCGCGATGCCCGCGCTTGCGAGGCGCACCACTGCCTTGGCAAAAGGCGCCGCCGCGAAGACAATGCCGATAGTGGCGATGTCTATGCCGCGCGAGGCCATCAAAAGCGGCACAATCACCGTGGTGGCCCCCACTATGAATGCGTCTATGAAGTTTATGGTATACAGGCGCTTGAGCATGTTGTTGCCTTTAACCAATCTTTTTTATATGGATGCCCTCCAAATGACTTCTAGTGGCCAAGGTGATGTAGCCTGGTAGCATGGGAGCTTGTGGAGCTCTTCGCCCGAGTTCAAATCTCGGCCCTGGCCCTCAGCATTTTCGCCTCAGCGAAAATGTCTGATGCATTTTGCCTCTGCAAAATGCACATCGCACTCTAGTGCTCGGGTTTTGAGCTTCGGCTTCGTCTAGCTCAAAAACATGTTGAGCGGCGCTCCGCTCAACAATTCTCCAGCAGGGCTGGAGAACTCGCCAAGTTGCTCTGGCAACTTGACGCTGGCCCTCCTGATTTTTCTTCCTAGGGCGTTGACCAATTAAAAGTCTTTGCCCGCCTTTCATTTTTGTAATTTTTCTTCCTGTCGTTAAAGCAAGTGCTTCCGCTAGGAAGCACTGCGCAGATTTTGCATTTACTCCCTGAGATTCACAATGCTCC